>CAYRGZ010000001.1:0-85148 GCA_964423785.1 uncultured Desulfobulbia bacterium
GCCGCCTTTTCAGAATACCACTCCGGAGAAGATGCCCCCACAGGAAGGTCAGATATGGCCACACCCAGTTCATCGGCGATGAGTGCGCAGGCCTGCAGGATCCTGGAATTGTCCACGCAGCTGCCGACATGCAGGACAGGTGGCACGCCGAGGGAGCCGCATATTTCCTGAATACCCGGGCCTGCCTGGTCTATTCCTTCAGGGGTCAGAAGGCCGACCTTGCCAAGAGCTGTGGTCACACAGCCGGTAGCCAGAACCAGTATGTCTTTTTTTATCAGCTCCTTTGCCAGTGTGACATTGCAATGATCTTGTTTGAATTTAGGATTATTACATCCGACTATGCCGACAATGCCCCGTATTTTCCCTGCCTTGATGGCGTCAATCAGAGGGGTAAATGAACCACCAAGTGCCTCCATGATCGCCTCGTTGGAAAAGCCGGTCATGAGTTCCACAGGTTCAACAGGAATGTTAACCCGTGTCTGGTCGCGCTTCTCAAACAGCTCGATTGCATATTTGACAAGCTTTCTGGCCTGTTCCCTGGCGTTTGACAGCTCGAACCGAAAGTGCTCGGCGCCGGTGAAACGGGCTTTGTCGGCGGTCGTCACCATTTTGGTGTGATAGCAGCCGGCAATCTGGAGAAGGCTTGGCATGATGCATTGATAGTCGACGACAAGGAGCTCAACGGCACCGGTAACAATGGCAAGCTCGGTCATCAGGTGATTGCCGGCCATTGGCACCCCCTGACGCATCATAAGCTCGTTGCCTGTACAGCACAGACCGGCCAGGTTGATGCCTGTAGCGCCTTTTTCCTTGGCAAGGGCAATAAGTTCCGGATCATTTACCGCCTCAAGAATCTTTTCCGAGACAATAGGGTTGTGCCCATGCACCAGAATGTTGACCTGATCTTTCTTCAAGACCCCGAGATTGGCACTCGCTTTCCTTGGAGTCGGGGTGCCGAAAAGTATGTCGGACACCTCGGTCGCAATCATTGAGCCACCCCAGCCGTCAGCCAGACTGGTTCGGGCACAATGAAGCAGGGTGTTAGGGGCGTCATTATCACAGCCCATGTGCGTCCGGTGCATCATCTCGGCAATTTCCCGGTCAATGCCCCGCGGTGTGATGCCCAGTTTTTCCCAGAGTTGTCTCTGCTTTTCAGGTACCCTGCACAGAAATGCGAGTTCCTTTTTACGGCTGCCGAAATCACCGAAAAATATCTCAACAAGGTCTTTGCCGACCTCCAGCACGTCCCGGCCTTCGGT
Source organism: uncultured Desulfobulbia bacterium (assembly GCA_964423785.1). Lineage (GTDB taxonomy): Bacteria > Desulfobacterota > Desulfobulbia > Desulfobulbales > S012-135 > S012-135. Next base: position 1,260 of record CAYRGZ010000001.1, read on the forward strand.
GGCAATACCCAACTCATCGGCGACGCGCAGCAGTTTTTGCGGGTCGGTGATCGTGTAGTCATCGGTCTTTTTTGTGACAACAGCCTCAAGGGCCTCGATGCAGTCACGGCCGTGATCGGAATGTCCGGCGGATCCTCCGGCAATAAACCGGCCAAAGTTGCGGGCAACGATGACATCGGCATCGGCGCCGCAGACACCCCGGCCAGCCTTCTTGCTGATGCGGCACGGACCCATCACGCAGATTCTGCAACAGACGCCGCTTTCTCCGAAGCTGCAGTGGGGGGTCTGACTCTGGAGACGGTCCCAGGCTGTTTCTATCCCCTCCTGTTTTGCTTTCAGCAGCATGGCCTGCGCGTCTTTGTGGATTGACATTTCTTCGACATTAAATTCTTTCGTGGTCATTGCTTGTTCTCCCGCCCGTTGTAGTTTCTGGTAGTCAGTTGAAAAAGCCGTCCATGGTTTTTTCAACTATTCGGTTGGTCAAAACAAATATTTTGCCAACCTACGAATTCGTCGGCTTTTTCACGGCCGACGAATTCGGCGGACCATCTCTGTGTCGCACGCAACCCATTTTCAGCGGGCTGCGCGCCTCGCAGGCCTGCCCGTCCAGAGAGTTCCGCAGTGAAGGTTACTGTAATTCTATGAACGGGGGGATATTCCGGCAATAAGGAAAGAATTGGGTAAAAATGGGGATGGAAAATAGTCAATCTTGGAGGGTGTGAAGAAAGGAGCGCAGATTGATTTTTTGATTTTTGAGGCCAAGTTTTTTGCGCAAATTGGCCCGGTAGGTTTCAACAGTATATCGGGAGACACCCAGAATCTCGGCTATTTCTTTGCTCGACCGGCCCTGTTTGATGAGATCTGCGACTCTGATTTCTCTGGGGGTGAGATTGCGGAACCGGCTCACCAGGTTCTGTGAAAATGATGAGGTTATCTGGTTCAGGTTGTTTTTTATGATCGTGATGTAGGTCTCTTCGGGGCGGCCGGCAATTTTCAGCGCTAACTCGTCAAGATATGGAAGAACAAGTTCTGTGATATTGACGAGAATTTTTTCTTCCAGTTCCTGGCGAGCCTCATTGCTTTTTTGTAATAAGATCTTCAGAGCTGCATTCACTTCAGCCAGCTGTTTGTTCGCAGTCTGCAACTCGGCAGTCCGCTCTTCGACCCGCCTTTCAAGTTCGCTGTACGCCTGTTTCAGGGCCGCTTCTGCCTGTTTGCGTTGGGTTATATCCCTGATAATGCCTATGGCGTGCCATTTGCCTTTGAGCTTGATGGCGGAGAGTGAAAGGCCGATGGGGAAGGTTGAGCCATCTTTGCGTTTCGCTGTAAGTTCAATGATATTGCGAATAAAAGGGCCCTTGCCGGTCTGCTTGAACTGGGCAAAACCCTTGCGGTATTGGGGATGGTATTTGTCTGAGGATAAAAGGAGATGAAGATCCTGGCCGATCGCCTCCTCCTTTGCATAACCGAATATTTTTGTCGCCGCCGGATTCCAGAAGGTAATCTTTCCCTCACCATCCATCATGATGATGGCAGCAGTGGCAGCATCAGTAATTGTCTGATATTTTGCTTCACTCTCACGCAGTTTTTCCTCGGTCTGCCGGTATTTTGCTTCCAGAGATTCCAGCTCGGCAATCCGTTGCTGCAGGCGGGCTATTTCCTGGTTGACGTTTTTCTCTGGCATTTTTTTGTGTACGTCGGTATGGGCGTGACATTATGGGGAGTAAGTCACCTGGGCTTGGGCACGAACCCTGATAACAGAGAGAAGTATCAGCCGCCTTCCTCGTGTTATTCGGCCAACAGGTTCCGGATCGAAAATATCCGGTAGATGGCGGTGAGGTTGGTGCCGACGGCGAGAATTCCGACGGCCAAGGCCACCAGCGACCAGCCGAGGAGCGCTTCGAGCAAGGCGGCGACGATGATGAGCACCACCCGTTCAGGACGCTGGAAGAGCCCTCCTTTATGTTCGATGCCGAGTCCTTCTCCACGGGCGCGGGCGTAGCTGACCATCAGCGAGCCGCCCAGGGCGGCGATGATCAGCAGGGTGGCCGATTGCGGATCCATGCCCCGGTGGTAGAGATGTCCCCACAGGCCGGTAAAGACGAAGAGTTCGCTGTAGCGGTCGAGCACCGAGTCGAGGAAGGCGCCGGCCGCACTCTTGCTTCTCGTGTGGCGGGCCAAAAGACCGTCGGCAACGTCGCAGACTCCGGCCAGGGCCAGGAGTAGGCCGCCGGTCGCCGGCGAGAAGAAGAAGGCGATGCCGGTGGCGGCCGACAACCATAGGCCGAGCCAGGTCAACTGGTTCGGCCGCCAGCCCCGCCGCGTGGCCACCGGCAGGAAATAGTGTTCCAGAAAATCGTACAGTTGACGCGCCCAAAATCCGTCCCGTTGCATCGTCGTCCTCCTTGTTTCCTGTGTAGTGGCCACTCTGGAGAGTGGCGCCCCTTGCCAAATGCGGCGGCGCGTATTACTACATGAACGATACCTTTTTCCCGCGATTCTACCAAAATCCTGGTTTTTCAACGCATTCTTTTTTATTTTATATACTCATGTTCACACGGAATCGATAATCTACCGTCTGTCGCAAGGGGAAGATCGGAGGCGCGCATGAATAAGCGGATCAAAATCGCCATCGCCGGGTTGGGGAATTGTGCAAGTTCGCTCATCCAGGGGATCCACTATTACCGCGGCCGGCAAGAGTCCGAGGCCATCGGACTGATGCACTGGGCCATCGGCGGCTTCCGGCCCGGCGATATCGAGGTAGTGGCCGCCTTCGATATCGACCGCCGCAAGGTGGGGAGGGATGTCAACGAGGCGGTTTTCGCATTGCCGAACTGCACGACGGTCTTCTGTCCCGATCTGCCGCAGAGCGGGGTGACGGTCCAGATGGGATGCGTCCTCGACGGCGTCTCCGACCACATGCGGGAATACGACGAGACGCGCACCTTTGTCGTTGCCGATGCCCCCGAGCCGGACAAGGATCAGGTGGTGGCCGTCCTGCGGGAGAGCGGCGCCGAAATGCTGCTCAATTACCTGCCGGTGGGGGCGGAAGAGGCCTCCCGTTTCTACGCCGAGTGCGCGCTCGAGGCCGGCATCGGCTTCATCAACAACATACCGGTGTTCATCGCGAGCGACCCCGATTGGGCGGCACGGTTCGCCGCCAAGGGGCTGCCGATCATTGGTGACGACATCAAGGCGCAGCTCGGCGCCACCATCGTCCACCGCACCCTGACCGATCTCTTTCGTCGGCGGGGTGTCAAGCTCGATCGTACCTACCAGCTCAATACGGGCGGCAACACCGATTTTCTCAACATGCTGAACCGCACCCGACTGCGCTCGAAAAAGATTTCGAAAACCGAAGCGGTGCAGGCGGTAACCGCCCACCGATTGGCACCGGAGAACATCCATATCGGTCCCAGCGATTACGTACCCTGGCAGAACGACAACAAGGTCTGTTTTCTGCGCATGGAGGGGCGCCTGTTCGGCGACGTGCCGATGGAGATCGAGTTGCGCCTGTCGGTGGAAGACTCGCCCAACTCGGCGGGGGTGGCCATTGATTCGATCCGCTGCCTGAAACTGGCGCTGATGCGGGGAATCGGTGGCGTACTTCCCGGCCCGAGCGCCTTTTTTTGCAAGCATCCTCCCGAGCAGTTCACCGACGACGTCGCCTATGCCATGACCCAGGAGTTCATCGATCCAACCGGCGCCGGCGCGGTGGCCAGTTGCTGACCCCATGCCGCTGCTTTTGTACGCCTACTGCCTGGCCGAGGTGGTGCCACCGACGGCGGCCGCCTTTTTCATCTTCAACGCCGTCCTCCTCCTCGGCCAGCTGGTACCCTTGCTCGACGTCATCCTCAACTTTGGCATCAATGCGGCCGATCTCTTCCGGCTGATTGCCTACCTTTGCCCGCCGCTTTTTTTCTTTTCCGTACCGCTCGCCTTTCTGACCGGTGTCACCTTGGCGTTCAGCCGTATGACCAGCGACGGCGAGGTCATGGCCCTGAAAGCGTGCGGCACCGGCGTGCACCGCCTGCTGGGGCCGGTGCTGTTGGTTGGCCTCGTGGCCGGCCTGCTCACCGCCTGGGTGGCCATCGATCTCATGCCGAAAGGCGAAACCGCCAGCAAGGAACTCCTGTTCCATCTGGCCCGGGAACGATTCGCCCGCGGCCTGCGGCCCCAGTCGTTCAACCAGATCAGCGGCGATTTCATGGTTTACGTCGAGCGGCGGGCAAAGGCGGAGGGAACCTGGGAGGGTATCTTTGTCACCGACTCCCGCGACCAGCACCGACCGGTGACCATCGTCGCCCGGCAAGGGAGCATCGGCGCCGATGCCACTGGTGCGAGCCTGCAGCTCGTCCTGCGCCAGGGCTCCCTGCATCGGGTCGATGGTGATGTGGTGCAGACGGTGTTCTTCGATTCCTATCGCCTGGTGGTGCCTCTGCCTCGGCCGCGATTCGTGGCCGGCACAGCCCTGGATGAACAGGGCAAGCACGAGCTGGGGCTGGCGGCTCTCTGGCAACGGGCGGCGACGGCGCCGCCGGAAGAGGCGGTCGTTTTTGCCGTCGAGTTCCACAAGCGGCTGGCCGTACCGGTGGGGGCAGCCGTGCTTGCCGTGCTCGGCCTGCCCCTTGGACTCTTGGCCCGGCCCGGCCGCCGGGCAATCGGCCTCCCTTTGGGGATCGCCATCTACCTGCTCTACTTTCTCGGTGTGTCGGCGGCCGGCGGCCTGGCGGAGACCGGGGCAGTTCCCGCCGCCGGCCTCTGGATCGTGGACGGGGCAGCGGTCCTGCTCGCCGTCGGCATGATTCTGCTCACCGGGTCTCCGAAACTGGATCGGTGCTTCGAAGTGGCGGATGCCTTTTTCTATCGGCTGCGGCGGCGCCGGCCGGCGGGAGAGACGCCATGATCACCCTGCTCGACCGCTATCTCTATCGCCGGTTCGGCCGTAATCTCGGCGTGATCCTGGCCGCCTTCGTCGGCATCTATCTCCTGGTCGATTTCTTCGAGCGGATCGACAATTTCATGGAAAAGGATCTGCCCCTGGGCCTTGCCATGCGGTACTTCTGGTGCAAGGTGCCCTTCATGGCCCAGCAGGTGGCGCCGGCGGCCGTCATGCTCGCCGGGATCGTCACCGTCGGCTGGCTCCAGCGTACCGGTGAGCTCATCAGCCTGCAGGCGGCGGGCATTCGCCTACGGCGGGTCATCCGGCCGGTGGTGGTGGCCGGGCTGGCGGCCTCGCTTCTGGTGGTCGCCCTGCTGCAGTGGGTGCTGCCGGCCACCATGGCGGCCACCAACCGTATCTGGTACCAGCGGGTCAATGCATCGCACCCGGTCGGTTTCACACCACAGGGCACCAGCTTCCAGCGTGGCCGGCAAGGGTTTTACTACTCCTTCGGTCTGCCGGCCGCCGACGGCACGGTGCGGGATTTCGTCTATACCGAGTGGGATGCGGCCTATGGTTTTGTCCGGCAACTCGCCGCGTGCGAGGCCCGGCCGGCGGGGGACGGCTGGCTGCTTATCGACGGGATGCGCAAGACCGTGGCCGAGGAGGGCAGCCCGCGGGTGGAACGGTTTCAACGCCTTGAGGTGCGGTTGCCGGAAAAACCCGACGATCTTTTCGTGCCGTTTTTTTACGAAGACGAACTGTCGTTGACCGGGCTCTGGCAAGAGGGCGAGGACCCGATGCGGGGCCCGGACGCCCGCCGTCGCTTGCACGAAGTTCTTTCCTACGCCCTCCTCGGCGTGCCGCTTTTGCTCATCGGCCTGCCGGGCCTGGTCCAGATCAATCAACGCTGGCATCGAGACCTGACCATCGCCGTTCCCGCCGCCTGTACCCTGGCCTTTCTGGTCTGGGGCGGCTGGGGATTGTTGCAATCGCTTGCCAAAAGCGGTGCCTTCCATTACATTCCGGCTGCTTGGCTCCCGCACCTGCTCGTCGGCGGGTTTGGCTTCGCGGCCATTCGCCGACTGTGACAGGAGGCCGCCGTGTCGTCGCCGGGGTCCCATCCCAGATCTCTTTCCGTCGCCATCATCACCTATAATGAGGAGGAGCGTCTGCCCGCCTGCCTCGCCAGTATTCAAGACCTGGCCGACGAGGTGGTGGTGGTCGATTCCGGTTCCACTGACCGGACGCAACAGATCGCCCGGCAATACGGTGCCCGGATGATCGACCATCCGTGGGAAGGGTTCGGCCGCCAAAAGCAATTTGCCGTCGATCAGTGCCGGTACCGCTGGGTGCTCATTCTCGATGCCGACGAGCGCCTCACCCCGGAAGCGGTGGACGAAATCCGGGCGGTGCTCGCCGCGCCTGCCTTCTCGGCTTACAGCTTGCCGCGCAAGAACCTTTTCTGCGGCCGCTGGCTGCGGCATGCCGGCTGGTGGCCGGACCGGGTGGTACGGTTGTTCGACAAGAAACGGGCGCAGCTTACCGATCGCCTGGTGCACGAGGCAGTGGAAGCCAGCGGGCCGGTGGGGACCATCGCCGCACCCATCGTCCACCTCGCCAACCGGGATCTCTCCCACACCATCGACAAGATCAACCGGTATTCTACGGCCGGTGCCCGGCAGTTGGCCGCCGCCGGTCGGCGGGCGAATTTGCTTACGGCCACGGGTCGGGCCCTGTGGGCCTTTGTCGGTGATTACCTCCTGCGGCGCGGTTTTCTCGACGGCGCTCCCGGCTTTCTGCAGGCGGTCTGCAACGCGGTGAACGTATTTTTTAAGTATGCCAAATTGTGGGAGCTGCACAGAAGACGAGACGGAGACGGGAGGGCGGGTGAAGATTCTCATTGTCAAGACCAGCGCCATCGGTGATGTGATCCACACCCTGCCGGCCCTGCACGCCTTACGCTACCGGTATCCCGACGCCCGTATCGATTGGCTGGTGGAGGAAGCGGCCGCCGATATCGTCAAGGGGCATCCGGCCCTCGACCGGGTGCTGGTATCCGGCCGCAAGCGGTGGATTGCTGACTGGCGGGCCGGCCGGCGGCGGCAGGCAATACGGGCTTTTCGCCGGTTCGTTGGGGAATTGCGGCGCACCACCTACGATTTGCTCATCGATTTCCAGGGGCTGCTCAAAAGCGGTATTTTTGTGACCCTAGCCCGGGCGCACCGCAAGGTGGGCTTTGGTCGCGGCATGGAGCATGCCGAGATGAGCTATCTGTTTTTGAACGAACGCATTCCCGCCGTTTCCATGGACATGCACGCCGTGGACCGGGAACTGCACCTGCTTGCCGCCATCGGGGTGGAGTGCCCGCAGGTGCGGTTCGATCTGCCGGTGACCGACGCCCACCGGGCCGTGGCCGCCCGGCTCCTCGGCGAAGAGGGAATCGGCGATGAACACCCTCTGGTGGCGATCAATCCGATGACCACCTGGCCGACCAAGCACTGGCGGAGCGAGCGGTTCGCCCAGGTGGCCGACCGTCTGATGACCGCCGGACTGGCCGTGGTCTTTACCGGCGGGCCTGACGATCGGCTCGCCGTAGATCGTATCTGCGCCACGATGCAGAACAAACCGGTCAACCTGGCAGGTAGAACCTCGCTTTTGGAGTTGGCCGCCCTGTATGAACGCTGTCGATTGCTGCTCACCACTGATACCGGTCCCATGCACGTGGCGGCGGCGGTGGGCACGCCGGTGGTCGCCCTGTTCGGTCCCACGGCACCGTGGCGCACCGGACCATATGGTAAGGCGCACCGGGTGGTGCGCCGCGATATGGAGTGTAGCCCCTGTTTCAAGAAGCGGTGCCCCCGGGAGGATGGCGTCTGTATGACGGCGCTTGCCGTGGAGACGGTGGAGCGATCGGTACTGGACAGTCTGGAGCAGAATCGGTGAGCAGCATCGACGTGTCCATCGTCATCGTCAACTGGAACACCCGCCGGTTGCTTCTCGATTGTCTGGCCTCGGTCTATGAGACGATCAAGGATTTACGTTTCGAGGTGTTTGTGGTGGATAACGGCTCCTCCGACGGCAGTGTGGCGGCGGTCCGGCGGGCGTATCCCGATGTCAAGCTTATAGAAAATGCGGAAAATCGTGGCTTTGCTGCCGCAAACAACCAGGCGCTGCGGCGGATGGCCGGCCGGTACGCCTTGCTCCTGAATTCCGATGCCGTGCTCACCGATGGGGCGGTGACGCGGCTGGTGCAGTTCATGGATGCGCATCCGAGCGCCGGTATCGCCTGTGGCCAGTTGTTGAACGAGGACGGATCAAAGCAGAATTCCATCGCCAATTTTCCGTCGCTTCTTTCCCTGGTGGCCAACGAGGGCCTGTTACGCCTGCTGTGGCCGTTGCGTTTTCCCAGTAAAGTGCGGGACTACCAGGAACCGATCGTGGTGGAGTCCTGTATCGGTGCTTGCATGATCGTACGGGCGGCGGCTTTGCGTACGGTGGGATTGCTGGATGAACGGTATTTTTTCTTTTTCGAGGAAACCGACTGGGCCCGCATGATGCGCGAGGGCGGGTACACGAGCCATTTCGTTCCCGACGCCCGCATCTATCATCTGCAGGGCAAGAGCGCTGGGGCTGCAGTCGGGGCCCGGCTTTTGTTCCACCATTCGCGGTTGTTGTATTTCAAGAAATGGTATCCGCGTCGCTGGCCGCTTTTCATCACTGTTGCCGGTTGCCGGGTTCTGGTCAATACTTTGCTCAATTTTGTCGCCCTGCTGTGCACCCTGGGGCTGGTCCGGTCGGTCCGCTCCCGGTTTCTGGTCAATCTCCGGTTGTTGGGATGGTATCTGCGGGGCTGCCCTGATCCGAGGATGATCCAACCATGAAAACGACAAAAATTCTCGTCGGCATCCCTGTGCTCGACAACATCGAGATGACCCGGGTCTGCCTCCGGCACATGTTCGCCAATACCCAGGTCGATCGTCTGGGACTGGACGTGACCTTTTTTGTTTTGGACAACGGCTCCAGTGACGACATCGCGGGGCTGTTGCGCAACGAATTCCTCGATGGTCCGTTTCCGATCCACTACCGTCGGAATCCCCGTAACCTGGGGGTGGCCATCGCCTGGAACCAGATCTTGCGCTTTTCTCCGGAGCCGGTGCCGCCGCCGTCCTTTGCCTACGATTACTACGTCATCGCCAACAACGATGCCTTCGTCGGCCCCGATTGGTTGCAGCCCATGGTGGAGGCCATGACGGTCGACTCCCGGATCGGCTGGATATCCTGCCTGGAGAACGGTTCGCCGGTGGCGCCGGAACTGGTGGAGGCGCATGCGATCACCCGACAACACCGGGTCGATCCCAGCCGGCCGTACACCAGCGAGGCCATCAGCCGCAGTTTGGCGGAGATTTACGGCAAGTGGGGTGGGCACGAGCAGTTTTGCGCCCAGATCAAGGCAAAGGAACTGCCGCTCTTTCTTCCGTTCGTCAAGGAGAACCGGTCGGCGGTCTGCTTCATGGTCCGCCCGGCCATGGTGGAGGAACTTGGTTTTTTCGACGAGGATTTCTGGCCGGTGGGTGTCGCCGAAGACCTCGAATACTTTCTACGCATCGAGGGAATCATTGCGCCACCGACGGGCGCGGTGCAGTCGGCAAGCGAAAAGTGGCTGGCCGGCTTCTGCGGCCGGAGCGTTGTGCACCACAACTGGTGCAGCACCCGCCAGGGAAAAAACTTCGACGGCCGCCGCTGGGACAAGCTGCGGGAGAAGTACTGGAAGAAGAAGTTCGGCCGCTCGAAGAAGTACTATACCAAGCTGTTGCCCTGAGATGCGCGCCCCTTGCCGGCGGCGATTTTCTCACAAAGGGTGATGATCGCCTCGTGATTGGCCTGCCGGGTATAGGGCTGTACCCGCAGCCGGCCGGCCCTGCCGATGCGCCGTCGTTCTGCGGCGTTGAGGAGGCGTTCCAGGAGAAGGCAGAGTTCCTCGGCATGCGGCGGATGGCTGGCCACCAGGCCGCTCGTCCCATGTTCGATGATTCCCGCCGCACCGTTGGTTTCCGTGGTCAGGACCGGAATGGCGCAGTGCATGGCCTCGAGGACCGCCAGGGAACAGGCATCGTAATACGTCGGCAAGACGAAGCCGTCTGCCACCGCATACACGCTTTCGATATCGGCCACTGGCCCGGTGAACAGGACACGGTCGTTGATCGCCAGGCGGGCCGTTAGACGGCGGAGCGCGGCATACGGTTCGGCGCCGACCACCAGCAGTCGGAAGTCGGCGCCGCGGTTGGCGAGCAGGGCCACGGCCCGCAGCAGCGGTTCGATCCCCTTTTTTTTCAGCTCGTAGGAAACGAAAACGAAACACACCGTCCGGTCATCGAGACCGAACCGTTGGCGGGCTGCCGGCTGCAGTTCGGCCAGGCGGTGCGGATCGAACCGCTGCGGATCGATACCGTTGTGGACGAGATGGATGGTGGCGGGATCGCACCGGAACCAGCGGGCCAGATCCCGGCGCACCAACTCGGAGATGGCGACAATGACCGGCCGGGTTGGTTGCCGGAAGGCGGCCGACTCGACCCAGTGCCGTACATGATGCTTGAGCCCGACGCAGGCCAAGAGTTGCTTGCCGAGGCGCATGACGGGGTTGGCAACCGTGTACGTCTTGCGCATGGTGGTGTACCAGTGGACGCCGCCGTGACTCTGGTAAATGTCCATGACCACGGTGTTGCCGACCCCGTAGATAACGTCGTAACGTGTCGCCTGGATGTGTCGTCGGTGGCGCAAGGCGAAAAGGAGGATGCGCACCCAGCCGGGGACGCGGCGCGGTAGGGGGATGGGGTGGAAAACCGCCCAGCGGATGGAAGGATCCCAGCGCTCGGCATAGACGTGTACTTGCCAGTTCCGTTCGGAGAAACTGCGGGCCAGATCGACGAGGTACGATTCGGCGCCGCCGCCGCGGGCGTCGAAGTTTTCGATGGCAAAGGCGATGCTTTTCACGTAGTATTCTCGGTTTTGCTCAGCTGGGATCCCGAAACGCTATGAATGTCCCAACATACCGTTTCCAGACAGGATCGCAACGGACTTGTATCCAGACAGAGAGAAAGGCTGGTGAACAAACTTCATAAAAAATCCCCATGGACCGCACTCAGGCGCTGGTATCGGGTCGGCCGTCTTGCCCGCCAGGCCCGCCGACCTACCCCGAGGGATGGGGCGATGCTTGCGTTTTACCGGCAATTTATAGAGGCCGGAGGGTGTTGTTTCGACATCGGCGCCAATCTCGGCAACCGAACGAGAATTTTCTCCCAGTTAGTCGGGCCGACGGGACGGGTGGTGGCCGTGGAGCCCCAGTCCTTTTGCATGGCGGTGTTGCGTCGCGCCTTTGGCGGTGAGCGTAATGTCATGCTCGAACACACCGCTCTTGGGGCTGCCGAGGGAACGGCCGAGATTCGCCTGTCCAACGAGACCACGGTGGCCTCCATGGCAGCCGATTGGATCGCCGCCGTGCGGCGCACCAATCGGTTCGGCGAAGCCACCCGCTGGGATGACACGGAAACGGTATCGGTGACCACCCTCGATCGACTCATCGTCGTCCACGGCGAGCCGCAATTCATCAAGATCGACGTGGAGGGCTTCGAAAAAGAGGTCATCGCCGGTCTTAGCCGGCCGCTTGCCACCTGCCTGTCCCTGGAGTTCACACCGGAATACCTGGATGGAACGGTTGCCTGTCTCGACCATCTCGGCCGGTTGGGAGGGATTTCCTGCAACTATTCCCTGGGCGAGTCGATGCAACTGGCCCTGGACCGGTGGTGCCCTGCTGCGGAACTCATCGAGCGGTTGGCCCGCTACCGGGACGATACCGAGGTCTTCGGCGACATTTATGTGCGGCTGTCGCCGTCCGACTGAGATGGTTGGTCGGGTTTATCTGAAAATCCTTCCGGCACGGCCGGTGATCGGCGGGGATTTTCATCCTTTCGCTGCACTCGGTGCTGCTGGGTGGGGGGTGTGCAGATACAGCGGCACCTCCTGGTGGGCGCTGATGTTTGCAAAACCGTAATAGCGCCGGTAATCGACTCGGAACCCCGCCTGCCAGCGTTCGAGGAGATGGTCGGGGTGGATGTCGCCTGCGAGGTTGTCGTTCTCCACTTGCACCTTGTTGCAGGGAATGTTGAGCAGCCGGGATTTACGGTAACAGACGCCGAGACGGCCTTGAAACAAGGGCCGAAAGAGCTGCAGACCGTCCTCGAACGAATTGGGCGCGGTGAATCGGGCGTGGTGGGTGAGAATGGTGATCTCTCGCCGGTCAAAGATATGGCCGTCCACCGACAGGGGGTAGCCCCAGTCGTGCACCCCTTTAGACCAACGCCAGCAGAAGAATGCGTCGTCGAGATCGGGATCCGGTTTGGCGGCGGGCGGCAGCGGTTGGTCGGCCTGGAGAGTGTAACACCGGGTGAGGTTGCAGCCGAGACGTAGGCTGGGAACGAAACGGTCGCTGTCAAGGGCGGCCAAGGGGCGGAGATCCACCGGTTCTGTGAACAACAGGTCATCGACCAGGAAGAAGAGCCGCTCCTCGGAGAGTTCATCCAGCAGGCGTAACAGATCATCCCGGAACGACGTTCGGTTACGCTGACGGAGGAAGCGGATGCGGGGAAAAAGCTCGGCAAGTTCGTGGTAGGCCGCCGCATGTGCTGTGCTGGAACAGTCATAGAGAACATGGGTGGTCGGCGGCGGCGATACCTGTTCCTGCATCGAGGCAAGAAGGCCGTGGAGCTGCAGAGCGCGGTCCTTGGAGAAGACGATGCAGGCGATACGGCTCTCCTCCGGGGCCGGCTGGATGCCGCGGCGGCAGAGGAGGAGTTCCCGGTAGGCGTCCCTCTCGCGTACAAGGGCATCGTAGTCCCGGGAGGTGCGTACCGAAAGCCCCAGGGGCCGGAGCACGGCCTGCAGCAGGGCGCAAAGGCGGTCTCGGGTGCTCATGGCCGCGGTGCTCCGGCGAGCGGTTGACATATCGGATTCTGTTTGGCGAACCGTGACCAACAGGAGAGGTTCGTGCTCTTCAATTCGTACACCTATATCTTGTTTTTTTTACCGCTGGTGGTGGCGGGATATTTTTCCGTTAACCGGCGGAAGGGAGAACGCTGGGCCATCGTCTGGCTGGTTGCCGCCTCGTTGCTGTTCTATGGTTGGTGGAAACCAGTCTATCTCCCCTTGCTCCTTTTTTCCATTGGGTTCAATTTCTGGGTTGGCTGCCATTTGCCGCGAGCGGCGGAGCGTCGGCGCCGCGCCTTGCTCAGGCTTGGCATCACGGTTAATCTGGGGCTGCTGGCCTATTTCAAGTATGCCGGCTTTGTGGTCGCCAACGTCAACACTCTGTTCGATACCGATTTCGCCGTTGGTCCCATCGTCTTGCCCCTTGCCATCTCCTTTTTCACCTTTCAGCAAGTCGCCTATCTCGTCGATTCGGCCAGGGGCTTGACCAAAGAGTACGATTTTTGGCGTTATAGCCTGTTTGTCGCCTTCTTTCCCCAGCTCATCGCCGGCCCCATTGTTCACCATGCCGAGGTGCTGCCCCAGTTTGCCGACGAAAAACGTCACCGGAAGATAGCCGAAAATCTCGTTGTCGGCATCGTCATCTTTGTCATTGGCTTGTGGAAAAAGGTGATGGTCGCCGATACGGTGGCCGGTTACGCTACACCGGTGTTCACCGCTGTGGAACAGGGATATGGTCCGACTGTCGTTGAGGCCTGGACCGCCGCCCTTGCCTACGCCCTGCAGATCTATTTCGATTTCAGCGGCTATTCCGACATGGCCATCGGCTCTGCCCGGCTTTTTGGCATCCGTTTGCCGCTCAATTTCCACTCGCCGTACAAGGCCGATAACATCATCGAGTTCTGGCGACGTTGGCACATGACCCTGTCCCGTTTTTTACGGGATTATCTCTACATTCCCCTGGGCGGCAACCGGAAGGGAACCCTATGGCGCTTCGTCAACGTCTTCATCACCATGTTTCTCGGCGGGCTTTGGCACGGGGCCGGGTGGAACTTCATCATCTGGGGCGTGCTCCATGCCGCCTACATGTTCGTCAACCATCTATGGCACCGGATTGTTCCCGCTGCCGGTGGGAAGCATTGGTGGAGCGTGGCGGCGGCCCGCGTCTGTACCCTGGTGGCGGTGATCGTCGCCTGGGTCTTTTTCCGGGCCGAAACGCTGGCCGGCGCGCTGCGGATGCTCAAGGGAATGGCGGGCGGTAACGGAATGGTGGTGCCCCAAAAGTACCTTGCCCGCTGGGGCGAGGTAGGGGAATGGCTCGCCGTACACGGAGTCGCTTTTCAGACAACCCGTTTTCTGACGAGCCTGACTCCATTGGTCAATCTGGTCATTCTCTTGGTGTTGTGCGCTTCGCTCCTGCCCAACACCCAGGAGATCATGGCTCGGTACGAACCGGCCCTGGGCTATGGGGGGGCTGGCCCCCGCCGCTGGTACGAGTTTTCCATCCGCCCCCTCACCGCCGTGGCCGGTGCCGGGCTGTTTCTCGTCTCCTTTTTCCACCTCACCAGGGTGTCCGCCTTTTTGTACTTCAATTTCTGATGAACTCGTAATAATTCGCAGTCGGTCCAGGTCTGACACGATAATTTAAAGGGTTACGAAGCGCGAACGCGATGAAATCGCAGTTTTTGCGATTTCATCAATTTCTGAGCACCGCGAGCATCCATGTCGATCCATACGCCGGAACAACGATGGCTGCGTCTGTTCTTTGTGATCGTTATGACGGGGATTTCCCTGCTATGCCTGACTAATCTGATCGTCGATCCCTTTGATATCTTTGGGGTCGGCATCCTGCCCCGGCCGCGCCTCGATAACCTGCGCTCCATCAAGATCCGCTATTTGCGGGAGCATCACGATCTCTACGACAGCTATATCTTCGGTTCGTCCCGCATTGGTATCCTCGATCCCGTTTGGCTGGAACGGTATTTGCCCGAACGGCGCTTTTACAATATGTTCGTGCCGGGTTCCTCTCCCTACGATCAGGTGCGCCATCTGCGCTATTTTTTGCGCCAGGGATACACGGTCAAACGAATTTTTTTGCAGTACGATATCGAGCCCGAATACGCTCCGCCGCCGGACATGCTCTTCATGCGGCTGCATCCCCTGGTTACCGGCGAGAACCCTGTCGTGGCCAAGGCCCGTTATCTTGTTCTCTTTTCGCGGGACGCCCTGGAAGCGAAGTTGCGGTACAATTTCGACCCACCGTCAGTGGTTTACTATCCGGCTAGTGGGCACATGATCGATCTTGAAAAGGAGCGGTGGATCGAAGCGCATCCGGAGGAACACCTGGCTCGGGAAGGAACATTTCATGAGAGGGTTACGCGCGAACCGGTCTTCCCTGGTTGGGTGCTCCAACAAAAGCTGGATGGCTTGTCCGAGTTTGTCGCCCTGTGCCGGCGGCACGATATCGTCCTCGACGTGGCGGTGACACCCCATAACCAGATCTATCTCGACCGTCAGAACCGGCAGGGATATCTGTACGAGTTACGTCGTCTGGCCGAGATAACCGGCGGCTACTGGGACTTCAGCGGCTACAACAGCGTTACCACCAATAATCTCAATTACTTTGAAAGTTCTCATTACCGGCCCCAAGTGGCCTTCTGGCTGCTCGCCCGTATCTACGAGCAAGAGCCGCAGTCGGTCCCGGCGGATTTCGGCCGCTATGTTACCCCGGCCAATTTGGCTGGCTATCTAGCGCGGCGCGCGGCGGAACTCGACCGGCGGGATCAGATGCTTCGTGAACAAAGAGATCAAGGATCCGTGCCATGAGCAAAGCAAGCCTTTTTGAGCGCTATCCCCGGACGACGATTTTTTTGACCGTGATCATCGGCGTCCTGCTCCTCGATGTGGTGGCCGCCAACGTGCAAAAGCACTCCTTTCGCTACCGGTTCAAGAAGTACGACCACGAAAAGGAGTATCGGACTGCTTCGGATGTCTATCACCATGGCCTGCTGCCGAACAAGGTGGTGCCCATCACCCGGTTCGGTAATAAATTCTACTCGGTCAAGACCAACTCTCTGGGGTTTCGGGATTTTCAGCCGCGCGAGGTTCCCTTGCGCTCCGACCGGTACCGTATCCTGCTCATGGGCGACTCCTTTACCGAAGGGGTGGGGTGCGAGTATGAAGACACCTACGCCGGTATCCTGACCCGGACCTTGGCTAAACGGGGAATCGAGGTATTGAACGGCGCTGCCGTCTCCTATTCGCCGAGCATCTACTACGCCAAGGTGCGTTACCTGCTCGAGGATGTAGGGCTCGATTTTGACGATCTGTTCGTGATGCTGGACCTGACCGACGCGGTTAACGAGGCCTGCTGGTATCGCACGGACGAGCAAGGCCGCGTGCTGACCAACGAGGAGGGGCGCCGTTGGGAAGACAGGGAGCGCGAACGGCACGAGGAGGAGTTGAAGCGGCAGCGCGATTTGTTCACCAGGATCGAGCGTATCCTGAAACGGGATTCCATCCTCCTCTACTGGACGGTCCGGAAGACTCACGACCTGTTTTTCGACAAGGATGTCTTCCAGGATTACTTCGCCATTAACAATTGGTGGGGCTTGTGGCCGTCGGATAGCAAGATTTTTGAACTTTACGGCCGGCGAGGATTAGAGGGGATGGTGCGGTATATGGACAAACTCTACGAACTGTGCCGACAGCGTGGCATTCCCTTGAGCGTTGGCATTTACCCCTGGATAGACCAGATCGCCCGGCGGGAAACCGACAACGTTTATGTGCGAACCTGGCGGCAGTGGTGCGCTGAGCGTAACGTCACTTTCTACAACTTGTACCCGGCCTTCATCAACGACCAGACCGACGTACGCAAGACGCTGGAAGAGAACTTCATCTACTGCGACATCCACTGGAACGAAAACGGCCACCGCCGTATCGCCGAGGCCCTGCTTCGCTTGGGGTTTCCACGGCTGCTCAAAGAGGCGGCCGGTGTCCGGCCGACGGACGGGTCTACGGAGCGGAACGCTGGTGGATTGCCGGCGGAGCGCCCGCGGCGATGATCTTGGCTAGATGCTCGGCGATGATTCGGTTGCCGATGCTGTTGACGTGGCAAAAGTCTATGAAAATGTTGTCTTTTTTGTCGTCGAAGATGTGAGTGAGATCGTAGGCCGCCATCCCCTGTGCCCGGAGTTCCGCCACCACCTCTTGGAGCAGGGGATAGCCCACCGTAAAGGCCTTGTCCATCAGCGGTGAGTTCTTGTCGTTCAACGCAGCCACCTCGGCCAGGTCAGCGGTGCGGTGGGTGAAGTTGCCGGTGAAGAAGTTAGGCTGCAGGCAGCAGTAGAAACGGAACCCGTACTGGTCGGCCAGGCGTTGCATCGCTTCAATGTTGCGGCGATAGATGGCGGCGGTCTGGCGGGCCTTGGCCGCCACGTTGGCGTCATCCTGCATGTTTGGCGGCACTAATCGCTTGCGCTTGAGCTGTTTGCGTTTGATCGTTTTGTAGATGTTGCGCGGCAATACCATCTCCTTGAGCCGTTTGATGCGGTATTCCCATTCCTGTTTCTTGGCGCTCGAAAACATCACCCCTTGTGGATTGTCGAAATAGATCCCCTGTAAGATGTCGTTGACCCCGTCATAGACCACGACGATGTCGGGTCGGACGCCGTTGTTCAGCTCCCACTCCAGTCGCGCCAACTCCTGGGTCGAGTTGACTGAGGTGACGCCGGCGTTGAGGACGGCAAATTTGTGTGGTTGCAACTCGTCGTTGAGCCGACTGGCGAGCAAGGAGGCCACGGTGAACTCGTCCGGTACCTCGGCGCAGTGGATGGTGGAGCCACCGAGGAGCAGCACCGTGGTCACGCCTGGATCGAAAGGGGGGTAGCGGTTGATAGTTCGGCGGTAGGTGCTTTTGCCGAGGCGGTCGGTGTGGAAGTAGGTGCCCTGGTATTCCTTGGGGAAGACGAGGATCGTCCCCTCCGGGGTCACCCAGCCGCCGGGCGGCTGGAATTGGGCAAAGCTCTCCGACAGGAACGCTTCGGAAAAGTACGGCTCGTTGATGTAGGCCGAACTGGTGAGGCGTTCCGGATAGTTCTCGTAGGGTTTGGGGTTGTATGGAAACAGGACCCCATAGACCATGTCGACCAGATAGTAGAGGGCGATGGTGATGGCGGCGATGATGCAGATGTTCTTTTTCATGGCTGATCGTCGTGCATGAGGGAAGCGAGTCGGGCGGCGATTTTGGTGTGCCCCGAGGCCCGCAGATGATCATCGACGAGAAAGTAATCGTCCGGAGTGAGAAAGGTGGCGGTATCGAGGGTCGCTGTTCTGTCGGCCCGCTCTGTACGGAGGAGAACCTCTCGGAGCGCGGCGATGAAGCGGCCGTCGTTGTGGGGCTGGTCGTTGGTTTCGAAGACGATGAGCCGTGGCGCTTCGTCCCATGCCTGGAACCAATCGAGGATGCGGACAAAAAGCGCCGCCTCCTCATGGTCGGTGATTTCGTCTTCTTGGGGAGAGAAGAACAGCTCCCGGATCGGAAAGCGAAGCATGGCGGGCAAAAGACGCAGGGTGTATTTGCCGAAAAAGTATTGCTGCCGCTGTCGGTAGTTTTGGTAGATCCGGTCGAATTCCGCTGGGCTTGAGACCGGCAGGCGGTGGTCGTTTTCCTCAAAGCTTTTGTTTTCCGGATAATCGTTGGCGCAGTACTGGATGACCAACACGCGCAGGTTGCTTCGGTCGGCCCGTTGCAAGAGGAGCAGCTCCCGTGCCGTGCCGTAGGACGATACCCCAAGATTGAGAACCTTTTTACCTGTCATTCGTTCCAGGACTTGGGCAAAAGTCTCCACTTGCCCAACCCCCCAACCCATGGCGTAGGAATCGCCCAGCACGATGACCTCTGGTGCGGCGAGAGACTCCTCGTCGTCCCGTACGCCCAGGGAGTTGATCCGGAGTTCGGTGGCGAATTCCAGATTGACGAAGGAACAGTCGCCCGGCCGTAAAGTATAGGCCAGCTCCTTGTCGTAGCGGGCGCAGGCCGGATCGACCTGGGGAATATTGCGGTCGTAGGCAGTGTAGTAATGGCGGATCCCAGCGAGAAAGGGGTGTGGCGCCCGGTTGGGGTGGCGGTAGAGATAGCTGCAAAGCCATTCGCTGCCGGCAAGGATGGCGGCGATGACGAGGAAATTCACGACAATGACCTTGGCCCAGCCCATGATCAGCGCCTGTTTCGTACTATGGTCCCGATTGTGGCCAGCCATCGCGCCGGCAGGGAAGGGACGGCCAAGCTGGCGGCCAGGCTCCTGGCCAACAGTCTGGCCTTGTCCCGGTTAGCTGTTTCCTGGAGCGGGCTCGGTACCGTGCCGTCGCCGACAAAGGCAAGGGCGAGGACGTGGGCCTGGAAGGTACGGTCGGCCTGGCGGTCGAGGCGGTTGTAATAGGTGGGCGGGGTGTCGCGGAAGACGAGGAGCTTGGCGCCCAGGTTCCAGGCCGAGCCGACCGCGGCGAGCCGCAGCCACAGTTCGTAATCCTCGGCCATGTGGAGGGATTCGTTGAACAAACCGGATCGGTCCAGCATGCTACGCCGAATGAGGACCGAGGAGACGATAAACGGATTTTCCCGTACCAGGAGACGGTAAGGGATGTGGCGATCGTTGGCCTTGCGGCCGGTGAAATAGGCTGGCGTGCTCTGGAAATCGAACGGGTGCCGGGGATCCCAGCGGTAGGCGTTGGTTCCAACCAAGGCGCAGTCGGGATGACGGGCCATGAAGGCTACCTGGCGTTCGAGTTTTTCCGGCAGCCATCGGTCATCGTCGTCGAGAAAGGCGACGAACTCGCCGCTGCCTGCCCGGATGCCGCGGTTGCGGGGGCCGGCCGGAGCGCCGTGGTGGGGGCCGGGCAGGTAGCGGAAGCGCTTATCGGCCAGAAACGGGGCCACCGCTTGGCGAGTGGCCTCGGTTTCGCCGTCCTCGGTAATCCAGCAGGTAAAGTGCGGATAGGTCTGGTCGCGCACCGAGGCCAGGGCTTCGCACAGAATGGCCGGCCGTTTGTAGGTGGGCACCACCACGTCGATATGGATCGGTGCGCCACTCATTGGTGTTTTCCGGCCGGGGCGGCGGCTTGGGTTCGGTCCAGGAGCTCGGCCGCGGCAGCGACGACGCGGTCGGCTGGCAGGGTGGCCAGACAGCGGCTTTCCCTGCCGTCGCCGTTGCAGCCGGTCCGGCAGCAAGGAACACAGGGCGCATCGCCTTGGACGACGCGGTGCTTGGGGCCCCGCGGCGCCCAGGTGCGGGGTGAGGAGGGGCCGTAAATCGTCACCGTCGGGGTGGCCACGGCGGCGGCAATGTGGGGCCCGGCGCTATCGACACTGATGAGGAGATCACACTGTTCGAGCAGAGCGGCATACGTGCCGAGGCTGGTGGTTCCGGCAAGGTTATGAACCCGGCCGCGGCACCGTGCTTGGAGGCGTTCCGCCCGTGGATGCTCGGCCTTTGTGCCGCAGAGGACGACGGCGGCATCCAGATTGGCTTGGAGCTGGTCGATGCAGGCGGCGAAGTTATCTTCGCTCCACTCCTTGTACGGCCAGAGGGAAAAAGGCTGGATGGCGATGAGCGGTCGCCGTGTCGCTATGCCATGCTGCTCGAGAAGATCGCGCGCCGTTTGCCGGTAGGGGGCCGGATCGAGAAGGGGGCGATCGTTTGTGGCCGGCCGGCAGCCGAAGGCGCCAAGGAGCTGCAGGTTGTAGTCGAGGATATGGGTGTGCGGCGTGGAATCCGGGATGATGAGATGCTGGAAGCAGGCATTGCGTAGGAATTCGCCGGCCTCGAAGTAGGCGATGCGGTGGGGAGCGCCGGAAAGGCGGGCCAGGAGCGCTCCCCGGGTGCCGGTTCTGAGATCCACCACCCAGTCGAACCGTTGGCGGCGTAAGATCCGGGCCAGGGCGACGGTCTGGCGCAGTTCGCCGATTCCCCGTTGTGGGGCTACGCTGTAGACCGCTTCCAGCAACGGGCAGCAGCGGGCCAGTTCGGTGGCCTTGTCCCGCACCAGCATGGCGACCCGGACATCGGCAAACGATTCCTGAACCGCGGCCACCAGGGGCAGGCTGAGAACGACGTCGCCGATGTCGCCGAGTTGGATGAGCAGTACCCTCTTGGGCGGCTTCGCCGGTTGCGAGCCTTTCACAAACATACCGGCTTGTCCCCGTGTTGTCACCGGTGCCGCCGCTCCGCCTCCCACCAGGTTCATGCTCAGTCGAGTTCGTAGGTCTCCTGCCACCGCTCCGTCTCGTTCCAGGCCGGTTGCCGCCGCTTGTCGAAGAGGTGGTTGTTGATCACCAGCCAGTCCATCTCGGTGCGCATGAAGCATCGGTAGGCATCTTCCGGCGTGCAGACGATGGGCTCGCCGCGCACGTTGAAACTGGTGTTGACGATCACCCCGTAGCCGGTCAGATCTTTGAATGTGCGGATGAGGCGCCAGTAGCGAGGATTGGTCTCCCGGTGTACGGTCTGGATGCGCGCCGTGTAGTCGACGTGGGTGACGGCCGGAATGTCGGAGCGCAGATGGTACAGGCGTTCGTAAAGGCCCATCTCGTCGTAGCCGTCGGGTAGGGGGTTACGGCGTTCTTGTCGCACCGTGTCGATGAGGAGCATGTAGGGAGAGGGACCGGAAAGATCGAAGTATTCCGCTACGTCCTCGGCCAGCACCGACGGGGCGAAGGGCCGGAACCCTTCCCGGTACTTGATCTTCAGGTTGAGTTTTTTTTGCATGTCCGGCCGGCGGGCGTCGCCGAGGATGCTGCGGTTGCCAAGCGCCCGCGGGCCGTATTCCATGCGGCCCTGGAACCAGCCGACCACCTGGCCGTCGGCGAGTAGTTGGGCCACGCGGCCAAAGAGGTCGTCGTCGGCGAGCCGTTCCGCCACTGCCCGGTAACGGCGGATGGTGCGCTCAATATCGATGTCAGAAAACGCCGGGCCGAGATAGCTGCCGGCCATGGCGTCGGAGTGGCCGGGCTGGCGCGGTTGCTCCTGCCAGATGTGGTGGGCGGCAAAAGCGGCTCCCAGGGCCCCGCCGGCATCGCCGGCCGCTGGCTGGATCCAGAGATCGTCGAAGATGGCTGCCCGCCGCAGCTTACCATTGGCGACGCAGTTGAGGGCGACGCCGCCGGCCATTACCAGATTACTGGCGCCGGTAAGCCGACGGGCGGTCTTGGCCATGCGCAGGACGGCCTCTTCGGTTACCTGCTGGACCGCCAGGGCCATGTCCATGTACGGCTGGTCGAGGTCGGATTCCGGCTCACGACGCGGGATACCGAACAACCGCTCCCAGCGTTCGTTGTGGCACATCTTGAGGCCGGTGGCGTAATCGAAGTACTCCATGTTGCAGAGCAGGGAGCCGTCGTCTCGCAAGTCGATCAACTCATCAAGGATGTGCTTCTTGAAACGGGCCACCCGTTCGCCGTCGTTGCCGTAGGGGGCCAGGCCCATGAGTTTGTACTCGCCGCTGTTGACTTTGAAACCGCAGTAGTAGGTAAAGGCGGAGTAGAGCAGCCCGAGAGAGTGGGGAAAGTTGAGCTGCTGCAGCAGGGTGATGCAGTTGCCCTGGCCGTGGCCGATGGTGGTGGTGGCCCATTCGCCGACCCCATCGATGGTGAGGATGGCCGCCTCCTCGAATGGCGAGGGGAAGAAGGCGCTGGCGGCATGGGAAAGATGGTGCTCCGGAAAGAGCAGGGGCGGGCGGCGACGGAGCCAGCCACCGGCGATGGTTTCGACTTCCTCCCAGACCATTTTGCGCATGAAGAGCTTTTCCTTGATCCAGACCGGCATGGCGGACAGGAAGCTGGTCAGGCCACGGGGCGCAAAAGCGTGATAGGTTTCCAGGAGACGCTCGAACTTTAGGTACGGTTTGTCGTAAAAGGCGATGGCCGCAAGGTCGGAGATATCAACCCCGCCTTCCTCCAGGACGTACTGTACCGCCCGGGCCGGAAAGGAAGCGTCGTGCTTCTTACGGCTGAAGCGTTCCTCGTGGGCCGCGGCGCAAATCTGTCCGTCCACGAGCAAGGCGGCGGCGCTGTCGTGGTAGAAGGCGGAAATGCCGAGAATGGCGCTCATGGAAAATGCTCTTTAAGATATGATGAACCCGTAAAAAGCCGCAGTCGGTGCAGGCCTGACACGATAATTTAATGGGTTACACCGTGAACTCGATAGAATCGCATTGCTTGCGATTCTATCAAAACAGGGTGTAAACGAACGGAGCGATGGCCGAACCGCTCGTGAAGACGATGAGCACCCCGAAGAGCAGCATGGTGAGGATGATGGGAAGCAGCCAGAATTTTTTGCGGACTTTCAAAAAGCCCCACAGGTCTTTGAAAAATTGCATGGTGTCGTATGTGTTCGGTTAAAAGGGGTGTTCCAGATCTTTTTTTTCAAAGCGATGGTTGCGTTCCACAAAGGCGGTCAACGACGATCCCTGCTTGAAATTGTCGCGCTGCATGGCGTCGGTGGCCCAAAACCGGCGTACGGCGCCGATGGGGGTGACGATCAGGAAAAAGACCACGCTTAAGAGAACCTTGGACATCACCGTACCGAGGGCGTGGGAGAATCCGAACCAGAGTTTTGCCGCTGGCCGGAACACAGGCGGCCAAGTCATGGTGACCACCAGCAAGGCGATGGCGGCAAGCAAAGCCCCCCGGTTGCCGGTGGCCAGGTTGACGAGCAGGCAAAAGAGGGTCAGAGCCAGGCCGGTATCCTTGGCCTGGATATTGGGATCGGTTGGCTTCATGGTTGTGGAATGCGGGGATCGGGAAAAGGGTGTTGCGCACCCACCCATCGCCGGTCAGTCAAAACGGATGAACCCGTAAAAACGCGCAGTCGGCCCAGGCCTGACACGATAATTCAAAAAGGTACAAAATGTAAGCTCGATGGAATCGCACTTTTTGCGGTTCCATCAAAATGCGAAACAGCAATTTTAATCGATGCCGGCAGGAAATCAAGCGAAATACGTGGCGTGGCCAGCAACTTGATGAACCCGTAAAAACGCGCAGTCGGTCCAGGCCTGACACGGTAATTCAAAGGGTTACAAAGCGCGAACTCGATGAAATCGCTCTGTTTGCGATGTCATCAAACTCGGTCGCGTTTCCCAGGGGTTACTGCAAAGACTGGAGGGAGGCGTAAATACCGTCGATGGCCAATAACGTTTCGTGGGTGCCCTCTTCGGCGATGCGGCCATCCTGGATGACCACGATGCGGTCGGCGCTCTTGATGGTGGACAGCCGGTGGGCGATCACCAGGGTGGTACGGTTCTGCATCAGGATCTCCAGGGCCTTTTGGACCTCGCGTTCTGACTCGGTGTCGAGTGCCGAGGTGGCCTCGTCCAGGATCAGGATCGGCGCGTCCTTGAGTAAGGCGCGGGCGATGGACAGGCGCTGCTGCTGGCCGCCGGAGAGCCGGGCGCCGGACTCACCGATCACCGTGTCGAAGCCTTGCGGCAGGGCCATGATGAAGTCGTAGGCATTGGCAGCCTTGGCGGCGGCGATGATTTCTTCCATGGGCCGGTCCGGGTCGCCGTAGGCGATATTATTTTTCACCGTATCGTTGAACAGGATGGTTTGCTGGGTGACTATGGCGATCTGCCGCCGCAGGGATTTGACGGTCACATCGCGGATGTCGTGGCCGTCGATGCGGATGGCGCCGCCGGTGACATCGAAAAAGCGTGGAATCAGGTTGGCGATGGTGGTCTTGCCGCCGCCGCTTGGTCCCACCAAGGCGACCACCTCTCCCCGGTTGATGACGAGGTCGATGCCGCGTAACACTTCGGTTTTGCCGTCGTAGCTGAACCGAACCTGGTCGAATTCGATCCGGTCGTGGAAGGGAGGCAGGTCCTCGGCGTTCGGTTTGTCGGTGATATCAGGTTCGATATCCAGGAGCCCGAAGATGCGGCCGGCGGCGGCCATCCCTTGCTGCACCGGGCTGTTGATGTTGGCCACTCCCTTGATGGGGTCGTAAATCATAATGAGCGCGGTGAGAAAAGCGATGAAGCTGCCCGGGGTCGAATCGCCGGCGATCACCTGATGGCCGCCGTACCAGATCACCGCCGCCATGGCCAGGCCACCGATGAATTCCATGGTGGGGTGTTGCAGGCTATTGATGCGGATGTCCCGGACGATTACGCTGAACAAATCGTCCACTGTGTGGGAGAACCGTTTCGCTTCGTATTCCTCCATGCCGAAGGCCTTGACGATCCGGTGGCCGGTGATGGTTTCATGCAGCAGGTTGGAAACCCGGGCCACGGTCTGCTGGTTGGTGATGGAGAGCTTGCGGAACTTGCGGCCGAAATGGGCCACGGGGATGGCGGCGAGCGGCAAGACCAGCAGCGACAGGAGGGCCAGTTTCCAGTTCAGGTAGAAGATGACCCCCAGAAGGCCGACTACCTGAAAGGCATCTTTGAGCACCCCCACCAGGGCGCGCGACACAGCCATCTGGATAAGGGTGGCGTCGTTGACCACCCGGGCGATGAGTTCGCCGGTCGGGGTGTGATGGAAAAAGGAGATCGGCAGGGCGTGGATGTGGTTGAAAACCTGTTTTCGCAGGTCCCGGACGATGGCCTGGCCGGTGGTGTCGAGGATGGAGGTGTAGAGATAGTAGAAGACTCCCTTGAGGAGAAAAACGCCGATCAAGGCCGCCGGTAGCAGGTTGAGCATGAAGGCGTCCTTGTTGATGAAGATCTTGTCGATGAGTGGCTTGATGATGTAGGCCTGCACCGATCCCATGGCCGACACCAGGACCATACTGATCATGGAGATGATCAGCTGGCGGCGGTAGGGCCGCACCAGCGCAAAAATCCGCTTGATGAGGGTGCGGTCGCGTATGGGAACGAGCGGCGATTCCATAGTCGAGATCAGTGCGTTGCCAAGAGATCGAGGACGGCGCTCGCCACCTCGTTCGGTTCGATGGCGAGCATGCATTCGAAGCCGTGCTTGCACGTTGGTCGCAGGCAGGGCGAGCAAGATAGTGGCCGGCGGATGATGCGTGCCTTCTTAGAAAACGGCCCGGTGGCCTCGGGATCGGTGGAGCCGAAGATGGCGACGAGCGGGACGCCGGCGGCGGCGGCGACGTGCATGAGGCCGGAGTCGTTGGTTACGAAGCAGTCACACAGGGCAATGGCCGCCAGGGCCTGGGCCAACGTGGTCCGGCCGCAGAGATCCAGGGTCTCCGGCACCGCCCTGGTGATGACATCGGCTGCCTCGCGATCGGCTTTCGTCCCGAAGATGACCGGCGTGCCGCCGAGTTGCCGGTGTAGTCGTTGGGCCAGGGTGGCGTACCGCTCCGCCGGCCACCGTTTGGCCGGCCCGTAGGCGGCGCCGGGATTGAGGCCGATGAGCGGCCGCGACCGGTCGGCGAATGTCTTTTCCGCCCAGGTCCTCGCCTCGTTTGATAGCGGCAAGTACAGATCGTTCTTTCCCGGTGTGAGCCCCAGTTGGGCGAGTAGATCCTGATAGTAATATACCTGGTGCGCCCGGCGGATCGCCGGTCGGATTGGTACCGGGTGGGTGAGGAGCGGCCGCCGGCCGTCGCGGCTGTAGCCGGCGATCACGGGAATGCCGGCCAGCCGGGCGATGACTGCCGCCTCGAAGGCGTTTTGTAGAAGAATGGCCATGTCGAATCCCTGGCGGCGCAACTGGCGACCCAGCCGGTACATACCGCGCACCCCCCGGTGTTCCGATCGTTTTCGGTACTCGATCACCGTATCGACGTGCAGATTGGCGGTAAAGATGTCCGCCACCCACGGCTGCGCCAATACCGAGATATGGGCGGCTGGAAAGTTTTGCCGGATGGTGCGGACCGCCGGTAGGGTCATGATGGCGTCGCCGACCCAGTTGGTGGCCCGGATCAGGATGCGGGCCGGCCGCAGCCCGGTTATGGTCGTCTGTTTCCGTCGCATCGTGAAACGACGAAGCTAAACCGATTTCTGGCCGGTCGTCAACCGTGGTTTGGCCGTTGCGGATATTTTGATTCCATCGAGTTCACGGTGGGTAACCCGTCGAATTCCCGTGTCAGACCTGCGCCGACTGCGCGTTTTTACGGGATCGTCATGTTTTCCGGTTTACGGTTGCGGGTTTCCAGTTTAGAGTAGGCAGTTTTGATGGAATCGCAAAAAATGCGATTCCATCAGGTTCACGGTGTGTAACCCGTTGAATTGCCGTGTCAGGCCTGGACCGGCTGCGATTTTTTACGAGGCCATCAGTTTTGATGGAATCGTAACAATTCCGATCGGTCATTCGCTGCGCTCACCACCTCCATCGAGTTCACGGTTTGTAACCATTTGAATTATCGTGTCAGGCCTGGGCCGACTGCGAGTTTTTGCGGGTTCATCAGTTTTCCGGAATCATTTCGAACCAACTAAGGAATAACGCGATGCAGTTCATCGACCTCGCCGCCCAGCAGCGGCGTATCCGTTCGGCCATCGAGGCGCGGATCGCCCGGGTCCTCGACCACGGTCGTTACGTTCTCGGACCGGAGAACGAGGAATTGGAAGAGCGCCTGGCCGGTTATGTGGGGGTCGCCCATGCACTGGGCTGTTCCAGCGGTACCGATGCGTTGCTCCTCGGCCTGATGGCCATGGGCGTCGGGCCGGGCGATGCAGTATTCACCACCCCCTTCACCTTTGTGGCTACCGCCGAGGCCATCGCCCTCACCGGCGCTATCCCGGTATTCGTCGATATCGATCCGCGGACGTTCAACCTCGATCCGGCACAGCTGGCGCGGGCCGTGGAGGCGGTTCGGACCGGCGACGCCGCTGCCCATCCCCTGCCGCGCCAGGCCTGGGAGGGGCGGCTCGTGCCCCGGGGCGTCATTGCCGTCGATCTCTTCGGGGTGCCGGCGGATTACGACCGGATCATGGCCGTGGCCGCGGCACACGATCTGTTCGTCATCGAGGATGCGGCCCAGAGTTTCGGGGCCGAGTACCGTGGCCGTCGGGCCGGCAGCCTCGGACATTTGGCCGCCACCAGTTTCTTCCCCGCCAAGCCGCTGGGCGGCTACGGAGACGGCGGCATGGTCTTCACCGATGATGCCGAGCTGGCCGCGGCCATCCGCTCGATCCGCGTCCACGGTCAGGGCCGCGATCGTTATCAAAACGTGCGTCTCGGGCTCAACGCCCGGTTGGATACCCTGCAGGCGGCGGTATTGCTTTGCAAGTTCGATATGTTCCCGGAGGAGCTCGATCGGCGTCAGCAGGTTGCGGCAGCCTATGGGGAGCGGATCGCCGCGGCCTGCCTGGCCGTAACGACGCCCCACGTGCCGTCGGATTGCCGGTCGGCCTGGGCCCAGTATTCCGTCTTGGCCGATAACCGGCAGCGCTATCTCGACCGTCTGACCGCAGCCGGTATCCCGTACGCCATCTACTATCCGGTTCCCTTGCATCTCCAGGAGGCCTTCCGGTATCTTGGCTACCAGCCGGGCGCCATGCCGGTTGCGGAGGCCGTGGCCGACCGCATCTTCAGCCTGCCTATGCATCCGTATCTCGATGAGGCGGACATCGACCGGGTGGTCGCCGCCCTGGCCGGTTGAGGTCCCTTGCCGGTCCGGCGGATCGCAGGCGGCTTTACCCTGTGTCGTTCACGGCCCGCTTTTCGGCGGACTGTCAGGCATGGTAGCGGAGCTTGAGTTCCCAGGGATGGGGACGCAGGTAGTACTGGTCGGAAAGATCGTGCCGGCGGTATTTGCGCGCGTAGTGCTCGAGCAGGGTCACCGGCACGATGAGCGGCACGAGGCCGGCCCGGTACCGTTCGACGATCTCCCGGAGTTCTCGTCTTTCGTCGGCCGTGAGATTCTTCTTGAGATAGCCCAGGCAACGGTGCAGGACTCTCGCGTGCTTGGCCACGGTGGCCTTGCGTTTGAGGGCTGCAAAAAGGAGCTCGGTGTAGCGGGGCAGGAGTTCGTCGAGGGGAAGGCTCCCGGCCACCAGCCGGTCCAGGGCCCGGTAATGTTCGACGCTGTGGGCCATGACCAGGAGTTTGTGGCGGCTGTGGAAGAGGACGAGGTCCCTTTTGGTGGGGATCAGATGGAGCAGCCGGTGCATGATGAAGACCCGTTCGATGAAGTTTTCGCGGCGTTCGATGTCGTACAGGCCGCTTTCTTCTTCCACCGGCAACAAGGGAAAGCGCTCCATGAATCGGCGGGCGAAGATGCCGACGCCGGTGCGCCGCACCTTGCCGTCCTCTCCGTGCACCTTGACCCGCGTCATGCCCGACGACGGGGATTTGCTTTTGAAAATGAAACCGCAGAGCCCCCTCCTGGCCAGCGCCTCGAGCCGGGCGGTGGCCCAGGTGTGCATCCGTTCGGTGTGGTCGATGCCCGATTCCCGGCCCACCAGACGGGGATTTTGCGGGTCGCCCACGAGGTGGATGGGTTCCCGCGGCACTCCCATGTCGCATTCCACTTCCGGACAGACCGGAACGAATTCGAAGAACCGGCCCAGGACGTCGGCAATGTAGGGGTCCCGCCGATGGTTGCCGTCGTAGCGGACCTTGTTGCCAAGCAGACAGGAACTGACCCCGATCCGGATTCGGTCTTCCGGTGAGGTCATCGATTTTCTCGGATCCATCTTTCGGCTAGCAGTGTGGTGATGCCGAAGAAAGCAGCGCAGCTCCGCGGTGCCCGCCGGTTATCTGGCATCCATGAGCGTCTGTTCGTGCGCCAAGTACGCGAAGACGAGGGCTGGATATAATACGGAGGTTGCCGATAAGGTACGTGGCGCGCCAGGGAGGATTCGAACCCCCGACCTACGGATTAGAAGTCCATTCTGACGTGATTTTGCGTGATTTCGCGTGAAGCAATAACCCTTGAACTTGTCGTCGTTTTCTGCTATTCTTTCTTCATGCGACATCACTGAAAATCACCCCTCCACACGGTAAAAAGTGGGGACAGAGTGGGGACTGGCGGGCGAAAACGGATTCGCGTTTTCATGGAATCCGTAGGTTTCCGTCCTGGGCCGAACCCCCGAGGAGACGACGGCAGCATGCCCCGGTGGAAACCCACGAAGTACGAGGGCGTCCGATACCGTGAACACCCTACACGAAAGCACGGTATCCGTCCAGACCGTTACTTTGCCATCCGGCTCCAGATAAATGGTCGCCGCCACGAGGAAGGCGTGGGCTGGGAGAGCGAAGGCTGGACGGCTTCCAAGGCTGCCACCCTCCGGGCCGAACTGAAGCGAGCGGCCACCACCGGCGACGGCCCCGTGGCCCTGGCCGAGAAGCGGCGGCTGGCCGAGGAACGACGGCAACGGGAAGAGGCTGAGCGGCGACGGCGGGAACTGGAAGAAGTCACTTTTGCCGAATTCTTCCAGGACAATTACTTGCCGTGGACCACCGGCAACGGCAAGTCGGCCCGGTCGCTCCAGCGTGAACGCTCCCTTTTCCGGCTGTGGCTTGCCCCCGTGATCGGCGACCTTCTTTTCGGCGAAATCTCCCCCTTCCACATAGAAAAGATTAAGGCAACGATGCTGAAGGCCGGCCGGGCTCTTCGTTCGGTGCAGTATGCTCTGGCCCTGGTGCGGCAGGTGTGGAACCGGGCGCGGGATGCCGGCATCCACGACCTCCCGTGCCCGACCAGGAAGGTGAAGCTGGACACGAAGAAGCACGACAACCGCCGGATCAAGTTCTTGACCCGCGAGGAAGCGGCGGCCCTACTTGCGGAATGCCGGCGGCGAAGTGCAAACCTGCACGACATGGCCTTGTTGTCCCTGCATTGCGGGCTGCGGGCCGGGGAGATTTTCGGCCTGACCTGGGCCGACGTGGACATCACCCACGGCTTGGTCGTCCTGCGGGACACCAAGAGCGGCCGGACCCGTTCGGTGCCCATGACCGAGGCGGTACGGACCATGTTCTGCGGCCGGGAACGGGGTAAGCCGACGGACCTTGTTTTCCCGGCGCGGGATGGTGGTCGGATCGAGCAGATTTCAAACGCCTTTGACCAGGCGGTGAAGGCCCTTGGTCTGAACGAGGGTGTCACGGACCGGCGACAGCGGGTTGTCTTTCACACCCTGCGCCACACCTACGCTTCTTGGCTTGTGGCGGCCGGGACCGACCTGTACACGGTGCAGCGGCTCCTGGGGCACCAGAGCATTGCCCTGACCGAGCGGTATGCCCACCTTGCCCCGGACACGTTGAAGGCCGCGACACAAGCGCTGGAGCAGTACGTCAACGATACGCCGCCACGGCTGAACGTCGTCCCTGGAGGCCGGGGACGATGAAGGTCCGGGACATTATCCGGCTGATCGAGCAAGAGGGATGGGTGCAGGTACGCCAGCGGGGAAGCCATCGGCAATTCAAGCACCCTTCCCGGCCGGGGCTGGTGACCATTGCCGGCCATCCCGGTGACGACCTGGCCCCTGGAACCTTGAAGAGCATCTTGAGACAAGCGGGGATCGAATCATGAGAAACTTCGTGGTCATCATCGAGCAAGCAGAAGGCAACCTGTCCGCCTACGTGCCCGACCTGCCGGGCTGTGTCGCTACCGGCGCGACCGAGGACGAGGTGTTGCACAACATCAAAGAGGCCATCGAGTTCCACCTTGAAGGTCTTGCCCTGGCAGGGATGCCCGTCCCTTCCAGCCGGGCCGTTGTCCGGGAGGTGGAGGTGGCGGCGTAGGGCTTGTCTGCGTTTGTTATAGGCCGAAGTTCCCTCGGTAAAAAACAAAACCTCTTCATGATTGTCGAACAACATCGAGGCCAGCGCCTAGCGCATGTGTCATTTCACGTAGTACGCCAGCAGGCAGAGGAGATGTTCGGTTGAGGACATGTTCGATATCATGGGTACTGAACTTTACAGAGTTGAGGCTGCCAATGGTTTAATTCGGTGAAATAACAACATTAAACGCAAAACCCTTCCATCCTTGGTATACTGAGCTTGCAAAATTATCCAATAATTCCAAGGAGGAATGGTCTAAATGTACGATATCAGCAACCTCGAAAAGCTGGCAGCAATTCATTTGAACAACAGGATTGATACGTTCTTTGACAACTTCCGCCTCGGCACCCTGCTCAACCGAGCGGGTATCCGTAAGCTCCGGGGCGTTTCGCTGGTCAAGCTGTTCAAGGCCATATTCATGCTGGCCTTCATCCGGGAGAACTTCTTCCGCGGTATCGTCCAGCAGGATCAGGGGTTCGGCAAGGATGCCGCCTACGCTCTGCTCCAAGGGGCCAACTACAACTGGCGCAAACTGCTGTTGCTACTGGCGGCCAAGCTCTGCGCGGCTTTCTACCTGCTGACCGAGAAGGACAAGCGGAAAGTCCTGATGATCGATGATGCCACCTACGAGCGGCCTTATTCGCGGAAGGTAGAGTTGGTGGCGCGCGTCCATGACAACTGCCGTAAACGGTTCACCAGGGGATTCAAAATGCTGACCCTGGTCTTGTCGGATGGAGTCAGGACGGGAACTTTCTGATATCATGGAGAATTCCCTTCAGTCCCATCCTATTTGTTCGGGAACTTCGGGTTAGATGTTCTCCACGCTGGATCGGTAGAGCCTTGCCAAATCCTCGTCCGATGCGCTTGGCGGCGCGAGCACGGTGCGGCTTAGCCGGCGCTTGCTTTCCAGCAAGGCGTGCAGGTTCTTGTCGAAGCTGTGCTGGCCGAAGCGTGGATGGATCGCCAGTGGCAGATGCACGTGGACGGTGCGCATCTGTCCGATCCGGTAAACGCGGTCCGTGCATTGGTCCTCGACCGCAGGATTCCACCAGCGCGTGAGATGGATCACATGATTCGCCGCGGTGAGGGTGAGGCCCACCCCTCCAGCCTTGGGCGAGAGTAACATCACATCGAACTCCCCTGCGGCACCAGCCTGGAATTCATCGATCCGTGCTTGACGCCGGTGCCCGCTCACCGTGCCACTGATTCGTAGCGGCGGTCGTGAAAGTCCGTAGCGGCGTTGGAGATACGGAATGAGAACCTCTTGCATGTCGAGGAACTCCACAAAGAGCAAGGCCTTCTCGCCGGCCTCGGCAATGTCGTCGAGGACCCGCATCGTTGCCGAGAGACGGGCCGAGCGTGCCACGTCGGCATCCGTCAATCCCTCGGCCCCGAGTTCACCTGCCAGCAAGGAGATCCGCCGCAGCCGGTGCAACACCTCCAGCATCATACCTCGTTGACCTTTACTATGCGCAGCGAGGCGCAGCGCCTCCTCGTAGGCGGATGCTTGTTCCGGCGGCATCAG
The DNA here is from genome assembly GCA_964423785.1 of uncultured Desulfobulbia bacterium. Classification (GTDB taxonomy): domain Bacteria; phylum Desulfobacterota; class Desulfobulbia; order Desulfobulbales; family S012-135; genus S012-135. Next base: position 34,335 of record CAYRGZ010000001.1, read on the forward strand.
TTCCTCGATTACCGATTCGCGTTTCTCCGGGAGGCCGTGAAGATGGTCTTCCTTCATGCGTCGCAACATCAGAGGCGGACGGGTATCTCGAGTGAGCTTTCCCGCCAGAGGCGCGGCCGCCTCAGGTGTGTTGAAGGCGGGCTTCTCGTAGTCCTGGTGGAAGTCCTTGAGTGCGCCAAGAAAACCGGGGCGTATCGCGTCCACGATGGACCAGAGATCGGCCAGTCGGTTTTCCACCGGCGTTCCCGTGAGAGCGAGAGTGAAATCGGCCTTTATCGATTTGGCCATTTCCGTCAGCCGGGCCGCTGGATTTTTGATTTTCTGCGCCTCGTCCAGCACCAGCACGCCCCAGTCGACGCTGAGGAAGATACGAATCCGGTCCCGTAGCGTCTCATAGGTGGTGAGCACCCAGTCGGCCTCGAACAACTTCTGCGTCTGTTCTCGGCGTGTCGCATGTAACAAGCGTTTGAGATGGGGGCCATACGCCCGTACCAGGATGCCGAGCCCCGGGGAGGCGAGGTGTTTGCGGCTTTCGGCCTCCCAGTTCTTGAGGAGACCCGTGGGGGCCACCACAAGGAACGGCTTGCGAGGCCAGGCATTACGAGCCATTTGTTCTTGAACCCAGGCGAGAAATCCAAGGGTCTGCAGCGTTTTTCCGAGACCCATGTCGTCGGCCAGAAGCGCCCCCGAACTCCCTGAGGCCCAATGGGTTTGGAGCCACTCGAGTCCTTCCGTCTGGTGTGGATAGAGTTGGACCTCGTGCAGCGGAGCCGGTATGCCGCCTATCTCTCCTCGGCGCGGAACAGGACTGGTTTCGAAACCGAGTTCCTCAAGGTTATCGATGATCACCGGCACCAAGGCCGGGGCCTGTTTTTCCTTCCCGTCTGATGTGTTCTCCCTGGTGGACTTCGGTGAGCCGCCCACCACCCGCGCGAAGGCCTCCAGCGTCTCGTCGTCAACGAGGATTCGTTGGCCGCCGAATTCGATCTCTTGCTCTCCTCGTTCCCGCGCGTTGTGCAATTTTTCGATGATTTTGGGGAGGTCCTTGATCTGCACCTGATAAATGGCTCCTCCAGCCGGGACGCCGAGGAGGAGATCCTCTGGGGGCAGCCAAGTCTGCCGGGAGGGCATGATATAGGCGCAGACCTTGGGCCGCCATTTACCGAGGTGCCGCACCCGCGCGCTCAAAAATTCGGGCGTCTCCTGGAAGAGCACTTCGAGGTCGTCTTCCGCAAGGTCGTCGGCGAGACGTTCGGCCAGTATCGCCTGGGGGTTTGCGGCAAAAGCCCGTTGCTCTACCAGCGGACGGTCCTGGTATTCGCGTACCACCTTCAGAGCCTTGTGCAGGTGTTCGCCGATCACCACGTACCATCCGCCTTCAACGACGTAGCGACGTTGCGCTACAGGGAGGCGATGGAAGCGCTCGACGAAACTCGCTTGCGGTTCCGGCGGTAAAGATTGGTCGAAGGGGGTAGGTGGTTCCTCCGATGGTTCCTGCCGCTGGCCCCGGGAAAGCAGCACAGGATGGAAGGTCCCGTTGTCCGTGAAATCGAGGGTAAAGGCGTCGGAACGCACGATATTCATCGTGCGGAGGTGTTCGTCGATCACCGCATCTGCCGGTAGATGCCGCTTAAGCTCGGCCCAGATGGTGAAACGTTCGTCGAGGTCCGCCGGCGGCGTTTCGTTGAAGGTATCCATGCCCGTGATCAGGGAGAACAGGGGGTCCAGCAGGGTATACCTCCTGTTTCCCACAGCGAGCAGGGGACCCTCTCGCTGCGCTCCCAGTACCGGCCGGCCGTCGTCGGTCAGGAGTTGGTAGTGGAAGCGGAAGCTCGGACTTGAAAGAAGCCCGGCCCCGCGGATACAGAGCCGGTAAGGGGCGGGGGGCGGGAGTCCCAGGCGTGCGAGCTCTATGGCATCTAGAGCGGCGATCTGAGAGGAGTTCAACACCACCTCTTCGTGTTGCGTGGTATGCGCGGTCTCGTCCGCGATAAGGGCAAGCAGATGGCCAACGGACGCGGGCCCCCGTTTTCCATGCAACACGGATGCACCCCACTCCTTGATCGGGACCCTGGAGCCGTCCCCCCTTTCGACCCAAAATCGTACGCTTCCTTGGTCGGATTGCCAATGTAGCCGTAGATCGTTCATTATGGCATCAGCATCCGGTGCCACATACGGATACCGGTATTCCGGCGGATGAGATCGGCGAGGGTCGCTTGCCACCTGCCGTTCTCGGCGCCGTGGTGCACTCCTTCGTGGTCGGCCCCTAGGATGAGGTCCTCGCGGCTGTATTCACGCCGATAAGGACTCGGAATATATCGATCTGGCCCCCCTTCGTCCACCCAAACGCGGTATTTCCCCATGTGGTTCCATTCGGTGATGACCAGGTTTCCGACACGCAGCAGCAGCGCCGCATGATCGGCCTGGATGCCGGGGCCGCGTTTGAGTCGCCCGTATCGGTTGGAGTCCCCCCCGAGCATCCGGCTCGCTTCGGGCACGATTTTAGGGTGTAAGACGACCCAGGCATCCCGGATATGGCCGGCCCGCAGATAAGCGGTCCAGAAAGCCTTACGGTACTTCCAGTGCCGCCTTGCGGTCTCGTCCGTCCTGGCTACGTACTCCAGCAGAAGAAAAAAGTCGTCCAAGGTTTCCTTTACCAGCCAACTCTGCACGACCGCTCGTGCTTCGCTCGAGACGCCCACCCATCCTCCAGCCCCGAGCCGTGGGTCTCCGAAATAGGCGAGCACGAACTCCTTGATCTGTTTTCGAAAGGGGTCTGGAAGGGTGCGTCGGGTGAAGGGCAGGAGTAAAGCGTGGGCTAGGCCGACCTTGAGGGCAGGCTGCTTGAAACGCAGTTCGTTCCCCGCAGCATTGGGAACCAGCGCAAAGGCAAGAAGCCTTTCGAGACGCTCCAGTCCGAAGTCGGCAAGACCCAGGCGCTGCTCGCAAAGGGCAAGGCCCCGCTCGAAGGCGGCCTCCACCAAACCCTGGCGGGAGAGGTGCCCAGTCAAGGTGGCTGCGGCGAGGTGTTTGTCGATCGAGGCCGTGCTGTCCAGAAGTTCGGTAATCAGTTTTTCTGGAGCGTCAGCGGCAAGAATGCCGAAACGTTCGTCCGCCTCGACGAGTCTCCTGCAACGCCGTTGTGTAGAGCCCGCGAGGAGCGTACGCACCCTCGAACGGACCGGATCGAAGATAGACGTTCCACGTGGATAGGCCTTCAGGAAGGCCTGGCAAAGGGCGATGATAACGTCAGGGATGGCTTCCTGGGTGACACGCTCAAGGTACGCTCGCAACAGTGACTCGTGTAGAGCAAGGGGATGTTGTCCATTCCAGTTTTCGAAGATTACCCAGGCCGCGAGACGCAGCTCCAGCCGGCTGAAATCTTGAAGGGACCTCTTTCGCTGTGCCACATCCTGCAACATCCGCCAAATTTCGTCCAGGTCCTGCCGAGAAGGGATCCTTACGGGGACTTCGGAAAACTGCGCGATGATCTGTTGGTGGGCCTGGGCGAGCTTTTTCGGCTCCCTGGGGACCGGTTCTCGGAATGGGAGACGCCAGTAGTGTAGTTGCTCCTTCAAGCTCGTCACAATCGTTTTTCCAGCTGTCGTATCACGGTGAGATCGGTACGAGGAGGTGTCATGATGAACCGTAGGTCGATGCGACGATTGGCCGCATCGGGAGTCGGTACCGGGTGGGGATGGCGTGGTCGCCCTTCCCCATAGCCGACGACACCGAATACCGGGAACCCATTCTGGTTCCGAAGCTCAGCAAGAGTTGGTTGCATGGCCAACACCATGGTGCGGTAGGTATACATGGCGCGTTGGGCTGAGAGGTCCCAATTGTCGCGATAGCGTCCCCTCGTATAAGGGACATTGTCGGTATGGCCCTCAATGAAGACTGATTCCAACCTGCCCGCGTAGCGTTCGTCACATCTTTGTGGAGGAGTTGGTGCCGCCGCGTAACATGGGAGGATATCTTCGAGAACCGCAGCGATTACGGCCAATTTGCGCTTTTCAGGAGGCGGCAGTTCAGCTTTTCCACTCGGGAAGTGGATCGCCTGTTCGGTCAGGTGCAAGATGCCGTGCTCGGTGTCTACCTCCACCTGAATTCCTTGGGCCTCTAGTCGATGGCGAATGAGGCTCAACATATCGGCACGAAGGGCTCGGGTATTGGTCATATACTCAAGAGTTTTCGCCAATCGATCCCGCTCCTGCATCGTTTTGGCCGTCTCTTTTTCGTGCATGGCGGTCGCCCTTTGAAAGCTTAGAACAAAGGCCATGAGAGTAATAATGAAGATAAAGAGCAGTGAAGCCATCAAGTCGCTGATAGATATGAAGTAGTTTGCCTCTTCGCCTTCTGATAATGTTTGCTCCACGACTTCCTTCATCGCTCAGTCCTCTGAATGGGCCATTGTCGCTGCCAGTCCAGTTTCGACACGGTTTGCTGCAAACGCGAGACCGCCTCAGTGAGATCCTCGCCTCCATCTCCAATCTCTTTGGCAACCCCAGCCAGCGTGGAGCTGATTTCCGCCATATAGCCACTCACCTTCGCCAAGAATTCTTCCCCTGCCTGGTGATAACCGTCCAACCATTCTTGCAATTCCCGGAAGGTGTGGGCCAAGGATTCGTCCACTTTGTCGAAACGGGCCTCATAGTTTTGCCAATTGGCCGTGAGTTGGTCTGCAATCTGCCGATAATCCTGCACAGCCCTTGCGATGGAGCCTGCCGCCTGCTCCACTTCCTTAACGACTTCCCGGGCTTGGTTGACCGCCCCCTGGGCCTTTTCCGCTGCCTCGCAAAAAGCGGCAGCCGTCCGCTCCAGTGTGCCGTGAGACCGTTTACTGGAGGCGATCAGTTGATCAAGGTACTCCATGAGTTCCGTGGCGTTGCTCAGAACCGCTTGGATATCATCTGCGGAGTTGGAAAGATTGCCTACCGTTTCTTTGAACGTTTCGGTGGTTTTGTCGAGTTCCTCGGCCATCCTACCCACGGAGGCATCAAGCCGGGAGAACATTTTTTCGACCGAATCCGTGAATTCCTTCCGCAGTGTTGTAGCACTTTCCTCAAGGAGTTCGGCCATGCTTTGCGCAGAGTCTTCGGATTGCCGACGCATCTGCTCTTGTTGCTCGGTTACCGTTTCGATCTGCCGGGTAAGTATGGTCGAGAGGCCTTTGATGGTATCGGCCAGATCATGAAGTTCCTCCCCAGCGATTCCGTGGAGAGCCGTTATGAACTCGGTGGACAAGGTGCGCAAGCTCTCCTCGTCGGCCTGGGCTTGCTGGCGGCCAAATTCCTCGACCGCTTTCCACACCTTGTCGAGAGCCTTTGTTAATGGCGCAGTTACCGAAGCGTCTAACGTGCCAGGCATGGCGCTGGCGATGGCCTTCTCTAGAGATTCCTTGAGCTGGAAAGAAAGTTGTTCGGTGAACTGCTCCAACACCAACGATTGCTGTCGGCTTTGGCTCAGCATGTTCTGACTCAGCTGCTCAAGGGTGATTCTGCGTAGGCGCTTGTGCAGACCACTCACCCATTCCTGACGTAATCTACCAAAACGGTATAATCGGCGCTTCTCGAACCCCGAAAAGAGAAGCGATGTGATGAGTCCAACGATGGAGGTCAAGAAGGCCAACGAGGCTCCTCCCAGCAGGTGTTGCAAGGCTACGTGCGCCAGTTGCGGCTTTGCGAGACCATTGCCAGCGAGATGAATACCCCCAGCAAGGCCCACGAATGTTCCCAGAATACCGACACCGGTTAAGAGGTTGGGAAGCGCATTGTAATATCGAAGATTGATCTGACTGCGCAACAGAGCATCCTCGGAGAAGAAGGCCGCTGCGCTCTGGGAATGGTAGATCACGGTTTCAGGATCGACCGCCGTTGGAAATAGCAAGGTCTCCCTGAACTCATTCCATGAATTCCGTAAAAAATCCATTTTGCTAATACTTTCATCTAATTCATGGAATCGTATAGCCATGTCATTCGCATCATCAAATTTTTCAAGTATGCTATTTGCTTCTCTCATGCAATGAAGAATAGGGTCGAAGATGTTTTTGAATCGCCAACGTGAATAGATAAACCATAAAAATATAATAATACAAAATATTAGGATGCCCCATAGAGAGGTGACTGCTCTCGCAAGAAAATCGATGATGTCGAGGAAAATCATACCGTCAGTCCGTAAACTTTCACGTTGTCGGCTATCCGATGGGCGGCTGGGTTCGACAGTTCCAGCTAGTCCTGGGTTTTCGGCCGAAAATCAAGACCCCGGCGCAATCCCGCTTCTGGCGTGGGGTTCGGCTGGCACGATTTTTTCGCGTGTGCCTACGTCATTGCACCTGTTTTCTGCACTCGGTCATTCGCTCCGCTCACCACCTGCTGAATCCCGAAAACCCGCTTGGGGAGCGGGATTGCGAGCGATTTGAGCAAGCTGACCGCCCCCTTGGGCAGCTCGTTTGCCTGAATTGCGTATTCCGATGAAAATGATCACCCATTCCGACGAAATCGATCACCGTGCGGAGCGAAGCGGCGCTGGTGGAAAAATCATACCGTCAAGTGATCGTTTTCAGCAAGTGGCGACCGTATCTTCCGTTGTGAGTCTCCCTTGAGTTTCAGCCGATGGGCGTTGTGAATGATCCGGTCAAGGATAGCATCGGCGAGAGTGGGGTCTGGTATGCGCTGGTGCCACTCGGCCACCGGTACCTGGGTCACCAGGGCGGTGGAGTTCACGTTGTAGCGATCATCGAAAATTTCAAGGAGATCCCTTGCCTGGGCGGCTGAGAGTGGATCTCGCAGCCAGTCGTCGATGATGAGGAGGTTGAACTTGGCCAGTGTGTTGAGCAGCTTTGGGTAGGACCCGTCGGCGTGACTCTGGGTCAGCTCCTGGATGAGTCGCGATGTCCGGGCATACCGGACGGTGAGTCCTTGGCGGCAGGCGGCCTGGCGTTCCATCATGCGCTCCAGCAAGAGGGCCAGGACGCAGATTTTCACATGGGCCTCGATACGCCGGGGAAGCCAGTGGTAGACCGGCATGATCTTCAGCTGGGTGCGCTTGAGCGACCGAAAACACCGCTCGATCACCATGAGCGAGCGGTAGCCTGTGGCCGCATCCTCCACCGTGAGCGTGGGGTCGTTGGTTTCAACCACCCACTTGCCGTCGTACCGCTTCGCATCCTGGACCGCTTTGCGGTCAATCCGGAGCTTGCCCTTGTCGGTCACCGTGAGATAGGGACCGAAGCGGCGGGAGGCCAGCAGCTCCACCGCCCACTTGCGGGAGGCATCCCGGTCCTTGTGCCGGGCGAGCTCTTCTTCGAGCAGATGGACGATCTCCGCCCGGTGCTCCTGCTGCCGCTTGGCCTCCTGCGGGTTGAAGCACAGGACGTAACGCTTGCCTGTGCTCACGACGACTTCCTTGGCGAACAGGTTCTCGCTGATCTTCCGGTACCGGCCCGGGGCGGAGAGGACTTCGTCTCCGATCTCCTTGACGCTGCGCATCCGGCTGGCCAGGAGATAGGTGCCGCACGCCTTGGCGAGTTCCTTGCGGTTCCCCGCCGAGTTCATGCCGGCGTCGGCCACGAACAAGGCCCGTCCCAGGTTCCAGCCGCGCAGGTCCTTCTTGACGGTTTCGACCGTCGTGAAATCGGACGTATTGCCGGGGAACACCCAACTCTTGACCGGGAACCCCTCGCGGGTGACAGCCAGGGCCACGACCACCTGGGGCGCCCAGAAGCCCTCCTTGGCATGACCATACCGGCGCAGTTCGTCTTCCTCGTCCACCATGAACGAGACCGTGGTGGTGTCGTAGAAGATCACGTCCACGGTGAGGTTCATCAGGTTTGCAACCTGAAAGAAGATCTCCCGCTCGATCTCGGCCGCATGCTCGGCCAGTACGTTCATGGCCTCGTACATCTGCCGCAGCTTCAGGTCCTGACACTCCGGCAAGTACACCGTATCGAGCCACCGCTCCCAGACGCCGAGCTTCGATTCCGGCTGACAGAGCCGATTGGCCACCATGGCCAAGAGCGCCTTGTCGTACGGCACGTTCTTGCTCCGGGAAAGCCGACGTATGGTCTTGCCGATACCGAGGCGTTCCCAGAGGACCGCCGTAGCCACGACCGTGCCGTACTCCAGGGTCCTCTTGAGCTTGACGTCCTTGGGCAGGCAGCCCGCTCGCAGTCCTCGTCCTTGGCAGGGTCGATCACCTCGACACCGCAGACCCGGGCGATGGAGCGGCAAAGCCGGACCAAGGCCTCGCGGTCCAACTGATCGGCGCGGCCGAAGTTGCGGAACTTTCTATCCGGTTGAAACGACGAGAAAAAATTTCGCGGCCCCATAAAAGTCGACCTACAAACCGAAAACTCTGGCCAAACCGAAAACTCCGGCCGGACAAGGACAAAGTATAGCCCCTCTCGGTGATACCGGAAGGGGCTTTTTTTGGTTTTCGTGCCGTAAAAAGTGGGGACAGAGTGGGGACTGGGGACCGAAAAGGCGAAAAGTCCTTAGCGGAATAGGGCTGCTAACTCCTTGATTTTATTGGCGCGCCAGGGAGGATTCGAACCCCCGACCTACGGATTAGAAGTCCGTTGCTCTATCCAGCTGAGCTACTGGCGCGCGTCGGTCGGCAGTGCAGGACGACGAAACGCTCAACTACTAGCACGCCGCCGGGGAATTTGCAACTGCAAGCATCGCCGGCGTGGAAGATTACCGTTGGCAGGAAGGACAAAAGAATGTGGATCGGCCGGCGAGTCGTATGCGCGCAACCGGTTGGCCGCAGGCAGGGCAGGGGGCGTCGTGGCGACCGTAGACCGCCAGGGTGAGCTGGAAATAGCCCGGACGGCCGCTGGCATCAACGAAGTCGGCAATAGTGGTGCCTCCCTGGTCGATGGCCGCCTGGAGCACTCGGCGGGTGTGGCGCACGAGACGCTGCCATTCACGGTCGTCGATGTCGCTTACTGGCCGGGTCGGTGCGATCCCGGCGGCATGGAGGATCTCGCAGGCATAGATGTTGCCGATGCCGGCTACCACCCGGCCGTCCATGAGAAAGCTTTTTACCGGCTGGCGGCGGCCGGCGGCGCGTGCCTGCAAATAAGCGGCTGTGAAATCCGCCGCCAGTGGTTCGGGGCCGAGATCAGAGAAGAGTGCCTGCCAGTCGTCCCCTGGGGGAACCAGGCGGAGGGAACCGAAGCGGCGGGGATCGGAAAAGCGTAGTTCCATGCCGTTGTCGAGTTTGATGCGGCAATGTTCGTGTGCCAGGCGTTTGGCCGAGGCCGGGAGCACGCCGAGCCGTCCCGTCATGCCGAGATGGATGATGAGCACGGCGCCGTTGTCGAAAAAGAGGAGCAGGTTCTTGCCCCGGCGGCCGGTATCCTGGCAGCGGCCACCGATCAGCCAGCGGCGGATGGCCGTCCGGGGCACCGGCAGTCGCAGCCGCTTGTTGGAAAACCCTATTCCGCGCACCACTCGGTTGGCAATCAGGGGATCGATCCCCCGGCGCACTACCTCTACTTCGGGCAGTTCCGGCATCGGTTGCTCCCACTTCGTCGTTGCCGAATATCGCAAGGATACAAGTAAAAACACCCCGGCTGGGAAAAGCAACCCGCCGGGGTGTTTCGTTTCCGTACGAGACGCGTTCACTCTTTGCCGAGGCTTTGGATATACATCTTGAGCGATCGCATTTCCACTTTGCGGCCGTCGATTTTCTGACCTCCTAAGGGGCCGGTGATGCACCGGTTGATCATTTTGGAGAGGTTTTTCTTGCTGCCGGCGTGTTCCAATCCCTTGCCGTTTTCATGGCAGCTGTTGCAACTTTTTTCATTTGTGGAGCCACCAAGAGTTGAATCGTTGAAGAGTTTCTTGCCCAGTTCTACGGATGATTCGGCACACAGGCCAGGGACTGCCGTGCCGATACCTAAGGCAATGAAGCCAGTTATGGCGACCAGTTTCTTGTTCATAGACTTCCTCCTTTGGGCTGAATGAAATGAAGGGGTTATCAAGAATTATGATAGGCGATGCCCTTGAAAAAGGCAAATGAAAAACCTGATCAAGGAGTTCTCCAACCCCTAAAGAGTGACATGATGGTTCTGGAAGAATGGCGCTTTCTGGGAAGCGGAAAATTCCGCAAAACCGGATTCGCAAAACCGGAAAGGGAAGGGCGGAGACGGCTACAGGTTGAAATGGTGATGGAGTTCTTGGGAGATGGTGTTGTCGACAAAGGAAAGTCCGGCCCGATACCGGCCGCTTTCTCGATCCGGAATACTCCAGCGCACCTCGCCGATGCCGGAGAACCGTTTATTGTGCTGGGGAGAGAGAAGTTGGAAGTGCAGGACTCGCGCGAGGGGCAGTTTTTTTGCGCTTTGCAGGCCGAGTCCTCCAAGGCTGAGATCAATGGTGATCGCGTCGCTGTCGATGATGTCCACCGGCTTGCCGTGGGCGTCGCAGCTGGAGAGGACGAGGGGGAGTCGATTGCGATGACGGGGAAAATGCCGGCGGCTGTCCTGGATCGCCTCTTCTCTCGCTGTCTGCCTGAGTAGTTGGCGGCCGCGGAGATACTGCTGGCATTCGGGGAAACGGGGCGTCTTGCAGAACTCCTCCATGTGTTCCGGCAGCGGGATGTATAAACCACCTTTGGTCATCGTGCAGGTTCCGTCACTGACCGTTTGGAAGTAAGGGCAATTGTTCTGTTTCATCGAGGAGCGTGGATTAGACGGTTGAAGACTGGCAAACATGCCAGCATGCAAGCGGAGGGCGTTGGCCCGTTCGCATATTCTTGCAGGATATGGACGTGTATTTTATTCCAGCAAGGTTTGTGCCGGTCTCAACTCTTCATCTCCCTGGGAGATATCCCGTACCGCTTCATCTTGGCGTAAAGGGCGGTTTTGCCGATCTGCAGGGCTTGCGTAACCGCCTGGACGTTACCGTTGTGCAGCCGTAGGGCTCCGGCGATGATTTTACTCTCCAGGATGGCGAGCGATTCCTTGATGGGTTGAGCGAGCATTGCCGGAGTGATGGCAGCGAGTTCTTTGTTCAATATGCGGTTCTGGGTCGAGAAGTCCAGATCTCGTACGGAGAGCGTGTTGGTTTTGGCCATGAGGACGGCGCGCTGGATGACGTTCTCCAACTCGCGAATATTGCCCGGCCAATCGTGTCGCAAGAGAAGATCGAGAATGTCGTTGGGGATGAATTCGATCTCCTTTTTGAAGGCGGTTCGGTACTTGCGGATGAAATGGGTGGTGAGTGGAATGATGTCTTCCTTGCGTTCGCGTAAGGGAGGCAGCCGCAGGTTGATGACATTGAGTCGGTAGAAGAGATCCCGGCGAAATCGGCCCTCCTCCACTGCGGCCATGAGATCGGCGTTGGTGGCGGCGATTACCCGAACGTCGACCTTGATGGGCGTGGTGCCGCCGACCCGGATGATCTCGCCGTTTTGCAGAACGCGCAAGAGAGCTGCCTGCATTTTGGGGCTGATGTCGCCGATTTCGTCCAGAAAGATGGTGCCGCCGTCAGCAATCTCGAATTTACCCTTGCGGCAGGTGACCGCACCGGTGAAGGCCCCTTTTTCGTAACCGAAGAGATCGCTTTCCAGCAGGCTCTCCGACACGGCGGCACAGTTGAATTTTAGATAGGTGCGGTTGGCCCGCGAGCTGTGCCGGTGGATGAGATCGGCGACTAATTCCTTGCCGGTGCCGGATTCGCCGGTGATGAGGACGGTGGCGTTGGTGTCTGCCACCTGGTAGATCATTTCCCGTAATTCGCGGATGGCCTTGCTTTCGCCGACCATCTCGTCCGGTTTCTGGATTCGGCTGAGCTCTTTTTTCAGGATTGAGATTTCCTGGACGAGCAGGTCGCGGGTCTGTTCGCTCTCCTTCAGATCGCGAATTTTTTGTTCCAGAATCCGTTCGATGTTGGTGTTGAACTCGGCGATCTCGAGTTCATGCTGCTTGCGGGTGGTGATGTTGCGCATCGCCATCATCACCAGGGTGTCCCCCTGGTACCCCTCGAAGGGCGCGAAGGTGTATTCGACGTAGATGTCGCCGATCTTTTTCTCGATGAGTTCGTTATTCGTCTTTCCCTGCCGGCTGAGGTGGACCGGACAAACAGTGTCGCACGGCTCCCGCCGGTGGTGCATGACCTCGAAACATCGTTTGCCGCGCCAGTCGCCGAAGGTGTCGATGGCGCTCTTGTTCATATCCTCGATGATATAGTCTCCCCGGATCAGGAAGAACATGTCGGACATGATTTCGTAGAACGCCGCCCGGTTCCGGATCACCCGGTTCAGTTCATCCTTCGTCTTTTGGAGTTCCTGATGCGGATCCATGCGATTCAGAGGCCAGAGAGTAGTATGGGTAGGAGACGGGAAATGGAAACCCGATATTTGCTGCCGGGTTGGGGACGTACCTTTCTTTTTGTTTATAGCGGATTTTTGTCGTTGGGACAATTGTAATTTCCGAAAAAACGGAAAAATTGATGATGCGTTTGGAGGAATCGCTATCAGTTGCCGGCTTGGGGCAGAAATACAAAGGGCCCTGATAGCCCGTTGAAAACGGCCGTCATGGCATGGAGTTTTCGTCGGCCGGAAGCGGGATGCTAAGCCTGGACGATTTTGTCGTCGTCGGCAACCTGGTGGTAGACGCCGCGGGTATCGACGATGAGGCGGGCGTGACGGCGGATGAATTCGTAGTCGTAGGCCGAATGATCGGTGGCGATGAGCACGCAGTCGGCTCTTTCGATATTTTCCGCCGTGAGCGGCGTGCTCTCGTCAGTGTAGGAGTAGCGTCGGCCGGGCCAGAGGCGCGGAATGTGGGGATCGTTGTAGAGTACGGTGGCACCCTTGGCGGCCAAGAGATCCATCAGCTTGAAGGATGGCGATTCGCGTGGATCGTCGACATCCTTTTTGTAGGCGACACCGAGCAAGAGGATAGTTGCTCCCTTGATAGAGCGGCCTTGCTGATTCAGGGCCTCCATGGTGCGTTCCACCACGTAGTAGGGCATGGCGGTGTTGATCTCGCCGGCCAGCTCGATGAACCGGGTGGTGAAGTCGTACTCCCGCGCCTTGGAGGTGAGATAGAAGGGGTCGATGGGGATGCAGTGACCGCCGAGGCCGGGACCGGGGTAGAAGGGCATGTACCCGAAGGGCTTGGTGCTGGCCGCCTCGATGACTTCGAAGACGTCGATGCCCATCCGGTGGCAGAGGATCTTAAGCTCGTTGACCAGGGCGATGTTGACAGAGCGGAAGATGTTTTCGAGCAGTTTGGTGAGCTCCGCCGCCTGGGTGGAAGAGACCGGCACCACCCGTTCCAGAGCGGTGCGATACAGCGCGGCGGCGAGGTCGGTGGAGTGCGGTCCGACCCCGCCCACCACCTTGGGGATATTGGCGGTGGCGAATTTGGGGTTGCCGGGATCTTCCCGTTCCGGCGAGTAGGCGAGGGCGAAATCGACCTCCGCCGTAAGGCCGGCCGCCTCGAGGATCGGCTGCAAGACCTCCACCGTGGTGCCCGGGTAGGTGGTGCTCTCCAGGGTGACGAGCTGCCCCGGCCGCAGTACCTCGGCAATGGCCTTGGCGGTGGCCTCGACGTACTGCAGGTCGGGTTCGCGGTTCTTGGTAAGCGGGGTGGGCACGCAGATGAGCAGCGCGTCCGGTTCGCGCAATCGGGCAAAATCGCTGGTGGCTGCAAATTTTCCCTCTTGCACGAAGCCGAACAGTTCGTCGGCCGGGATGTGCTTGATGTAGGACTCGCCCCGGTGGAGCTTTTCCACTTTGCCCCCGTCGAGGTCGAAACCGAGGACCGACACCCCTTTGCGTAAAAAGGTGAGCGACAGGGGAAGCCCCACATAGCCGAGACCGATGACGCCGAGAAGAAAGTCCCTGGATTCGATTTTCTTTGCCAGCGTGTCGAGGGGAGAAGTCATGGAGCAGCCTCCGGTTGGGAAGTGTGGGAGTCGTGAGAGTGAGAACCGATCAACCCGCTCGGTCGCAATGCCAGGCCAGTGTCTTGGCGATGCCGGCCGTCAGGTCGTGGGCGGGGGCGAAACCGAGTTCTTGCCTGGCTTTGTCGATGACGAGACAACTGCGCCGGATGTCGCCGGGCCGGGCCGGACCGCGGCCTGGGTTGCCGAGCTCGGCCGGGATGCTGGGTCGAGCCTCGCGTACGGCCTGGAAAATGATATCGAAGAGATCGGCGGTGCGGGTCGCCACGCCGGTGCCGATGTTGTACGCCTCACCCGAGCCCCGTTCCAGGGCCAGGAGGTTGGCCTGTACCACATCGCCGACGAAGCAGTAGTCCCGGCTCATGCCGCGCGGCTCCTCGGGATAGTGGTAGATGGTGCACGGCTTGCCGGCCAACAGTCGGTCCATGAACAGAGAGACGACGCCGGCCTCGCCGTGCGGCACCTGGCGGGGCCCGTAGACGTTGGCATAGCGCAGCACCGTGTAGTCGAGGCCGTACTGGTGCCGGTAGAAGGCGAGATACTGTTCCGAGACCGCCTTGGTGATCGCGTAAGGAGACAAAGGACGGGGCGGAGCGGCTTCGCTGGTTGGGTACTCGTCCGCCTCCCCGTAAATGGCGCCGCCCGAGGAGATGAAGATCACCTTGCTCACCCCGGTCTTGCGGCTTGCTTCCAGCAAGTTGATGAGTCCACGGACGTTGACGTCGGCGTCGAAGTCCGGGTCATCCACCGACGCGGGCACCGACATCTGGGCCGCGTGGTGGTTGACCACATCGAACCGTTCCCGTTCGAATACCTTGTGGATTTCGGAGGCCCGCACGTCCATGAGATAGAACCGGGCGCGGGGGGTGATGTTTTCCCACTTGCCGGTGAACAGGTTGTCGATGACCACTACCTGGTGGCCGGCCTCGATGTAGGCATCGACGACGTTGGAGCCGATGAAGCCGGCGCCGCCGGTAACGAGAATTTTCATGGTTTGTCTCCGCTTACTGCCCTGTTGCTATTCCACGGTCACCGATTTTGCCAGGTTGCGCGGCTGGTCCACGTCGCAGCCGCGGCGGTTGGCGATCTGGTAGGCGAGGAGTTGCAGGGGGAGGACGTAGAGAATGGGGTTCAAGTCCTCGTGGATGGCCGGCAAGGTGATGGTGGCCTCGGCGAGTTGGTCGAGTTTGGCATCCCCCTCGGTGCCCACCAGGATGAGCCGACCGCGGCGGGCCTTGACCTCTTCGACGTTGGAAATGATCTTCTGGTAGACACTGTCGCGGGGCACGAGAGCCAAGACCGGCATGTCGCGGTCGATGAGGGCGATGGGACCGTGTTTGAGTTCGCCGGCTGCGTATCCTTCGGCGTGGATGTAGGAGATCTCTTTCAGTTTCAGGGCCCCTTCCAGAGCGATGGGAAAATTGCAGCCCCGGCCGAGATAGAGAAAATCCCGGCAATGCATGTAGGTTTCGGCAAGTTCTTCCACCTTGTCTTCCAGGCGGGGCAGTTCCTCCTCGAGGATCTGGGGCAGGTCGAGGAGCTGGTCGGCGAGCGTTTTACGGGTGGCGGTGTCCAGGGTGCCGCGCTCTTGGGCAAGAAACAGGGTGAGGAGGAAGAGAGCGGTGAGCTGGCTGGTGAATGCCTTGGTGGATGCCACGCCGATCTCGGGGCCGGCATGGGTGTAGATCGTACCATGCGCCTCCCGGGTGATGGTGGAGCCCACCACGTTGCAGATGCCAACGATCTTGGCGCCGAGGTCCTTTGCTAATCGAAGGCCGGCCAGAGTGTCCGCCGTTTCTCCGGATTGGGAGATGGGAATTACCAAGGTGGAGGAATCGACGAGCAGGGTGCGGTAACGGAATTCCGAGGCGATATCCACTTCCACCGGAATACGGGCGTATTTCTCGATCCAGTATTTGCCGACGAGGGCGGCATGCCAGGAGGTGCCGCAGGCGACGAAGGCGATGCGCGAAATTTTCTTGAGTTCGTCCGGAGAGAGACCGATTTCCGGCAATTGTACCTCTCCGGTCTCCGGATCAAGCCGGCCCCGGAAGGTGTTGAGTACCGCCTGAGGCTGCTCGTGGATCTCCTTGAGCATGAAATGCTTGTAGCCGGCCTTCTCGGCCATGCCGGCGCTCCATTCGATGGTGGTCGGCTTTTTCGTCACCGGCGTGCCGCTTGCAGCTTCCAATACCATGATACGGCCTGCCTCAAGGATGGCGAGTTCCCCGTCGTCGAGAAAGATCACCTCGCGGGTGTACGGTAACAGGGCCGGAATATCCGAGGCCAGGAACGATGCCTTGTCGCTGATGCCGAGCACGAGCGGGCTCTGGTGGCGGACCGCCACCAGCCGGTCGGGGCAATCGGCGGCGATCACCCCCAGGGCGTAGGAGCCCTCCACCCGGGCGACGGCGGCCCGCACGGCGGCCACCAAGTCGGTGGTGAAATGTTCTTCGATGAGGTGGGCCAGGACCTCGGTATCGGTATCCGAGCTGAACCGGTGGCCACGATCCATGAGTTCCTGACGCAGGGAATGATAGTTTTCGATGATGCCGTTGTGGACGATGACCAGACGGCCGGTGCAGTCGGCGTGCGGATGGGCATTGTCCTCGCACGGGGCGCCGTGGGTGGCCCAACGGGTATGGCCGAGCCCGAGGGTGGCGCGGGTTTCCACCTCGTCCATCCGTTCTTCCAGATTGGCGAGCTTTCCCGCGCACCGGTAGCGGTGGAGTTCACCGTGTTCGAAAAAAACGATACCGGCGGAGTCGTACCCCCGGTACTCGAGTCGTTTGAGCCCTTCGAGGAGCACGGGAACCGCCCGGCGATTGCCGATATAGCCAACGATGCCGCACATACGAGGGTGTCCTTTTTGGTGTCCTTTTTATCGTGAAGAGGTTGCTGGAGCAGTGTACGTGTCGCTACTGTAGTAGCCGTAACCGTAATAGCCGTAATAGCCCTTTTTGTAAAGGGCGCGATCAAGGCTGCTCAACTGGTAGGCATTGAAAACGACGCCGAGGATCTTGTCCCGGCCGATGCTTTCCACCAGGGTTTTCACCTGCTCGCGGCCGGATTTTCCCCAGCGGACCACCAGGATCACTGCATCGACGTGCCGGGCCAGGACCGCGGTTTCGGCTGCCGCCTGGGCCGGGGGGCTGTCGAAGAAGAGGTAGCGGTCCGGGTAGCGGGCCGCCATCTCCATGATCGTGTGTTGCATGACCGTGGAATCGAGGAGTTCCGCCGGGTTGGGGACCGTGGGACCGCTGGGGATGACCGACAGCTTCGGCTGACCGGTCTTGTGGATGAGGGCAGCGAGCGGCGTCTCTCCCCGCAGATAATTGGAGAGCCCCTTGTCGTTGGGGAGGCCGAACAGGGAGGCCAGGGTCGGCCGCCGCAAATCGCAATCGACCAGCAGGCAGTGTTGCTCCAGTCCTTGCGCGAGGTTGATACCCAGGTTGGCGCAAATAAAACTTTTCCCTTCTTCCGGCACGGCACTGGTCACCAGGATGGTGCGGGGCGGTTGGCCGGAAGGCGGGTGCAGGATGGCGTTGCGTACCTTGCGGAAACTTTCCGATGCCGCGGACAGGGGTTTGCTGGCAAGCCGCAACCGGGCGTCCCACCGTTCCACGGTGGTGGCCGGTGGCGGTTGGGCCGCGCCGGCGGCCGGTTGCGGCCTCGGAGACGGGGGCGGGGGCGCCGGTTGCTCGGTATCGGGTTGCGGTGGAGATGAAGCCGGGGCGACGGGGGTACCGGTCGCCTTGGCGAGAGCCTGATCTATTTTGCCCATGGGTTCTCCAACAAAAGTTGGTTGAAAGAAAGGGTGCCGTTACCGCGGTGTCAGTGGGTCAGAGAAGGAGAATACCCTTTTTCCAGAGGAAGAAGGCGGCGCCCACGAGTCCGCCGGCGCTGGCGGCGAATACCACGAACCAGAGGATGCCGACCAGTCTGGCCTGGCGCTGTTCGCTCTCTGTGGCGATCAGCGGCACCGAGCAGACGATGGGCAACTCCAGGTACGATTCCAGGTCGTAGGCGTCCTTGAACGAGGTGTCGAGGGACTCGAGCCCGAAGGCGATACCGCCGCCGAGCCCGAGCCCGAGGGCAACGGCCACGGCCATGATCTTGAGCAAGTCGGGTTTGAAGGGTTTTTCCGGCAGGCGGGCCGGGTCGACGATGCGGAACTGGCTGCCCTTCTGCCGTTGTTCGATGTTTTTTATCGATTCGGCCTCGAGGCTCCGCGACACCAGTTCCTGGTAATACTTGTTCAGTTGTTCGTAATCGCGGGTCAGGGCGGCCCATTCCGCCTCCCGGACCGGCGCGGCGGCGATCCATTGCTGATAGGTCTCGATCTGTTTGCGGATCGCGGCGGCCTCTTTCTTGAGCTGGGCCATGCTGATGTCGATGTCTTTCAGCTGCAGCTCGAGCTGGGTGAGTTGGGTGTCCGCCGGCGGGTTGGTTGGGATACCCTCCGTCTGGTCGCCGGCCGAGGGAACCAGGGCCTTGAGCTTGGCCTCCAGTGCGGCGATGGTCTTGCGGGTCCGCTTGACCTCGGGATGTTCCTCGGTGTAGCGGGCCAGAAGACCGGCGAGGTCGGCCTGGAGCCGCTCCAGTTCCCGTCGGGTCTGGGCGTAGGTCCTCGCCTGTTCATCTTCTGTGGCGGGCAAATCGGCCAGGAGGGGCTGACGGAGCAGATTTTTACGCAAGGTTATTTGCTCCTGGACCATGATCTTGGTCCGCTCCAGTTCCTGCATACTGGCCTGGATATTCTGGTAGGAGTTCTGCAGGGCGTTCAGGCGACTGATATTGGTCTGCCGCTGCTCCGGCATCTCGTTGTAGTATTTCAGCTTGTAGTCGCGCATGGCCGCTTCCTTTTCCTGCAGGGCCTTCTTGGCCATGGCGAGTTCATCCTTGATGTAGGCCGTGGTCTCCGTGGCCCGTTCCTCCCGGTAGCGCAGGTTTTCCTCGACGAACTTGGCGGCCAGCTCGTTTGCCACCCGCATCACCGTGCGGGGATCACTGCCCTGGTAGGAGACCTTGAAGGTGTCGCCCCGATCGACCTTGATCTCGATATGCTTCGAGCGCATGATGTCGATGACGTCCTCGAGGGGCAGCTGCTGGAGGGTCTCCTGGTAGAGCCCGTACTTCTTGATGATCGCCTCCAGGTTGGTGCGGCTCAAGACCTGTTCCTGCAGGGTGGAGACGATTTCCTTGGTGCGGGAGACTACGTCCGGCGACATCTTGGCCGGGTTGATCTTCTGGCGCTGGTAGACCAGCAGAGCGGTGGCCTGGTACACCTTGGGCGTGATGGCATAGAAGGCCAGGCCGCCCGCCAGGGCGACGAGCAGGCAGGCGACGATGGTCTTTTTCCAGCGCAGGACGATATCGAGGTAGCGTTTGATCTGTTGCTGTTGGCGCGGGTCCATGCTTGGTTACGGGGTGAGGGTTGGGAATGGTCGGCCGTCTGCCGGTCTAGCCTTTCCAGAGATCCTTGCTGAACGACACGGTTAGATAGAGCCGATGGTCAGTGTAGTCGTTGAACGGCTGGTCGGCATCCACCTTGCGGTAGGCGTACCGCAGGCCCAGGGAGTGCCAGCGGCCCGCCTGCCAGGTGAGACCGGCCTTCCCTTCGTAGGTGGTTTCTTTCTCGGCCGGCGTTCGCTCCAGGTAATCATCCACCCGCACGGCCACCCCGGCATCTCCGGTCAGCCGCCGGGCCAGCTCCAGGTTGATGTTGCCGGTCAGGGACCAGAAGCGGGTGATGCCGTCGTTGTCGCCGTTGAATTCCTGCCCGGTGAAACCGCCCTCGCCGGTCAGGGTCAGCGATCCCTGGACCAGGGCGCGATCGAGGGACAGCCGGTAGGAGAAGGAGTCGTCATCGGTCCCGGCGGTCCGGTCGGTGGCCGACCAGCCCACCGCCGCCGTCAAGGAGGTGGTGGCCGAAATCTGCGCCTGGTAGCCGAGATGCCCCCTTGTGGTGCTGTAGTCGATACGACTGCCGTCGTAATCGGTGACGGTTCGTGACAGTTCGGCGAAGAGTTGGCGGTGGGGATCGAGGTGGTAGAAGAGACCGGCGGTGGTCTCGTGCCGGACCAAATCGTCGCCTTGATCGAAATCGCCCACGGTGTGGGCAACGGTCAACCGGCCGCTCCACTGCGGATTCCAGCGGTAGTTCAGGACCAGGTACGGTTCGTGGCGCTGGTAGTCGCTGTCGGCAAAGGCCCGGTTGTCGAGGATCGTGTGCCGGTAGCCGACCTCCAGGCTGGTGTCGCGTTCCAGCTCCCAGGTGACGGCTAGGTCGAGGGCGTTGTGCCAGTAGGTGCGTCGCTGCCGGTTGTCGGTAAGGGTCGGCTGGCCGTCGGCGGCGAGTTCTTGTTGCGCCAGCGTGGTATCGTCCGTCTTGGTGTACGCCTCCCGGACAGCGAGCCGGATGGTACGGCTGGCGGCGAGCCCAGCCGCCGCCGACAACCGGTGTTCCATGTGCGAGTCGTCGAGGCGGTGGTTGTAAACCAGGCTCGGAGCGTACCGCAACTCCAGGGTCCGGGTCGGGGCGGAGTATCGGAGACGTAGGAAGGGTTCCAGGGCCGTGGTCCATTCCGTGGTCTCGCTCGCCGCCGTCCGCTCGATGTTGGAGTCGAATCCCTGGCGCAGGGTGAGCCCGCCGGAGAGCACGTTCGTACCGGCGGCGGCGGGCGGAATGGTCAACAGTAGGCAGGTTGCGGCAGAGACGATCGTTTTTTTCATGGCGATTTCCAAGCGCGGCTCAAGGGAAAGGCGGTCATGGAACGACAATGGTGTCGCCGGGGGCCACGATCAGGTTCTGGCCCGGATTGGCACCCTTGATCACTGCTTCGTAGTTGAAGGGCAAAAGCTGCTCGCGGTCTCCGGTGCGCCGCACGATGACGATCCGGTCCTTCTTGGCCCATTCCTGGAAGCCGCCGGCCTTGGCGATGGCCTGCAGGACGGTGATCGGATAGTCGATGGCGAATTCACCCGGCTGGTTGACCATACCGATGACGTAGTAGCGGCGGCTGGTGCTCTCCACCAGGATCACCGACACCGCCGGTTCGGTGATGTATTTCGTGAGCCGTTCCTTGATGGCGACCGCCACCTCGTCGGGGGTGCGACCGGCGGCCTGGATATCGCCCACCAGCGGCAGGGAGATCCGGCCGTCCAGGCGAACCTTGACCTGGCGAGAGAGGTCCGGCTCCTTCCAGACCTGCACCTCGATGACGTCGCCGAGGCCGATGCGGTACGGTTCAAGCGTAGTAGTCGCCGTCAAGCCCTGTGATGTAAGCAATACGAGTGCCAGCACCAAAAAAACGATTGATTTCACTTTATTGCCTCCTTCGGAACGGCGAGGAGACCGGAGGGCGTTCGGAAAGCCGGATTTTTTTGTTCAAAAAAACGGAATAACGCAAATGCCCTTTGTCTCCGGATTGGTAACCCACCAGAATCAAAAAGTGGTGTCCCATTATAACCCAAATCTGTTATCATGTGTCGTACTAGGGTGCAATCGGTTTGTGGGGTATCTGCGGCATGTTACTATTTTATGAGAGGGAGCAACGATGGTGCAAAGAAATTTTTTCGGGAACCTGATTCTTCTCGTCGGCGTGCTCTGTCTCCTGGCTGCCTGCGCGAGTCCGGAGAAGAAGAAACAGGCCTATTACCGTAAGGGCATCGAATACGCCGAGAAGGGGGAGATCAAGGCGGCGGTCCTGGAACTCAAAAACGCCATCCAGATCGACCCCAAGTACGCCGATGCTCGTTACCAGCTCGGCTTGCTCTACCTGCAGGCCGGTGAGCTGGGAGCCGCGCTCAAGGAACTGCAGCGGGTGGTAAGTCTCTCGCCGGACAATGACGACGCCCGTTTGAAGCTGGCCGAGCTGTACTTCCTCGCCCGCAAGATCGACGACAGCCGCACTGAGGTGGAAAAACTCCTCGAGCGTGATCCGGACAACGCCGCCGCCCTGTCGTTGGCCGCCAACATAGCGCTGGCCGATGGCGATACCGGCAAGGCCCGTACGATGATCGACAAGGCCATTGCCGCCGAACCCGATACTTACCGTTTTTACCTCGTTCGCTCCCGGGTTGCCTTGGCCGAGAGTGACCCCGACGGGGCGGAGGCCGATCTGCGCAAAGCCCTTTCGTTGGCGCCCAAGGAAATGGCTGTTCACAAGGCCCTGGTGTCGTTCTATCTGCGCACCGGTGACGGCGCGGCGGCCGAGCGACAACTCCAGACGATGATCGAAACTTTTCCGGACAACCCGAGGCCCCATTTCGAACTTGCCGCTTTCTACCTGAAGAGCAAGCGCCCCGCCGATGCCGAGCGCGCCATGCTGGAAGGGGTGGCGGTGGATCCAGACAACGCCGCCCTGTACGTCGCCCTGGCTGGTTTCTATAAGCAGCAGCGGCGGCCCGACGACGCCATCACCGCCTTTCGCCAGGCCATGGCCAAGAGTGACGATCCGGCGGTCGTTCAGGCGATGCTGGCCGACTACCTGTTCGATCTCCAGCGGTTCGAGGCGGCAAAAAAGGAAATGGAAGAAGTGTTGGCCGCCAACGCCAAACAGCCGCAGGCCAACTTGGTGAAGGCCAAATTCCTAATGCGCGAGGGTAAGAATACCGAAGCCCTGGATATCCTAACAAAATTGGTTGCCGATCAGCCGCGCTGGGGAGCGGCCCATCTGCAGAAAGCCCTTGCCCACCTCGCCCTCGGGGATACTGAGCTTTCCTACAAGGAGACCGAGGCGGCGGTACGGACTGATCCTCGCAGTTCCAAGGCCCATACTCTGCTCGCCCACCATCTGCTTCTCAAGCGCGATTTTGCCGGCGCCAAGAAGGAGGCGGTGATCGCCTTGCAGTTGCGGCCGGACAATATCCGGGCCGCTATCACCGCCGGGAAAGCCATGCTCCAGAATAACGAGGTGGACGAGGCCCTGAAACTTTTTTCCCGCATGGAAGAGGTCCTGCCCGACAATCTGGAGATCCTGCACTACAAGGGGGTGGCCTTGCTGGCCAAGGGACGCTTTGAGGAGGCCCGGCCCCTCTTCGAGCGCATTCTCGGCGAAAAGCCGGCCGCCGTGCCGGCCCTGGCGGTGCTTGTCTCCTTGGATGTCAAAAACGGCGCTCGCGATCGGGCCATTGAGCGGGTTCGGCGCCAGATCGAACAGATGCCGGACATCGCCGCCTATCACCAGTTACTCGGCTCGCTGCTGGCCAAAGAAAAGCGGTACGATGAGGCCCTCGCCGCCCTGCGCCGGGCCCGCGACCTGGATCCCAACAACCCGCAATACTACATGGCCATCGCCGGCATCCTCCATACCCTTGGCCGACTGGATGCAGCCATTGCCGAATACCAGCAGTTGACCCAGACGAAGCCGGATTTCGTGCCCGGCTGGATGGGGCTCGGTACCCTGTACGACAAGCAGGGCAACCATACTGAGGCGGCCAAGGCCTATCGGGCCGCGTTGGACCGTGATCCCAAGTTCGCGCCGGCGGCCAACAACCTGGCCTGGTTGCTCGCCAACGAAGAGCAGCCCGATCTCGGCGAGGCACTGCGACTCGCCCTCATCGCCAAGGAGAAGCTGCCCGAAGACCCGCACATCGCCGATACCCTGGGCTGGATTCACTATATGCGCGAGGCGTACGATCTGGCCCTGTCACAGTTCACCTTGGCCACAGACAAGGAACCCGCCAATCCCACCATCCGCTACCACCTGGCCCTGGCCCTCGACAAGCTCGGCCGCAAGGACGAGGCCCGCACCGAACTCGCGCGCTGCCTTGAGCAGGAGGATGAGTTTCCGGAACGTGAGCAGGCCCGGGCGTTGCTTGCCTTCCTCGAGCACGGATGAGGACCTGCGCCATTGGCGACATTCACGGTTGCCACCGGGAGTTGTGCGCCCTTCTCGAGCGGTTGACACCGCAGCGGGGGGACCGTCTCGTCTTTCTCGGGGATTTCGTGGATCGGGGCCCCCACTCCCGGCTGGTGGTGGAGGAGATCATCGGTTTGCAGCGGGCCGGTATCGAGGTCATTCCCCTCATGGGCAACCACGAGGAGGTGTTGCTCTCCTTTCTCGCCGGCCGTGACCGGGAGTTCTATCTCGCCATCGGCGGCCGCCAGACCCTGGCGAGTTATGGCTGCCGGGAGCCCTTCGAGTACGGGGCCTGCGCCGTCCGTATCCCGGATCACCATCTGGAATTTTTTCAAGGTCTTTTGCCCTACTGGCATGACGACGAGAACATCTATGTCCATGCCGGGTTGCAGCCTGGCGTCCATCTGAGCCTGCAGTCGCCCGACTGGCTGTACTGGGGAGCCGGTGGCCGCTTCCTCGCCCGGCCGTTCGATTTCGGCAAAAGAGTCATCTTCGGCCACAGCGTCCAGTCCCGCCCATTGGTGGAGCCAACCCGTATCGGCGTCGACACCGGTGCCGTCTACGGAGGGGCGCTCACCTGCCTGGTGCTGCCCTCCTTCGAGTTCATTCAGGTGCCATCGAAGAAATACTGGCCCGAGGAGTGAGCGCAACCGGCCGCGATGTGCGCGTGGATCTCCTCTTTGGACGGGTCGCTAGCCCAGCAGCAGGTTGTTGGCAAACGAGATGATCGGCATGATCAGTCGCGGCAGGATGCCGGTAAAGAACAGGGCCAGCAGGATGAGGAAGCCGAATGGCTCCAGCTTGGCGAATTGGTGCGCCTGGCGGGGCGGCAACAGGCCGGCGAGGATTTTGCTCCCGTCCAGGGGCGGGATGGGAACCAGGTTGAAGACCGCCAGCATGATGTTGATCCACACTCCGGCAACCAGCATCTTGAGCAGCGGCCAGAGCAGGAAGGCAGGCAGCAGGCCGCCGACGAACAAAAGCAACTTGGCGATCACGGCGCAGGCCACGGCGAGGACGAGATTGGCCACCGGTCCGGCCAGGGAGACATACAGCATCATGCGGACGGGGTCCGCAAAGTAGCGGGGATCCACCGGTACCGGCTTGGCCCAGCCGATTTTCATGATCACGAAGGCAAGGGCCCCCAGGGGATCGATGTGCTTCAGGGGGTTGAGGGTCAACCGGCCCAGGCGCTTGGCGGTTGGGTCTCCGAAGCGGTAGGCGACGTAGCCGTGCGCCACCTCGTGGACGGTGAGGGCAAAAAGAAAGGGCGGTGCGAAGATGGCGATTTCCTGCACCAGGTGATGGATGTTCATGCCTCTCTCTCCAGTGGATAATGGGTGCGGATGAAGGCCTCCTCCTCGGCCCGGCTGTGCACTTCACCGTCCAGGCGGGCCTCCAACAGGCGGTCCAGCATTTTCTTGAACTGCGGGCCCGGCCGGTAGCCCAGGGCGATGAGGTCCTTGCCGCCCAGGGCCGGCCGGATGTGGCGCAGGTGGGTGACGTAGAGAGAAACCGCCTTCTTGCCCGATTGTTTGCGGGTCAGGGCCATAAGATAAAGTAAGGCTTCGTGGGAGAGTCCGTTGAGCAGCCAATAGATCTCGCTGTTCTTCACCAGGGTGCGCCCGTCGAGCAGGCGGGCGATCTTGCCCGCCGCCCCCTTCTCCTTCAGTAAGGTCGGCCAGTAGCGTTCCGGCACCTCGAAGGTTTTCAGGAATTCGAGCACCTGTTTGCCGGGAAAACTGGAGACCAGGCCCATGAGATAGACGAGCCACTGGCGGCACCGCTGTTCGAGATAAAGAAGTTTGTGCCAGGCCAGCGCCCGTTGGCATTCCTCTAGCAAACGCCACCGCCGATCGTCGAGTTGCAGGCCGGGAATGAAGAAGTCGAGCAGGCCGAAGCCGGCCATCCGCTCGAGGGCGGGCAGGGGATTGTCTTCTTCAAGGATGAGGCGCAGCTCGTTGAAGAACCGCCGGCCGGCGAACTTTCCGAACATCTTCATCTTGACCGCGTTCTTGATCAGCTTCTCGGTATGCTTGCCGATGGAGAACCCCATCCGCTGTTCCAGGCGGATGGCCCGCAGGATGCGGGTGGGGTCCTCGACGAAGCTCAGGTTGTGCAGGATGCGGATCTGGCGGTCCCGGATGTCGTTCTGGCAGTTGAAGTAGTCCACCAAAGTGCCGAACCGGTCCGGGTTCAGGTGGATGGCCATGGCGTTGATGGTGAAGTCCCGGCGGTAGAGATCGAGTTTTAGGGAACTCAATTCCACCGTCGGCATGGCGGCAGGCGATTCGTAGTATTCGAGCCGGGCGGTGGCCACGTCGATCTTGCGGCCGTCGGGCAGCACCACCACTGCGGTGGCGAACTTCTCGTGCGGTCGTACCTTGCCGCCCAGGGTGGCGGCCAACTTTCTGGCAAAGGCGATGCCGTCACCCTCGATGACGATGTCGATGTCGAGGTTGGGGACGTGCAGGAGCAGGTCGCGGACGAAACCGCCCACGACAAAGGCCCGGAACCCGCACCGCTCGGCCACCTCGCCGATGGTCCGCAGCAGGACGATGGTGTCGCGGTCCAGGGAGTCGGTCATGAGGCCGGCGAGGTTCCGGTGCCGTTCGATGGAGGGCAGGAGATCCTCCCGGCCCAGAAGGTTGCGCGGCAGGTTGGCCGGGTCGTTGACCAGCAGGTTCAAGAGATCGGTACGGGTGATGACCCCCTTGACCGTGCCGTCCTCGACCACGGGGATGAATCGTTGCCGGTGCTCGATGATCAGTTCCTGGATGTCGGCCAGGGTGGCGGTGGGCGGCAGGGTGGCGAAGTCGGTGGTCATGTAGTCGGCCACCGGCTGGTCGCCGAGGCCGTGATAGATCGCCTTTTCGCACACCCGCCGCGAGATGATGCCGAGCAACCGTTTGCCGTCCTCCAGGACCGGCAGCACGGTGAGGTTGTAGCG
The DNA here is from genome assembly GCA_964423785.1 of uncultured Desulfobulbia bacterium. Classification (GTDB taxonomy): domain Bacteria; phylum Desulfobacterota; class Desulfobulbia; order Desulfobulbales; family S012-135; genus S012-135. Next base: position 61,067 of record CAYRGZ010000001.1, read on the forward strand.
GGTCAGGGTCTGGTTCGCATCAACGATCGAGATGTCCGGCCGCACGTAGATCACCGGCGCCGACATGATCTCGCGGGCCACCGCCCGGGGCCGGACGTGTTTGTGGAGCATTTGCAGCAGCCGTTCCTCCGCCTCGATGAGGGTATAGCCCTTCACCGCAGCCGAGGCGGCCGAGGCGTGGCCGCCGCCGCCGAACTCGGCGGCGATGGCACCGGCGTTGACCTCCGGGATGCGGCTGCGGGCGATGAGGTAGATCTTGTCCGCCATGCGGGCCAGCGCGAACAGGCAGTCGAGGTTCTCCATGGTCATGAAGCGGCGCACCAGCAGGGCGAATTCGTCCACGTACTTGGGGGTGGAGATGGTGGCGACCACGATGTCGATTCCCTGGATCGTATAGGTGCGGGCCGCCCGGATGAGTTCGTGCAGGAGCGATACTTCGATGGTGGACAGGTCCTGGGAGATGAACTGGGAGATGGTCTGCAGGTTGGCGCCTTGCTCCAGGAGCCAGGCCATGGCGGCGAGATCCTCCGGGGTGGTGGTATCGAAGGTGAAGGATCCGGTGTCCTCGTAGATCGCCATGCCGAGAATGGTGGCGTCCTGGGCCGAGACAGGGATGTTCTTTTGCCGCAACAGATCGGTGAAGATGGTGGCGGTGGAGCCCACCCGCCGGATCACCTCGAGATCTCCGTCGATGTCTCCTTCCGCCTTCGGGTGGTGGTCGTAGATGTGGACCTCGATGTCCGGGTTGTCCAGGCATCTGGCCAACTTACCGATCCGGGCCGGCGAGCGGGTGTCCACCAGGATGAGGCGGCGAACCTGGTCGAGGGGGATGTTTTTCAGCCGCTGGAAGTCGTAGAGGTACTCGGTGGACTGCAGGAAGAATTCCCGGATGTTGCGTTCCTGGGAGCCGGAAAAGACCATGACCGCCTCGGGGTAGAGTTTCTTGGCGGCGATCATCGAGGCCATACCGTCGAAGTCGGCGTGCTGGTGGGTGGTGATGACCTGCATACGGGCTCCGGTGGCGGTTTGCGCGGTCAGCCGCGGGGATGAAACCGCTTGTGAATTGCTTTCAGCCGCTCGCCCTCCACGTGGGTGTAGATCTGGGTGGTGGCGATGTCGGCGTGGCCGAGCATCTCCTGCACCGCCCGCAGGTCGGCGCCGTGGGCGAGCAGGTGGGTGGCGAAGGAATGGCGCAGCACATGGGGCGAGAGGGGCTTGTCGATGCCGGCCCGCAGGGCGGTGGCGCGGATGATCTGCCAGAAGCGGGTGCGGGTCATGGGCTGGCCCCGATTGGTGACGAACAGGATGGCGCTGCGGCGTTTGCCGAGCAAGCGCGGCCGCGCTTCGGCGAGATAGCGGCGGACGAGATCCCGGGCCCGCTCGCCCATGGGGACCACCCGCTCCTTGCTGCCCTTACCCACCACCCGCACGAAGCCGCGGTCGAGATGGACGGCGGCCACCGGCAGACCAACCAGCTCGCTGACCCGCAGGCCGCAGGCATACAGAGTGTGTAACATGGCGCTGTTGCGTAGGCCGATGGCGTCGCCGGTGTCGGCGGCGTCGAGCAAGCGGTCCACCTCGTCGAGGTTCAGGTGGTCGGGAAGGTGGCGGCCCAGTTTCGGCTGCTGCAGGAGCACGGTGGGGTCGTGTTCCACGACCCCTTCGGCGGCGAGAAATCGGAAAAAACTGCGCAGGGCGGAGAGCCGCCGGGCGATGGACCGGGACGATAGGCCGGAGCGCCGCAACCGTTCGAGATGGCGCCGGATGTCTTCCGGGCCGATGGCCGTGGGCGGCCGGCGTTGCTGGCGGAGAAACGACCCGATATCGGAGGCGTAGGCCGCCACCGTGTGGGCGGCGAGCCGGCGTTCCACCGTCAGGTGCTGGAGAAAGAAATCGAGATGATCGGTGTGCAACGGTGGCGGGACGAGGGCGACGGAGGCTACTGCCGCTCCATCCGCATCATGATCTTGCGCAGCTTGCGCTGGGATTCCGCTTTCTTGCGGCGGCGGCGGACACTGGGCTTCTCGTAGTACTCGCGGCGCTTCAGCTCCTTCTTGATGCCGTTGAGCTGCAGTTTTTTCTTCAGTTGCCGGATGGCGTATTCGATATCACCCTTGACCTCTACCTCAATCATAATACACCGTTTTCTTGTTGCGGTTTGTGGAAATGGGCCCGGCGGACGACCGCCGCGCCCACGATTCTTGACCAGAAACCGCCAATATATGCGGCCGAATCGGGAGTTGTCAAGAGTTTTCTGCCGAAGAGGGTGGAAAGATTTTTCCAGGGTTGAGAATATTCTTCGGGTCCAGGGTGTGCTTGATGGCCCGCATGACCGCAAGGCTCGTCTCGTCGAGCTCCAGGGAAAGAAAGGGGGCCTTGGTGAGGCCGATACCGTGTTCGCCGGACAGGGTGCCGCCGAGCTCCAAGGTTTTCTGGAAGATGCGTTTCTTGGCGGTGGCGGCCCGCTCCTCCTCGGCCGGCCGTGTCTTGTCGTGCATGATGTTGACGTGGATGTTGCCGTCGCCGGCGTGGCCGAAGGTGAAGATGGGGAGATCCAGTTCTCTCGCTAGTTCTTCGGCAAAGGTCACGAGGGCGGCGATCCGGTTGCGTGGCACCACCACGTCTTCGCTGAGCTTGTGGGGCCGCAGGGAGAAGGCGGCCGGCGACACCGCCCGCCGCGCCTGCCAGAGGGCGGCCGTCTCCTCGGTGTCCGCCGCCCGCATTACTGTGAGGGCCGGGCCGTTCGAAAGGAAATCGGCCAGCATGTCGGCCTGGCGGCTGACGATCTCTGATTGGCCGTCCACCTCGATGAGGAGGAGGGCGCCGGCCTCGGCGGGAATCGGGACCGGCAGACCGGCGCGGACGATATCGATGGCGGTGCGATCCATGTATTCCAGGGTGCAGGGCGCGAAACGATCGACAAGGGCCGGTACCAGGCCGGTGGCGGTGCCGATGGAGTCGAAGAGGGCGAGGACCGTGGCGCGGGCCGGCGGCAGCGGCACGAGGCGCAGGGCGATGCGGGTGATGATCCCCAGGGTGCCCTCGGCGCCGACGAACAGGCGGGTGAGATCGTAGCCCACCACCCCCTTGGCGGTGCGTTCGCCGGTGGTGAGGACGCGACCGTCGGCCAGCACCACAGTGAGGGCGCGGACGTAGTCGCGGGTGACACCGTATTTCACCGCCGAGGGGCCGCCGGCGTTTTCGGCCACGTTGCCGCCGATGGTGCAGAACTCGGCACTGGCCGGATCGGGGGGGTAGAACAGGCCGTGGGCGCGGACCGCCGCCTTCAGGTCGCCGTTCAGCACGCCGGGCTCCACCACGGCGAGGTGGTTTTCGGTATCGATTTCCAGGATGCGGTTGCAGCGGCTCATGGCGAGGACGATGGCACCGGGCACCGGCACGGCGCCGCCGGTCATGCCAGTTCCTGCACCGCGGACCACCACCGGAATGGTGTGTTGCCAGGCAAGCGTCATTATCCGGCTTACCTCGTCGGTGGAGGCGGGCAGGAGCACCAGGGCCGGTTCGCAGGTGAGCCCGGAACCGTCATGGGCGTAGCATAGCCGTTCCTCCCGGCCAGAGAGGCAGTTTTCCGGGCCGACGATGGCGGCGAGTTGCTGGACGATGGCGTCGTTCATGCCAGTTTGCGCTTTACGGTCGACCGGTTACGGTTTACGGTTGCAACAGGCTCAGAGCAAGGAAAACAACCGACGAGGAGGTACGCCATGAACCGGTTACGGTTGGCACTCATTGCCGGTGGTCGGTCCGGCGAGCGCGAAGTCTCCTTGGCCGGCGCCCGCGAGGTGGAACAGGCCCTCGATCCGGCCCGGTACGAGGTGCGGCGCTACGACCCGGCCACCGATCTCGCCCGCCTGGCGGCCGATGCGGATATGATCGACGTCGCCTTCATCCTGTTGCACGGCCCCCTGGGTGAGGACGGCACCATGCAGGGATTCCTCGATCTGTTGGGTATCCCGTACCAAGGGGCCGGGGTGCTGGGCAGCGCCTTGGCCATGGACAAGCAGGTGGCCAAGATTCTCTACCGGCAGGCGGGACTGCTGGTGCCGGACTGGCGCATGGTCAGCGATGCGGAGCCGGCCACCGTCGAGGCCCTGGTGGCGGAGTTCGGTCTGCCGCTCGTCATCAAGCCCAAGGCCCAGGGGTCGAGTCTCGGCATGAGCATTCCGCATACCGAGGCCGATTGCGCCGCCGGCCTGGCGGCGGCCCTGGCCTACGGCGGCGAGGTGATGGTGGAGCGCTTCGTGCGCGGCCGCGAGATCACCGGCGGCGTCATCGGCAACCGGGAACTCACCGCCCTGCCCCTGGTGGAGATCGTGCCGGGCGAGGAGTTCACGTTCTTCGACTATACCGCCAAGTACACGCCGGGTGCCAGCCGCGAGATCTGCCCGGCTCCCCTCGATGCCGATATCACCCGCCGGGCCCAGGCCATTGCCGTCGCCGCCCACCAGGCCCTGCACCTGCGGGGCTACAGCCGTACCGACATGATCGTCACCGACGAGGGCGACATCTACGTCCTGGAGACCAACACCATCCCCGGCATGACACCCACCAGTCTGCTACCCCAGGCGGCGGCCGCCGCCGGGCTGCCCTTCGCCGCTTTGCTCGACCGGTTGATCGAACTGGCGCTGGAGGATGGGGGGCAACGGTAGATCGGTTGCCACTCAGCGCCGGAAGTACGGTTCGAGCGCCTTGGGCAGGGCGATGGAGCCGTCTTCCTGCTGGTAGTTTTCGAGGATGGCGGCCAGGGTGCGCCCCACCGCCAGCCCGGAACCGTTCAAGGTGTGGACCAGGCGGCTCTTTTTGCCCTCCTTCGGCCGGTAGCGGATGCCGCCGCGGCGGGCCTGGAAGTCGCCGAAGTTGGAGCAGGAGGAGATTTCCCGGTAGGTGTTCTGGGCTGGCATCCAGACCTCGATATCATACGTCTTGCGGGCCGAAAATCCGAGGTCGCCGGTGCACAGAACCACCACCCGGTAGGGGAGTTCCAGGAGCTGCAGGATCTCTTCGGCGTCGGCGAGCAGGGATTCGAGTTCGGCGTCCGAGGTCTCCGGAGTGGTGAACTTGACCAGCTCCACCTTGTCGAACTGGTGTTGGCGGATGAGGCCGCGGGTATCCTTGCCGTAGGAACCTGCCTCGGACCGGAAGCAGGGGGTGTAGGCGGCGTACTTGATCGGCAGCTCTTTTTCTGGGATGGTCTCGTCCCGGTGCAGGTTGGTCACCGGCACCTCGGCGGTGGGAATGAGCCACAGGTCCCAGTCATCGATCTTGAACAGGTCCTCGGCGAACTTGGGGAGCTGGCCGGTGGCGGTCATGGTGGCGGTGTTGACAAGAAAGGGGGGTAGGACCTCGGTGTAGCCGTGTTTTTCGGTGTGGACGTCGAGCATGAAGTTGATGAGCGCCCGTTCGAGGCGGGCGGCGAAGCCGCGCAGCACGGCGAAGCGTGAGCCGGACAGCTTGGCGGCCCGTTCGAAGTCCAGGATGCCGAGAGCCTCGCCGAGTTCGTAGTGGTGGCGCGGGGTGAAGGAAAACTGCGGCGGCTCACCCCAGCGTTTGACCTCGACGTTGTCGGTATCGTCCTTGCCCACCGGGATCGAATCGTCGCACAGGTTGGGGATGGCCATGACGATGTCGCGCAACTTGGCCTCCACGCCGGTGAGTTCCTCTTCCAGGCTCTTGATCCGTTCCCCGACCTCGCGCATCTCGGCCATCAGGTCGTCGGCATCTTCGCCCGCCTTCTTGCGCCGGCCGATCTCGGCCGAGGCGGTCTTGCGGCGGTTGCGCAGCGTTTCGACCTCGGCGAGCAGAGCACGCCGCCGTTCGTCGATGGCGGCGAATTCGTCGAGCATTGCCGGATCGAGGCCGCGCAGCTGGGTTTTTTCTTTGACGAGATCGAAATTTTCCCTGATGAAACGCAGTTCGAGCATGGGTATACCTTAATCTAGCAGTTCACGGTTGAGTCACGTTCAGAATGCACCAACTGGCAACGGTCAACCGGCAACGGCTGACCGTCAACCGTTCTAGCATGGCCGCTCCCGGAACGCAAGGGGCTGGCCAGGAGGAGGGAATGGCAAAAAAGACCGAAAAGCGACCCAAGGCGGTGGCCCTGGCCTACGAACCGGGCCGGCACCGGGCTCCGGTGGTGGTGGCCAAGGGCATGGGGGAGATCGCCGCCCGGATCATGGCCATCGCCCGGGAGCACGGCATTCCGATCCATGAGGATGCCGATCTGGTCGAGATCCTGAGCAAGCTCGACATTCATCGGGAAATTCCGCCCGAGACCTATGTGGTGGTTGCCGAAATCCTCGCCTTCCTCTACCAGTCCAACGCCTCGTATGGCGATTGACCGGCCGCCAACCAGCCGGTAAAACCTGCCCGTCGACCGTCAAAATTGTACGACCCGGAAAACATTGCCGGCGGTCCAGGCCTGACACGATAATTCAACGACTTACGGGTGAACTCGATGGAATCGTATGGTTGCGATTCCGTCAAAAATTCCGACGGGATTGCCGACGCCTTTGCCTTCCTTGTTTCTTTATTCCTTTGATTCCAACATGTTGTGTTGATTTTTGTGCGTGGCACGGTGGTTGCTTCCTTGTTGTGGCAAGGAGAGCCGCCATGTGGATTCAGAACCGTCTCGGCATGATCGAGGGGATCGAGGCCATGCGCGCCCAGGAGGAGCGCATGAACCAGATCGCCAACAACCTGGCCAACGTCGATACCGTCGGCTACAAGCGGGAAGAGGTCACCTTCTGGGAGATGCTCTTCGACACCGCTGACCGTCGGCCTCGGGTGGGCAAGGCCCTGCGGGTGATCACCGATGGGCGGCAAGGGCCGACGGTCCACACCGGCAATCCCTTCGACCTGTTGATCGACGGCGAGGGATTTTTTCGAGTGCAGACCCCCAACGGGGTCCGCTACACCCGGGCCGGCAATTTCACCACCGATGCCACCGGCCAGCTCGTCACCCAGGACGGTTACCCGGTGCTTGGAACCGCCGGCACCATTGTCGTCGGCCACCGGGATTTCACCGTCGATAGCAACGGCGATGTGCGCATTGACGGTGAGCTGGTCAACCGGCTGGAGGTAGTGGCCTTCGACGATCCGACCTCCCTGGAAAAGGAAGGAGGCAATCTCTTTCGGCCGGCCGCCGGGGGGGCCGCCGAACGTCCCGCCGCCGATTACCAGGTCATCCAAGGAGCCCTGGAGCAGTCCAACGTCAACACCGCCATCGAGATGACCGAGATGATCGACCTGCAGCGGGCCTACCAGGCCCAGCAGAAGGTCATCCACACTATCGACGAGATCGACGGCCTGGCGGTGAACCGGGTCGGCAAGCTCAATACCTAAGGAGAGCAATCATGATACGCGCCCTTTTTTCCGCCCGTACCGGCATGATCGGCCAGCAACTGCAGCTCGACACCATCTCGAACAACCTGGCCAACGTCAATACCACCGGGTTCAAGAAGTCCCGGGTTCAGTTCGAGGATCTATTTTATCAAAATGTCCGGGCCATGGGGGTGGAGACCGCCGGCGGCGGCCAGGTGCCCACCGGTTTGCAGGTCGGCATGGGGACCCGGCCGGTATCGACCCAGAAGATCTTCACGCAAGGGGAATTCGTCCAGACCGGCAACGAACTCGACTGGGCCATCGAGGGACGCGGGTTCTTTCAGGTGGTGCGGGACGGCCGGGTCTATTACACCCGGGCCGGTTCGTTCAAGATCGACGGCAACGGCTACATCGTCACCGCCAACGGCGACCGTTTGCAGCCGGAGTTCACCGTACCGGCCGGTACGGTCAGCATCGACATCGATTCCGGCGGCCTGCTGACCGCCCTGGATGAGAACAACAATACTCTGGCCACGGCTCAGGTGACCCTGTTCGATTTCATCAATCCGGCCGGCCTCAAGGCGGTGGGCCACAACCTGTTCCTGGAGACCGACGCCTCCGGTGCTGCCGTGGAGGCCAATCCCGGCACCGAGGGTCTGGGCACCATCGCCCAGCGGTTCCTCGAGACTTCTAACGTCGACGTGGCCGAGGAGATCGTCAACATGATCGTCACCCAGCGGGCCTTCGAGGTCAATTCCAAGGCGGTCACCACCGCCGATACCCTGCTGGAGATCGCCAACAACCTGGTGCGTTGAGTATGGTACGGCGCTGGTCGTGGCTTGTGCTGTTGCTGGTGGTCGCCATGCCCGCCACGGGCGGTGCCCGACAACTCGGGCCGGAATATTTCCAGGATCTGTTTGCGGCCATCGTCCGTCAGTATCTGGTGGTGCCGGGGCTGGACCTGGAGGTGGCTAACGTCGTTGCCCGGCCGGCCGTCATGGAGGTGCCCGATGGCGTGCTCGGCTATCGGTTGGTATCGCCGGCCAAGGGACTGGAAGCCGGCCGCCGAAGTCTGGCGGTGGTGCTCACCGTCGATGGTCGGGATGTCGGTCCGGTGCGGCTGGTGGGGGATATCGGTCTCTACCGGCGGGTAGTCTGCCTCAAGCGGCGGCTGGCCCGCGGCACGGTGGTCGGGGGCGATGATCTCGTCATGGTGCGGAAGAATGTCGCGCTCCTGGGCGAAAACCCGGTCGTCCGGATCGAGGCCGCCAGCGGCCGCCGGTTGACCACCAGCCGACCGGCGGGGGCGGTGCTGTATGAATCCATGCTGGAGGAGCCGCCGCTCGTCCACCGGAACGATCGGGTGACCATCGTCGCCGATACCGGCCGGCTGCGGATAACGGTGCCGGGCCTGGTGCGGGCGCCGGGGCGCCGCGGCGCCTTGGTGCCGGTGAAGAATTTGATGAGCCGCAAGGTGATTCATGCCCGCGTGCGGGATGCCCATACCGTGGAGGTGGACCTGTGAAGACGAAGACCACGTTCGTTGGCGGTATGACCGGTTTCGTCCTTGTCGCCCTCATGCTGCCGCTCCTTGCCGGTTGCATTGGCGGCGCCGGCGGGGGGCAACCGGTGGCGGCGGCGATCCCGGAACGGGTGGCGTTGCCCGCCCCGCCGAAGGCACCGGTACCGGCCCGGGAGGGTACCATCTTCCGGCTCGACCAATCCGATCTCTACCAGGATCACCGGGCCCGCCGGGTGGGGGATATCCTGATGGTCAAGATCGTCGAGACGGCCAGTGGGTCCAAGAAGGCGACCACCAAGACCAAGCGTGAATCGAAGCTCTCCGGCGGCATCGCCTCCCTGTTCGGCTTTGAAACCTGGCTCAAGAACCACAACGCCAATTTCACTCCTTCTTCCACCAGCCTCAGCACCAATTTCAAGAATGAATTCGACGGGTCCGGCGAGACCAAGCGTGACAGCACGGTGACGGCGACCATCTCGGTTCGGGTGGTGGACACCACGCCGCAAGGCAACCTGGTGATCCGCGGTATCCGAGAGATCCGCCTCAACAACGAAACCCAGCACATCATTCTTTCGGGACTGGTGCGGCCCGAAGATATTGCGCCGGACAACTCCATCCTCTCCACCCACATCGCCGATGCCCGTATCGACTATGCCGGCACCGGTACCGTCTCCGACCGGCAGCGACCGGGCTGGCTGGCCCGCGGCCTCGATCTCATCTGGCCCTTTTGAGGCGTTTCCTCAAGAGGGTTGACGGGGGGAAATTTGTCGCAACACCTCGCCCCGTAAGGATGGTAAGAGACCGCAGGGTGCCGCAGATACGCGAAAGAGGGCTGTTCGCTATAGTAAACCTATGCGGACTGCCCGATGACAAAGTAGATGCGGTGCCCTGCGATCTCTTACCCCGGCAAAATCTTCCCGGTTGACCTAGGCCGGATTTGCCGGTGGCCGGCGTGCTGGTCGCCGGCGTTTTGTATCTGATTGAAATAGAAGAGAAAAGCAGAAGCAGCGATTGCCCGGCCGCGGTGATTTCTTGGCACCGCTCTTGCTCATGAAGAGAAGCAGACAAGAAATGCTGGTCCAGGAGATCCGGTCGGCGGAACCGGCATGGTTTTGTGGCAAGCAACGAAAGATGATGGACCCGTAAAAACTCGCAGTCGGTGCAGGCCTGACACGGTAATTCAACGGGTTACACACGGTGAACTCGATGGAATCGCACTTTTTGCGATTCCATCAAAGATGTACAACTCGTAAAAAGTTGCAGTCGGCCCAGGCCTGGCGATAATTCAATAGGTTACACACCGCGAACTCGATGGAATCGCACTTTTTGCGATTCCATCAAAGATCGGGGGGACGACGATGACACGATGGCAGCGGTGGCTGATGGTGGCCATTCTCATTCTGGCGAGCGGCCAGCCGGCCTTCGGGGTGCGGCTCAAGGATCTGGCCCGGGTCAGTGGCGTGCGGACCAACCAGCTGGTCGGCTACGGCCTGGTGGTGGGGCTCGATGGCACGGGAGACGGCAAGCAGGCGGCCTTCACCAACCAGAGCCTGGTCAACGTCCTCACCAATCTCGGCATCAAGGTGAACAAGGAGGACGTCAACGTCAAGAACGTGGCCAGCGTGATGATCACGGCCCAGTTGCCTCCCTTTGCCAAGGTGGGGCAGACCATCGACGTGGTGCTCTCCTCGATGGGAGATGCCTCCTCCCTCAAGGGCGGTACCCTGATCCCCACGCCCCTGAAAGGGCTCGACGGCCGCGTCTACGCCATGGCCCAGGGGCCGGTGAGCATCGGCGGCTTCGAGATTCCGGGCCAGACCGCCGGCCGCCAGCGGAACCATCTCACCGTGGCCCGGATCCCGAACGGCGCCACGGTGGAACGCGAGGTGCCACTCGCCATCACCGGCCGTGACCGGTTTTCCTTGAGCCTGACGAAAGCGGATTTCACCACCGCCCGGCGGGTGGTGCAGGCGGTCAACGACTATCTGGGCGGCGTGTTCGCCCGGGCGGTGGACGGCGGCACCGTGGAGGTGACCGTGCCCGAATCGTACCGGGGGGACGAGGTGGCGTTGCTGGCCGCCATCGAGAATCTCGATGTGACGCCCGACGGCGTAGCCCGGGTGGTGCTGGACGAACGGACCGGCACGGTGGTCATGGGCGGGGAAGTGACGGTGGAGCCCATTGCCCTTGCCCACGGCGACTTGAGCCTGCAGATCGCCAAGTTGCCGGCGGAAATCCGTGACCAGGCGGGCGCCGACGGCGGCCGGCTGGTCAATCTGCCCGGAGCCACCACCCTTGGCGAGGTGGTGCGGGCGCTGAACGCCATGGGAGTGGCTCCCCGTGACCTGATCGCCATCCTGCAGGCGGTCAAGGCGGCCGGTGCCCTGCATGCCGAATTGGAGATCATGTGATGCGGATCGACACCCTGACACCTCAGTTCAAGCCCGGCCCCGCCGATGCCGATAAACAAAATGATGGGCGGCTGCTACAGGCCTGCCGGGATTTCGAGGGGTTGCTCCTCGAGCAGATGCTTGCCTCCATGCGCCGGAGCGTGCCGAAAAGCGGCCTGTTCGGCGACAGTCCGGCAAGCGAGATCTACGAATCGATGCGCGACGAACAGCTCGCGAGAGACTTGGCCGCCCGGGGCGGCCTGGGGTTTGCCGACGCGCTTTATCACCAGTTGTCCCGGCCCGACAAGTCGGGTCGTTGACAGGAGGTCCCATGCAAGCGAAACAGCTCGACTCCCTTTTTGCCCTCCTGGATCGTCAGCTGCAGCTGGCCGACGCCCTCCTGCATCTTCTCGACCGGGAACAACATGTGCTGCTTGCCGCCGACGTCGAGGGTATCGCCGCGGTCAGTCGGGAAAAAACGCGTCTGGTGGAAGAAATCGGCGGCCTCGATCGGCGGCTTGCCGAACTGCTGGACAGCGCCGACCGGACCGACGGTCAGACGACCATCGACCTTTCCTCCCTCGCCGACCGTCTTTCGGATGATGCAGCCGCTTGCCGCCTGCGTTCCTACCGGGACCGGTTGCGGGCCAAGCGGGGGCGGATCCGGGACGCCAACGCGATCAACCAGCGGTTGGTCTCCGAGACCCTGGCGTTTTTGAACGACGCGGTGGATCTGTTGGTCGGCGGCGGCTCCGGTTATCCGGTCCGGTCCGGCCGCCGGCCGCACAAGGGGCCGGCGTTCATTTCGCGGGAGGTGTGACCTCATGGCCGGCATCTCCGACGTCCTCAATATCGCCAAGCAGGCGATCCTCGCCCACCAGATGTCCATCCAGGTGGCGGGGCACAACGTCGCCAATGTCGATACGCCGGGGTATACCCGCCAGACCCTGCTCCTCGAGCCGTCCCTGCCGAATCCGTCGCCGGTGGGCCCTGTTGGCAACGGCGTCGAGGCGACGCGCATCCTGCGCCAGTACGACAGTTTTGCCACCCAGCGTATCATGCAGGCCGAGTCGAATATCAAGAACCTCGATGCCCAGAACCAGGCGATGCGGATGGTGGAGGCGGCCTTCAACGAGGCACCGGGACTGGCCCTGAACGATCTGCTCAGCAAATTCTGGGATGCCTGGCAGGAGGTGGCCGACAATCCGGAGTCCCTGCCCTCTCGCCAAAGTCTGGTCCAGCAGGCCGAGTTGCTCGCCTCCCAGTTGCAGTCGATGAGCAACGAGATCGACCGGACCCGCAACGACATCGGCATCAACCTGAAGGCGGCCATCGATGAGGCCAATTCTCTCATCAACCAGCTCGCCCGTCTCAACGGCGAGATCTCCGCCACCGAGACCCCGCTCAAGAAGGCCAACGACATGCGCGACCAGCGTGACACGGTCTTGAAACAACTCTCCGGTCTTCTGGACATCAACTATTTCGAGACCCAGGACGGCAATTATACGGTCATGCTGGCCGATGGCCATACCCTGGTGGAAAACGACGAGAGTTGGAATGTGGGGTGGGAGGATGATTCCCTTGTCTGGATCGGCGAGCGGCGCAACAATCTCGGCGAGTTCGTCGAGGTCAAGACCTCTATCGGCAAGGGGGCCGAGCTGGGGGGCAAGATCGGGGGATGGCTCGAGATCTACAACCGGCTCGACGCCGCAAATCCCGATAGTTACGCCGGCCGGCTCGACACCTTCACGCGCTCCTTTATTCGGGAACTCAACCAGCAGCACAGCCAGGGGGTGGGCATGGCGCCGTTCGCCGACGAGTTGCGCGGCGCGGGGACGGCCAAGGACACCGCGGTGCTCACCGGCACCATCGATACCACGACGGCCAGTACCGACATCCCCGAAGGGACGCTCGTGATCAACAACCGGGCGGTGGGGCGTATCGACGGCAGCGTGGTGACCAACGGCATCGCCACCGGCAAGGCTTATAACGCCGTCACCGCCATCAACGCCGCCATCACCGGCGTTACTGCTCGATTGACCACGCAGGTGGCGGGAACGGCGGTCACCGCCGCGGCGGCCGGCGATGTCGGCCAGACGATCTCCTTCTCCATCGAGGGCCAAACGGTGAGCTACACGATCCAGGCTGGTGACACCGATGCGGCGACCTTTGCCAATAATTTGGCCTCGGCGATCAACAGTGCCATGACTGCGGCCGGTATCACGGTGGCCGCCAAGGTGGGGGACGGCACCAACGGCGGCGAGACGAACGCCCTCGTCATTTACAACACTCATACCGGCGATGAATCGACCATTGCCATCCAGGGCATCGACAAGTCGGGGATCGAGGCCAAACTCGGCCTGGACAACGACATCTACGAGGCGGACCGTACCCATAATACGGGCCAGGTCTCCTTGTTTTCCGCCGATCCGTTCACCGTCGAAGCCGGGGCCACCGACAGCTGGCTGGCCCATTTCGGGTGGGACGGCGGTTCGGTCTCCGCCGACGATACGGCCAACGATGGGCGGTTTTCCTACGATTTCAACGACGGCGGCGTTGCCAGCAGCCTGCTGGGCTTCGAGTTCGGCACCGATCTCGTCACCGACGATGCCGGATTCGAGCTGTGGATCTATAACGATGACGGGACCCTGGCCGTGCCCAAGGCGATTTCCGTTTCTCTGGAACGGGCCTTTACCCTCGACGATGTGGTGACGGCCATCAACGATGCGGTGGCCGCCGCTGCCACCGGCGGTTCTTCCTGGCTCGCGGCCAGTAACAACGACGGCCAGCTCCTGATCCGCACCGATGGTAAACACACCTTCGCCTTTGCCAATGATTCGAGCAATCTTTTGCAGGTTGCCGGCCTCAACACCCTGTTCACGGGCGACCGGGCCAGCAATATCGCCGTCAATTCGATCGTCACCGGTGATGTCTCCATGGTGGCGGCCGCCACCGTCGGTACGCGCGGCGATATCTTCCGGGGCGACAACTCCAACGCTCTCGCGATCACCAATTTGCAAAGAGACGAGAGTATCAGTTTCCGGGGACATCCCGACGACAGCTTCGATTCGTTTTACAACTCCCTGGTAGGGGCCATTGGTATCGACGGCCAGAAAATCAAGAACGACCAGCAGTTCCACGATTTGCTCGCCAATCAGCTTAACGAGATGCGGGATTCCACCTCCGGGGTGTCGCTGGACGAGGAGATGGCCAACCTGATGAAGTATCAGTACGCCTACACAGCGGCCGCCAAGCTGATCGCCATGTCCGACGAGCTGTTGCAAACTCTCTTGCAGACGGTATAACCTTCCACGTTCTCCAGTGGCCGAGGCGCAACCATGCGGACCACCCTGCGCACCATCAACAGCAAGATCCTCTACAATCTGAACCAGCTCACCGAGGAGATGAACCGGCTCAACCAGTCCATCTCTTCGCAGCGGCAGATGTCCACCCCATCGGACAATCCGGGCAACCTGGTCGCCGCCCTGGGGCTGCGCTCGTCGTTGGCCGAGATCAATCAGTACAAAAAAAATCTTACCTACGCCTCCACCTTCGTCGATGCATCGGAAGGCGCCCTGCAGCAGATGAAGGATGCGGTCATGCGGGGCAAGGTGTTGGCCCTGAATGCCATCAACTCGGCCATGAACAGTGACAACCGGGCCAATATGGCCCTGGAGGTGGCCAACCTCTTCGAACAGGTTGTCACCCTGGCCAATACCCAGGTGAACGGCAAATATATCTTCGGCGGCTATCGCACAATCGGGTACGACGAGCTGGAGCCGACCCCGTTTGTCATCGACAAGGCGGACGGCTACCGGATCACCGGGAACGGGCCGGGCGCTCTCGATACCCGACTCACCGGCACGGTGGACGGCAGCGGCGTTGCCGCCGGCGATCTCACCATCAATGGGACCGCCCTCGGGGCGATTGCGGCCAGCGCCGGCGCCACGAACGGTTTGTACATGGACAAGGCGGCCGCGGCGGTGAACGCCATCAACGCGCAAGAAGCGACTACCGGCGTGCACGCTTCCCTCACCACCCTGTACGCCGGTGGCAGCGCCACCGACAACGGCGGCACCGCCACGACGGTCTCCTTCGATTTGAACGGCGTCACCGTTCAATATACGGTGGCGGCTGGCGCCACCGCCGCCCAGGTGGCGGCGGCCACGGTGGCGGCCATCAACGACGTCTCCGACCAGACCGGGGTGGAGGCGGTGGTGGGCGACGGCACCAACGGCGGTGCCGCCAACGCCGTGGTGTTCAAAAATGCCTTGGCCGGCGACGAATCGGCCATCGAGGTCACCAATCTCAGCCCACCGGCCGCCGCCGGCCTCATTGGATTCGGCTCCTTCAACCAGGCGGCGGACGCAAGCCACAATACCGGCGAGATATCGCTTTCCGGCACTTCGACGTTTGTGCTTGCCAGTCCCAATGCCGGTGACGATACGGTGCTCGCCGCTCTGGGGCTCGCCGGCGGCGGACTGGGGCTCGCCGACGAGGCCGGTGACGGCGAATTGGTTTACGGCTGGCGGTTGGGGGCGGGCGATCTCGTCATCAATGGTATCGACGTGCCGGCGGCCAGTAGCGACGGCTATTCCGACGTTTACGCCGATGCCTCGGCCCACGCCCTGGCGGCGGCCATCAACGCGGTGGCGGACCAGACCGGCGTGCGGGCGGTGATCATTCCCGCCACCCTGCAGGGGGCCGGCGCTGTGAAAGGCGGTAGTCTCGGCCCCGGCGATCTCATCATCAACGGGGTGGACATCTTTGACAGCGCCACCATCATCAAGGCCGGAGACGAGGATAACGCTCTGCTCGACGCCATCAACGCCAAAAGCGGCACGAGCGGCATCGTCGCCACCCGTGATGCCGAGGGCCGCTTGCTCCTCACCCCGATCAACACGCCCATCGAGGCGAGTGACGGAGAGGGACGCAACCTGCATATCCAGACCTCGGCGGTGGGCGAGGCGGTTACCCAGCTCTCCGGCGGCAGCGGGCCGCAGGACAAGGTGTATTTCGGCTCCCTGCAACTGCGGTCCGACCGGCGGTTCGTCCTGGAGACCACGCCTACCATTTCGGACTACGAACCGGGGCTTGCGGTCATCGGCCTCGACGGCGGCCGGTTGCGGACCGGCGAGGCGGACGACGAGGCCGGCGACGGCAAGGTCAGTGTCAAGAGCATCATGACCCAGGAGGGCAACGTCCGCTACGCCGGCGATCGGGACCATGACATCGCTGTCAAGATCGGCAAACGCTCCACCCTGGAGATCGCCAAGAACGGCCAGGACGCCGTGGCCAGTACCGGGGTGTTCACGGTGCTCAAGAATCTGGAGCGTTACCTGAAAGGGGAGCATTTCACCAGTGCCGTCGGTATCCATCAGGCGAGCGACGTTACCGCCACCCTGGATTCCGGCGCCACCGGGCTGCCCGAGGAAGACTTCCAGGATGGCTCCTTCACGGTGACGGTGACCGATACGGCCGTCTATCCACCGCGCACCTTGGATTTTCGCATCGAGGTCAATACTTCCGAGGATACCCTGGCCGGGGTGGCGGCCCGCATCAACGGCATTCCCGGCATTACCGCCGCCTGGAAGGACGGCTATCTGACCATCGAGTCCGCCGACCCGGAGCGCTATTCGTTCACCCTCACCGAGCATACCTCCAACTTCCTGGAGCTGGCGGGGATCACCCAGGAGGACATGCAGATTCAGGCCCTGACCGATTCCCTCGATGAGCTCGACAACGTCATGAACGAGCTCAACGATCGGATCGCCGATTTCGGTTCCCGGGCCAACCGGATCACGGTCCAGAACCAGATGTTCGACAATCTTGAGTTGGCCGCCAAGGAGAACCTGTCCGAGGTCCAGGACACCGACCTCATCGAGGCCCTGATGCAGTTCAAATCCCGCGAGACCGCCTACCAGGCCGCCTTGACCGCCGCGGCCCGCACCCTCCAGTTGAGCCTTGTGAATTTCCTGTAGCTGGAGTACTCTCGAAACTCCGGCGCCAGGAGGCGCCGACCGAGGGTACACGGTAACTGCTCACAAGGCTGACAAGAGGAGTTTGGCGCAACACCTCGTCCCGTAAGAGCTCACAGGGTGCCGCAGATACGCGAAAGAGGGCTGTTCGCTATAGTAGATTAGATCCTGATCCTATGCGGACAGCCCGATGACAAAGTAGATGCGGTGCCCTGGGAGCTCTTACACAACACGAGAGCCGGAGAGGGATACATGTTGATTCTGGCCAGGAAGGCGGGAGAGGCGATCAGGATCGGGGACGACATCGTCATCTGGGTCATGGACGTCCAGGGCAACCAGGCGCGGATCGGTGTCGATGCGCCGGCCGAGGTACGGGTCCATCGCGAGGAGATTTATCAGCGGATCCTGGAGGAGAACCGGCGGGCCGCCGAACAAAATCCTTCAGATCTGGCGGCGGTGGCCGATGTTTTTGCAAAGCGCCGGGGGAAAGGGCGGGACCGGTGAACGTACCCGCCGCCCGCGTCGTTCGCCACGAACCATTCGCCATCGAGGAGAGAACATGGCTGCTCCCGTATCCATGGAAGAGGATGTGCCCCGGATCACCGTGCAAACCAGCCGGTTCGGACCGGTGGAGATCGATCCGGCCAAGGTGATCACCATGGTTTCGCCCTTTCTGGGCTTTCCCGACTGCCACAGGTTCTTCCTGCGGCCGCATTCCGAGAATTCCCCCTTTCTTTGGCTCCAGTCCTTGGACTTGCCGGAGCTGGCCTTCGTCACCATCCAGCCCGGCTTGATCCTGCCCGATTATCGGCCTGAGATTCCGGAGTCGGTACGGCGGGAACTCGAGATGGCACCGGACAGTGAGCCCGACATTCTGGTCATCCTTACCATCCCGGCCGGCCGACCGGCCGACATGACAGCCAATCTCCTGGGACCGGTGATGCTCAACGTCGAAAAACGTCTTGCCAAACAGGTGCTTCTCGACCCGAACCGTTACGATCCCTGCTGGCCGGTATTCGAGGCCGAGGCTTCGTAAATTCGTAAAGCCGAGACCGGATCTGGTGGTTCTGGGCGGGTGATACGGCGGGAATCGGGCGAAAGAAGAGGGAGGAGATCAGTCGAGGAGGGCGTCCTGGAGCAGGCTGCGCAGCATCTTGTCGGCCACGGCGTAGGGGTCGATGGAGTATTTGCCGCGTTCGATGCGCTCCTTGAGTTCCCGGATGCGGTCTTCCCGTACCTCGGGGGTCTGGTCGAGAATTTCCCGCATCTTTTGGACATCGGCGCTGCCGGCAGACAGCTCCACCCGGTCGGCCGGCGTGGCCTGGGTGGCCACCTTCGGCTCGACGGCGGCCTTGCCGTCGGTCTTCTTGACCTGGACCTTGTCGGTCTTGATCTGGGGAGAGAGAGGGGTGAGCTTCATGGCCTGGTACCGTTCGTCCGTGAACGGGGTTGCCTCCTTGCAGGTTGCCTCATGTTCCTATTTACCATATCGGCTCGGCGGAAACAAACTTAAAAAATAATGATGCAACCGGAAAAAAGATAATCCCGTAAAAAAATCGCAGTCGGTCCAGGCCTGACACGATAATTCAACGGGTTGCACACCGTGAACTCGATGGAATCGTAAAAAGTCGAATCAAGGAGTTCCGCACGTCCATGAGTGATCTCACCGTCTATCTTGTCGATGGCAGTGCCTACATCTACCGCGCCTACCATGCCATCGCCCCGCTGAGCACCAAGAACGGCCTGCCCACCAATGCCGTCTTCGGATTCACCAATACCCTGCTGCGGGTCATCCGGGAGCGGGAGGTCAGCCACTTGGCGGTGGCCTTCGATGCCCCTGGTCCCACCTTCCGGCACGCCATCTATGCCGACTACAAGGCCAACCGGCCGCCGATGCCCGACGACCTGGCACAACAGATACCTTATACCCGCCGTATCGTCGAAGCCTATCGGATTCCCGTGCTGGAAAAGGAGGGGGTCGAGGCCGACGATCTCATCGCCTCGGCCGCCCGCCGCCTGGCGGCCAAGGGCTGCCGGGTGGTGATCGTCAGCGGCGACAAGGATCTCTTGCAGCTCGTCTCGGACCGCATCACCATGTGGGACCCGATGAGCGACCGCTGGTACGATGCGGCGGCGGTCCGGGCGCGCTACGGCGTCGAGCCGGCCCGTCTGCTCGATTACTTCGCCCTGGTCGGCGACTCGTCGGACAACATTCCCGGCGTCGCCGGAGTCGGACAGAAAACGGCGGCGAAGCTCATCGACCGGTTCGGGAGCCTCGAAGGAATCTATAGTGATACCAGTGCGCTCGGCTCGGGCAAGATGGCCGAAAAGGTGGCGGCCGGTCGCGAGGCGGCCTTCTTGTCCCGTGATCTCATTCGTCTGCGGGACGATCTGTCGGTGCCTGATGATGCCGACGCCTACCGGCTACCCGGTCCCGATAGCGAGCGGCTGCGGGCCCTTTTTGCCGAGCTGGAGTTCACCCGCCTGCTGCGGGAGGAGGTGCCTGCCCCGGCCATGGATGCTGCCGGTTTTCAGCTCGTTACCGATCCGGCCGGCTTGCAGGAGGTGGTCAGGCGGCTTGCGGAGGCCGATTGCGTGGTGGTGGACGTGGAGACCGATTCCCTGGATCCCCTCACGGCAGATCTCGTCGGTATCGCCCTTGCCATCGACGGCGACCGGGCCTGGTACATTCCCATCGGCCACCGGGATGCGGAGGGTAATCCCGCTCCCGGTCAGATGGAGAAGGCCGTGGTTCTCGAAGCCCTGCGGCCGGTCCTCGAAGGGGAGCGTCCCGCCAAGCTGGCCCACAATATCAAGTTCGACTACGCCGTTTTCCAGACCCACGGCATCACCCTGGCCGGCCCCCTCTACGATACGATGATCGCCTCCTACGTCCTCGATCCGGTACGGCGCTCCCATAAACTCGACGTGTTGTGCGTCGAGGAGCTGCACCTGCGGCCTACCTCCTTTGCCGAGGTGGTGGAGGGAGACCGGCGGCCGGACGCCTTCGTGCGGGTGGCGCCAGCCACGGCCCGGGACTATGCCTGCGAGGACGTGGTCGCCGCCGTCCGGTTGTGGGAGGTCTTCCGGCCGCGGCTCCTGGAGCGCGACCAGTGGCGGCTTTTTTTCGATGTCGAGATGGCCCTGGTGCCGATTCTCGCCGCCATGGAGCGGCGCGGCGTGCTGGTGAGCGCCGAGGAACTCGACCGGCTGGCCCAGGATTTCAACAAGCGGCTGCGCGAACTCGAGGAGTACATCTACCAGTTGGCCGGCGAATCGTTCAACATCAACTCGCCCCGGCAACTGGGCACCATTCTGTTCGACAAGCTCGGTCTGCCCCACGGCCGCAAGACCAAGACCGGCTATTCCACCGACGTGCGGGTTCTAGAGAAGCTGGCCCGCAAGCACGAGTTGCCGGCGGCGGTCATCGCCCACCGCACCTTGGCCAAGTTGCAATCCACCTACGTGGACAAGCTGCGCGAACTCGTCCATCCGGTCACCGGCCGGGTCCATACATCCTTCAACCAGACGGTTACCGCCACCGGCCGGCTGTCGTCCAGCAACCCCAACCTGCAAAATATTCCGATCCGGACCGAGGAGGGCCGGCGTATCCGCAACGCCTTCGTCGCCCCGCAAGGGTGGCGGTTCGTGGCGGCGGACTACTCCCAGATCGATCTGCGGGTCCTGGCGCATTATTCGCGGGACGAGGCCCTGATGGCCGCCTTCCACAACGACGAGGACATCCACACCCGCACGGCGGCCCAGATCTTCTGGGTCGATCCGTCTCTGGTCACCCGGGAGATGCGGCGGGTGGCGAAAACGATCAACTTCGGGATCGTTTACGGTATGAGCGCCTTCGGTCTTGCCGAACAGCTCAATATCAGCCGCAAGGAGGCCGCCACCTTCATCGAGCGGTACTTCGAGCACTACGCCGGTGTGCGGCACTATACGGAGTCGATCGTCGCCGAAGCCGGCCGGCAGGGGTACGTCACCACCCTGCTCAACCGGCGCCGGGACTTGCCCGACATCCATTCCCCGAACCAGAACCGCCGCAAGTTCGCCGAGCGCACCGCCATCAACACGCCGATCCAGGGCACGGCGGCCGATATCATCAAGATGGCCACCATCGCCGTCGATCGGGCCATTCGGGAGCATGATCTCGCCGCCCGCCTGGTGCTCCAGATCCACGACGAACTCGTTTTCGAAGTGCCCGAAGACGAAGTGGAGGAGATTGTGGCCCGTTTGCCGGGCATCATGGAAAACGTCATCGAGCTGGCCGTGCCCCTGAAGGTCCACGTCGCCACCGGCCGCACCCTGGCCGAGGTATGAGCTCGTTCCACAAACAATGATGGCTCCGTAAAAAGTCGCAGTCGGTCCAGGCCTGACACGATAAATCAACGAGTTACGACGGTGAACTCGATGAAATCGCATTTTTTGCGATTTCATCAAAAATAATTGACGAAGCGGGGATAAATCCGTAAGTTGCGTTGTTGGTCAACACGTTTTTGAAATCAAACTGCGTCGTCTGATTTCATCACGTTCATGCTTCGTATGGTATCAGGATAGGGGAGATTCACCATGCTCGACTTGATGCGCAGAAAGGCGCAGTCGCCGTACCTGCAGGCGACGGTGCTCATCATCATCCTTGTCTTCATCTTCTGGGGCGTCGGTGGTCAGCAGGGCAATGCGCCCAACACGGTGGCCACGGTCAACGACGTGCCGATTTCACTCCAGGAGTACGATCGGCTCTACAACCAGACCCTGGACCGCTACCGGCAGCAGTTCGGCGGCTCGATCCCGGAGGGGCTGCTGGAGAGTCTCAACCTGAAGGAACAGGTCTTGAACCAGCTCATCGAGCGCATCCTGGTGCGCCAAGAGGCCGAGCGGCTCGGCATCGCGGTGAGCGACGCTGAGGTGCGTAAGGAAATCTCCAAGATTTCCTCCTTCCAGGTCAACGGCGTTTTCGACCTTGATACCTACCACCAGATTCTCGCCGCTTCCCGTCTGACGGTGGAGGATTTCGAGGCCGGCGTCCGGGCCGACCTGTTGTCGCGCAAGGTGCTCGACTACCTCGAGCGGTTCGGCCGGGTGCCGGAGCACGACCTTGCGGCCCGCTTCGCCTACGACAACGAGAAGATAAGGGTACGCTACGCCCGGTTCTCGGCCGAGGAGTACAAGGACCAGGTGACGGTGACCGACGAGGACTTGGCCGCCTATTTCGATGAGCACAAGGAAGCGTACAAGACCAGCGAGCAACGCAACGTCAAGTACCTTGCCTTCACCACTGCCGGCAGCCTCGACGGCGTGACCCTCACCGACGACGAGATTCGGGCGGAATACCAGCGCACTCTGTCCCGCTACACCGAACCGGAAATCCGCCGGGCCCGTCACATCCTTTTCAAGGTGGCGGCCGATGCCAGTGCCGAGGAACGCGAGGCAAAGCGTAAAAAGGCCGAGGAGGTGTTGGCCATGGCGCGGGATAAAGGCACCGACTTTGCCGGGCTCGCCACCATCTATTCCGAGGACAGTACGGCGGCCAATGGCGGTGACTTGGGTTTCTTCGGCCGCGGCCGCATGGTGAAACCCTTCGAGGATGCGGTGTTTAGCATGCAGGAAGGGGAGATTTCCGATATCGTCGAGACCCGTTACGGCTACCACATCATCAAGCTGGAAGAGATCAAGCCGGCCCGGGTGCGGTCGCTGGACGAGGTCCGGGCAGAGATCGAGGCTCGCCTGAAGCAGGAGCGGGCCAGGGCAGTTGCCGAGGCGGCCGGCCGCCAGGCGTACGAGGAGATCATCAAGGCCGGCAGCCTGGCCAAGTACATGGAAGAGGGGGGGGCCGTCTTCCAGGAGACCGGCTTCTTCGAGCGGTCGGCGCCCCCGGCCGGTGTGCCGGCCGATCCCGCCTTCGTCGCTGCGGCCTTTTCCCTCAACAAGGGGGAACTCAGCTCTCTCGTTTCCTTGGCCGACGGCTATGCAATCCTGTTCGTCGAGGATATCAAGCCGCCAGCGGTACCGCCCCTGGAGGAGGTGCGTGAGCAGGTGGAACGGGATTACATCGCCGCCAAGGCAAAAGAGATGGCCGAGGAAAAGGCGGCCGCCATGCTGGCCGCGGTGCGGGATGGCAAGGAGTTCGCCGCCGCGGCCGAGGAATTCGGAGTGACGGTACAGGAATCCCAACCCTTCTCACGCGCCGCCAGGTTCAGCGCCGGTCTGCCGTTGGCCGTGGTGGAAAAGGGCCTTTCCCTGAGTGCGGCGGAGCCCCTGGCTGACGATGTGGTCACGGAGGGGACGGCAGCCTACGTCGTCCAGTTCGCCGGTACCGAGCCCATCGACGAGGGCGAGTTCGCCAAGCGGCGCGACCAGTACGAAAAGCAGATTCGCGAGGAGAACACCAACGCCCTCTTGTCGGCCTGGATCGCCACCCTGAAGGCCCGGGCCGAGATCACCAGAAACAGCAAGTTGCTGTAGCAAGTCATTGAAAAGGCCGGGGCTTTTCAACCAGTCGGTTGGTCAAAACAAGTTGTCGAGATATCAAATGTGGTTTGGAACAAGAGGATGTCTTGACATGCATTAAAAATCCTTCTATGTTGCAGTCGTAGCCAGAAAATTTAACAAGAAAGATTATTATGTGTCATGAACTGACGGAAGCCGGAGGAGGGCGGCTTTCCGGAAGAACGGCATGAACGGCGAGGAGGGGCGCAACCTGTACGTGGTTGCAGCCCCTTTTTGCTGTTCAAGCGGGGGGAGCCATGGAATCGAGGAGTCGGGAGGCTCGGATCGCCGCGCAGAGCGCTTCGAAGGTAAGCCCTCACAGGGTGCATTTTTAGCTGGCGACGTAATCTGATATC
>CAYRGZ010000002.1:0-49612 GCA_964423785.1 uncultured Desulfobulbia bacterium
CCCTTCTTCACGCTCCGGCCCATGGGTGTCCATTTGGGCAGGGGCAGTTTTTCAACTCGCGCATTCACATACAGGCTTTGGACGCACCGGAAGTCAAGATATGCCTGCACATTCAGTGGTCAAGATCGTACCCTCTTCAGGGTAACAAGTTGAGAACACCAATCTTGATGGATTCGTAACAAGTCGAAAAACCGCAAGACGGCAACAATATACAGAGTGCCACCCTCCGCTACACCACTATATGTTGTGCCAGAAATCTTGACTGCTGAATTGTTACGATTCCATAAATCTTAGGTTGGCAGAAAGAAAGCAGCCTCGTTTGTTCTTGACGGCATCTGTCTGTTAATGCATACTGTAATCTGTTTTCGTTGGTATTCATAGCCATTAGGCCTGCAACTGGCAAAGAGGGACGAAATGACTGCTGAAGAACGATGGGTCGGCGTCGAAGATGTGGCTACGCATCTGGGCGTGAATAAAGACTCTGTATATCGCTGGATAGAGAAGATGGGTTTGCCGGCCCATCGCGTCGGAAGGCTTTTTCGGTTCAAGCTTTCAGAGGTGGACGAGTGGGTTAAATCGGGCGGAGCAGCGGAGCCTGATTCTCAGAATCCAGCCCGAGGGAAAAAGTAATGGATGTTTTGCTGACATTCACAGGGTTTCATGACCCCTATTTCAAGGGGCTGGTTGACCAGGAGGAACAGCCTGGCCCTATCCTTTCCCTGCTGAGCACACGCTCGTTCGATCATATCTTTCTTTTCGATACACCCAGTACCCAAAGGGTCACCGAGGAAACGAAGGACGTCATCTTAAAGCTCCATCGTGGCACTGAGGTTCACGTTCTCGAAATCAACCTTTCCGATCCGACCAATTACCAGGAGATATTCAGGGGCCTTCGTGTCCACATCCATAGCATCATTGAGGATTTTTCTTCAGCCCGTTTTTTTGTTGCCGTCGCTTCTGGAACCCCGCACATGCATGCTTGCTGGGTTCTCCTCACGGCGTCCGGCGAGATTCCAGCCCGCATTCTCCATGTGCGCCCCCCGCGTTTCGTAACGAAGGAACATCCGCTCGTGAGCGAGGTGGATTTGTCCTCTCGGGATTTCCCTACCGTCAGGTTCCTGGACAGGCCGATCACGGTTGAGGAAGACGAAATCGATGTCAACTCCGTCAGGGTACAGCTCGGCATTGTGGGGGACCACCCCGCAATGCAGCGTTCACTCGAGATGGGTGCGATGCTGGCCCCATCACAGGCCCCGATTCTCATTCTGGGCGAGACCGGCACAGGCAAGGAGCTGTTCGCCCGGTACATCCACAGACTAAGTGGGAGGCCGCGGGGGGCCTTCGTCCCTGTAAACTGCGCGGCAATTCCGGAAGACCTTGTCGAAAGCCTGCTGTTTGGTCATAAGAAAGGAGCCTTTACCGGAGCAGTCAATGACCAGGTCGGCAAGTTTGACACAGCGGACAAGGGGACTCTCTTTCTGGATGAACTTGGAGAGCTGCCCCTGCCGGCACAGGCCAAACTGCTACGAGTTGTCCAAGATGGGTTGGTGGAGCCGATCGGACAAGCCAAGGCGCATAAAGTTGATGTGCGGATTGTGGCCGCAACGAATCGGGACTTGCGGAAACTGGTAAGGCAAGGGAAATTCCGCGAAGACCTTTTTTATAGGCTCAATGTTGGTGAAATCAAACTTCCCCCGCTTCGAGAAAGGCGTTCCGACATCCCCAAATTGGCGCTTCACATTCTCGATAGGCTGAATGGTTCGTTGCGGCGCCCAAAGAGGCTGTCGGCAGAGGCCTTATCGAGGCTGCAATCTCACAACTGGGCGGGGAACGTTCGCGACCTGGAGAATGTCATTGAGCGATCTGTTCGGCTTTGTCGTGATGACGTCCTGGATGCTGATGACCTCCTGATCACTGAGCCGGTCACTTACGCGGACCCGCTGGATGCGCTTCCTGACCCTTATGAAGGTTTCTCTTTGGATGAGTTCCTTGGCAGTGCTCGGAAGCAGATGATTCTCCGGGCTCTTGAAGCAGCGAACGGGAACCAGAGTCAGGCAGCTCGAATGCTTGGGATTACTCCCCAGGCGGTGCACAAGTTCCTGCAGCAATCGAAGCGAAA
Organism: uncultured Desulfobulbia bacterium; assembly: GCA_964423785.1. Classification (GTDB taxonomy): domain Bacteria; phylum Desulfobacterota; class Desulfobulbia; order Desulfobulbales; family S012-135; genus S012-135. The sequence continues at coordinate 2,120 of CAYRGZ010000002.1, forward strand.
GACTTAAACCGGAGTTTAAGATGTTTCAACCTGGGTTGAAGGGCAAGGCTGAAGAGAGGCGAACCGTGAAGGCGTCAATGCAAGGCATTCCAGCAGGTTATGTATTTTTGCAAAGTGTGGCATGGGCATTGCTTTGTTCGGAACACAGAGAGAATAACCAGTGGTCCGAAACCAGAAAGGAGCAACCATGTCAGCTTTTACGGTCACCGCAATTATCGATGGGGATACATTCGAGGTTTCCCCTCAGTGGAAATGGAACGGCGAAACCGGCACGCGTGTCCGGCCAACGGGCTATGACGCTCCAGAGTTGCACGCCTACGGAGGCCAAGCCGCAAAGGACAAACTGTCGAGACTCATTCTCAGAAAAGAAGTCGATCTGCGGACGGCCTATAAAGTCGACCGCGGGCGGCTTGTTTGCGACGTCTACTTCCGAGGCAAGAACCTCGCTGACTACTTTCCCGAATACCAATAGAGGATGGCTGTGATGGCACGGAATGAACGGACAACTTGCAAGGAGCTGATCGAGCCGGCTCTCACCCAGGCCGGGTGGGAGTGGAAAGAGCAGCTGCGTATCGGCCCGGGCCGTGTCAATATCACCGGCGAGAGCATGTATGATGAGACACAGGAGATCATTGCCGATTATCTTCTGCTTTATCGTGGCATCCCGCTGACCATCCTCGAAGCCAAGGCCGAGTCCGAGAGTGCCGCCGATGGAATGCAGCAAGCTTCGCGCTACGCCCGCCGTTTGCTGATTCGATTCTCCCTGGCATCCAACGGCAAGGACTGGATTCTCACTGACAACGACACCGGTCATTTTGAGTCCCTCTCAGCACCGCCAACGCCCGAGGACATTGTCACCCGGCTTGGCGTCACTATTGATTGGGACAGGTGGGAATCCTCATTCACGGCGGGATACCACGTCGACCAAATCACCCGCAAAACGGTTCGCCCCTATCAGGAAATGGCGATAACCAAGACCCTTTGGCAGTTCGCGCAAGGGCAAACCCGAGCATTACTGCTCATGGCCACTGGTACCGGCAAGACCTTCGTTGTGTTCCAGCTCATCTGGAAATTGATGAACGGTAATGCCCTCAAGCGGCAGCACGTGCTGTTTCTCACCGACCGCAACAGCCTTAAGGATCAGGCCTATCGCTCATTCGCAGCCTTTACGGCGGATGAGCGCGTCACCATCGACAAGGAAACCGTTGCCAAAGGGAAGCACCTGGTTGGCAAGGTGTTCTTCGCCAATTACCAGACCCTCGATGAGGAGCTGGATGGCAAAAAGGTCTATGAACACTACGACCCGGACTTCTTCGATCTCGTGGTGGTTGACGAGTGTCATCGCTCCGGGTTCGGCGACTGGTTCGGTGTGCTGGAGCACTTTGGTTCTGCGCTGCAACTCGGCCTTACCGCGACCCCGCGCGAGCTTGAGGAGGGTAAGCGTGCGCTGACCGAGGAAGAGAAACGACGCGACACCTATCATTACTTCGGCGAGCCGATCTACAGTTACAGCCTCAAGCAGGCCATCGAGGATGGATACCTCGTGCCCTATCTGCTCGAGGAGCGTATCACCAACGTCGACGAAAATGGCTACACCGGCCCCGACGGCAAGCACTACACAACTTCGAACTTCGAGCGTGACATCCGTATGCCGGATCGCACCCGGGCTATCGCCGAGGACCTGTGGGATATCTTCGGCAAGTACGGTCTGCGTGATGAAAAGACCATCGTTTTCTGCGTGGACGACACCCACGCCGCCTTCATGGCCCAGGAACTGCGTCGACTGGCCGGTGACAACGACTACGCGGCCCGTATCACCCGGGCCGAACGAAACAGCCACCAGTTGGAGCGCAACTTCGCTATCGTCGGTTCCGGCAAGCCGCGCATAGCCGTAACCGTTGATCTGCTGACCACCGGTTACGACGCGCCGGACGTGAGAAATATCGTCTTTGTTCGTCCGCTGCGCAGCGCGATCCTCTACAAGCAGATGAAGGGGCGCGGAACGCGCCTCTGTGAGGATATCAACAAGCGTTACTTTACGATCTTTGACTATTCAGGTGCGAGTCAGCTTGAGGACGCCGAGTTCGACGGGCACCCCGCCAACCGGCAGAAGGGCGCGCAACCCAAGTCGAAGCCCAGGAGGAAGACAGGCGGCGAAACGACGCTCAAGCCGGTTGGTGAAGGCGTCTCCGTCATCATCTCGGCGACCAATCGTTATGTCTGCCTGGCCGACGGACGCAAGATTCCCTTCGAGGAATACACCGAGCAGTCACGCGAGTTCATCCTCAGCGTTTCCACCAAAAGCCTGGATGAGCTGCTGGCCATCTGGATCGACAAGAAGAGCCGCAAGGAACTGCGCGAGGAGCTTCGGGACCACGACATCTATCCTGCTGCTTTCCGCCATTATCTTGACCTTGCGGGTACCGACGACGTGGACATACTTGCCAAGATCGGCTTTAAGCTGGTGCGGGTTCCAACACGCCGTCACCGGGTCGACAGGTTCTGGGATGAAGAAGATTCATGGTTTCATGCCCAGATTCTCCAGGAGAAACAAGCGGAGATAATTCCTTTTCCATCTCGAGAAGAACTCCTGATGGCAGCGGAATCACAAGCACCTTACGGTTCTGATTCTTTCAAGCGGCAATTTTGGCAGGTCAGCCTGGATCATTACGCGCTGTTCGGCATAGACGATTTGGAACAGGCCCGCACGTATGGTGCGCCGCAGTTCGTGGAACAGTTCGGCAGCTTCCAGACGCTGACGCGTCGCTATGGGGGTGCACAGACACTCAAGGCTGATTTGGAAGCCGTGAAACAGCATCTTTACGTGCCTATGACCGTTTAGTGGAATGCGAAAGGAGTGAACAATGGGAACGAAGAAAGTGAAGTACAACAAGACCGGCATCGAACAACTCCCCAATAACAAACCTGTCCTGTACAGGATTGAAAGTGCCGGTGGGAACCAGAATTACGTTGGCATTGCCAAGCGCGGGCGGGTCCGGGAACGTATAGCCGAACATCTCGGCGAGATTCCCGGGACAACTGTTCGTATCGAGCAACTCAGTTCGATCGAAGAAGCACGGCAAAAAGAGGCGCGCGTAATCAAACGAAACCAGCCGAAATACAATAACCAGGGGAAATAATGCGAAAAAACAATGACCACCGCAGGCGGGAAGTTCAACAGATCGTCAAGAATGCCTGCGACCAGCTCAACCAGGAGGGCGTGGACGCCCGCAACTACGTTGAGCAACTGGCCTGGCTTTTCTTCCTCAAGGCCTTCGACGAGGCTGAGTCCCGCAAGGAAGAAGAAGCCGCTTTCGACGACACGCCTTACGAACGCCGTCTCGCCGGCGAGTTCGCCTGGTCGTCCTGGGCCAAGGACACCGATCACCCGGACCGGATGCTGGAATTCGTGCAGGGCAAGCTCTGGACCAAGCTCACCAGTCCAGACCCCAAGAAGGGCCTGGGAGATGACCTGCTGGCCCAGCGTTTCCGACGTATTTTTGACAACGTGCGCAACTACTGCCGACGGGGCGCGTCCTTCGCCAAGGTCGTTCAGCAGGTCGACAAACTGCATTTCTCCGATGAAACCGATGTCATCGTGCTCTCGGAGATTTATGAAGATCTCCTCAAGCGCGTGGCCGCCGACTCCGCCGGGTATGCGGGCGAGTTCTACACGCAGAGGCACATCATCCGCACCATGGTCGAGGTGGTCCAGCCCAAGGCAGGGGACCGTGTTTACGACCCCTGTTTCGGCACGGCGGGTTTCCTTGGCGAGGCCGCCGATTACATCCGTGAAAGCGCTAACCTCAGCGGCAAGCAGCTTGACAAACTCCAGCGCCACACCTTCTACGGTATAGAAATCAAGCCGCTTACCTACCTGCTGGGCACCATGAACATGATCCTGCACGGCATCGAGGGAGCCAACCTGGAACTGGCCAACACACTGGAGCTTCACAGTTCGAACGTGCCCGAGAAGGACAAATACACCGTCATCCTCTCCAATCCGCCCTATGGCGGGAAAATGGCCCAGAGTCTCCAGAACAATTTCCGTGTCAAATCCAGCGCCACCGAGTGCCTGTTTGTCCAGCACATCATGGCCAACCTCGCCAGGGGCGGGCGCGCCGGCGTGGTCATCCCGGAAGGTGTGCTTTTCCGCGGCGGGCCCGACCAGAAAGTCCGCAAGGAACTGCTGGAGCATTTCAACGTCCACACCATTCTTTCGCTCCCTGCGGGCTGTTTCCTGCCTTACACGGGCGTCAAGACCAATGTCATCTTCTTCGACCGTCCGAAGACGCAGCCCAAGAGCGGGCAGATGGCCACCAGGAGCGTATGGTTCTATGAACTGACCAACGACGGCTTTGAACTCAAACAGACCCGCAAGCCTATCGAGGGCAGCCAGATTCCCGACTTCCTGAAAAAATGGAAAAGGCGAGTCACGGGCGAGAACTCCTGGACGGTTCCGGTCGAGGAGATCGTCGAGCGCGGCTACGACCTGTCGGCCAAGAACCCCAACCGCAAGGACGATTACGAACACCGCCCGGCGCTGGAATTGGTGCAGTCCATCAAGGCTAAGGAAGAGCGTATCATGCATCTGTTGGTTGAGCTGGAAGCATCATTGTCACGTTTTGATGATATTGATACAGCTTGGCCTACTGTGAAGCTTCGGAAACTAGCACAGAGGATTGGTGGTGGTACGCCATCGCGAAAGACCCCAGCCTATTGGGGTGGATCAATTCCTTGGTTCACCGTTGCAGACTTGGAGGACGTTGATGATATTCAGTGTTTGTCAACAAGTCGAGAATGCATCACGCAACAAGGACTTGAACGGAGTGCGGCAAAATTGATCCCTTCTGGGGCAGTTGTTTTCTCAAGTAGAGTTGTTGTTGGCAAAGTCGGCATTGCCCAAAATGCCTTGGCAACTAACCAAGATTTTTCATCTTTTGTTCCCTCAGATGATATTACACCAGAGTTCTTAGCCTACTATCTAATCAAGGTTAAGAATGACCTTCGAGAGCATCAGCGAGGAGCAACGATCAAAGGTGTTACAACAAAAGTCTTGGACGCAATTGATGTTCCAAAAGCTCCTGTAGATGCACAACAAACATTAGTAGATGTTATTAAGGAATGTATGGCTTATATCGCTGAGATTGAGAACCTTAATGGCTACCCATCGGAAGAAATATCCCAACTCCGCAAATCGATTTTACGCAAAGCTTTTGCAGGAGAACTATGATGCATCGAAGCCAATTGCCAGACAACTTCAGTATGGAGGTGAGCATCCCGACAGACGAGGATGGGTATCTGGATCGGGAGTGCCCCAACGATGTGTGCGAAGCGGCGTTCAAGATTCTGGTCGATGACTGGAAAGACAAGGTTCGCGATGAAGAGGTGTTCTGTCCTGTGTGCGGACATACGGCGACATCCGACAATTGGTTGACACATGATCAGCTTGAATACTGCAAGAGCCGTCTTATGGCAGAATTCATGCCGATGCTTGACGCGGAAATGAAACGCATGGCGCGTGATTTCAACCGCAGTATGCCCCGGGGCGGTCTGATCAGCGTATCCATGAGCTACAAGCCGTCTCGACCTATGACTGTGGTTCCTCTGGAGGCTGCGGAACTGATGCGACAACGGTACGTCTGTGAGTCGTGCGGTTGTCGGTATGCAGCGATAGGGGCGGCGTTTTTCTGCCCGTCCTGCGGCCACAACTCGGCGCGGACAGCGCTCGTAGAAACCCTGGCGACGGTTCGAAAGTTGCCTGAAGTACGAAAAGCCCTGGAAGCGGGACTCGACCGCGATGCTTCGGCCAACGCCTACCGACTCATACTCGAAGAAAACATGGGCAAGCTGGTGGCGGCCTTCCAGCGATTTGCTGAGGCTACCTTCGAGGCGCTTCCCAACGCGGGCGATTTCAGCCCTCGCCGCAACCTGTTCCAGAACCTGCCCCAGTCAAGCGACCTATGGGAACAGGCCATCGGTGTCCGCTACGAAGCCATGCTTACACCCACAGAGTGGAACGAGTTGCAACGCTGTTTTCAACAACGCCACATCCTGGCGCACAAGGATGGCATAGTGGACGAGGATTACCTGAAAAAGACGGGCGACCGGCAGTATCAACCCGGCCAACGCTTGGTCATCAAAGAAGCCGATGTCATGCGCTTCACCGACCTGGTTAAGAAGCTCACAACTGCTCTGCATGACGCCTGCGTAGATGCAGCGGAAAATGAAAGGATTCATAACCAACGTGGTTGAGGAAATGTCACAATCCCATATCTGGCAGGTGCTCGACCATCTTCGGGACGAGTTACCCGCCCATGATGTGCCTGTGACTTTGGCCGCGCTTCTTTATCTCCGTTGGGCCGATTTCCAGGAAGCTGAGCAGGAGGCCATCGCCGCCTTTGACGAGGCTGATTACGACCCGGTGCTGCCCGCCGCGCTACACTGGCGATCCTGGTATGACCTTCCGCCACATGATCTGCCGGAACTTTTCTCGGACCGGCTTGCTCCGGCATTGGAGCGGCTGAACAATTCCCGTCACAATCCACTCGCGACCCACCTGCACCGAATTGCATCGGCGGTGAAGGACTTGGGGCGGCTGTCGCCCCACGCTCTGGAAGCGCTCATCCACTGGCTGGCACAGCAGCCCTTCGAAACACCATCGGACCGGCGCGCCTTGTTGGACGTTTTCGACGCCTTGTTGGACAGAGTTCCTGACAAGTCTTTCAGTGAGTTTCGCACCCCAGCCGCCATCGTCAGCCTGCTTGTCGAGCTGGCCGCGCCCGCGCCGGGGGACCGTGTCTACGACCCGTGCTTTGGTACGGCGGGTTTGCTCACTGCCGCCTGTGACCACGTTCTGCGCAAGGGGAAGGACCGCTTCAGCCGCAATGGCGGTCCTGGTTTGATGGTTTCGGGTGTCGAGCTGAACGCAGATGCCTTTGTCATCGGCTTGACGCGTCTTGCTTTGGCGGGTGTCGATGATCCACAGCTTGAACTGGGCAACAGTTTGGAGCGCACGCCACCCAACAACCCGCAACAGGATGGATTTGACATTGTGTTGGCCAATCCCCCCTGGGGCATGCGTGTTCAGCCCGCTGGCCTGGATCATTTCCCCGTGCGGACCACGGACACAACGGGGCTGTTCATCCAGCATGCCTTGACCCAGCTTCGGCCTGAAGGCCGGGCCGTACTGGTTGTTCCCGAGGGGTTCCTTTTCCGAGGAGGTCCGGAGCGTAAATTGCGCAGGATGCTGGTGGAGCAGCACACGGTTGAGGCGGTTGTGTCTCTCCCCGCTGGCGCGTTCCTTCCTCATACGGGCATCAAGGCCAGTGTCCTCTTACTGCGTCGCGGTGGCTTGACAAAGCACATCCGAATGGTGGATGCGGAATTCTACTTTGAGAAAGGCAAAGGGCGGAAACCCGCCACCATCCAACCTGAACAAATACAAAAGCTGGCCAAAGAAATCCGAACGCCAACGCCATCCAGGAATTGCTGGGATGTGGATATTGAATCGCTGGCCGAGGTGGATTGGGATTTTACCCCGAAGCGCCGCGACCGGAGCGGCCTGCTCAGTATCCTTGATTCGCTTCGATCCGAAGTGGACGTCCTTCCCCTCAAGGAGTGCTGCAAGATTTCAAGGGGGCGGATATTTCCGCGAGACCAACTCCTTGACGAGCCTCCACCTCGCCCAACGGCCTGGGAACAGGCAAGTTTATTCCCTGAAACGAATACGGTACGGCAGCGAACGCTCTTCGATGCACCGATTATTCCCTATGTTCGGATAAAGGATGTGCAACGGGGGCAGGCTTCCAGGGGGTCGTCCTGGTTATCCCCGGATGCGGCCGCTTCCGTGGATGCCAGGTGGAAGCTCAAGGCGGGCGATGTGCTCCTTTCCAAATCCGGCACAATCGGCAAGGCCGGGGTGGTCCGAAACGGGGCGGTGGGAGCGGTTGCCGCCAGCGGCCTGTTCGTTCTTCGCCCCGACCAGGACCGCCTCGATCCGCACTTCCTTCTGGCTTACTTCGATAGCAGTGAGTGCCGGGCATGGCTGGATGACAAGGCCCGCGGGGCAACGATTCGACACCTGTCCAGGCGTATCCTGGGTGAGATGCCTGTGCCGCTGCCACCGCTTCAGATTCAGCAGCGTGTTGCAACTCAGCACCGCGGACATGGTGTCGATGTATTGGCGTTCCTGGCCCAGCTCCTGACGCAGGGAGAAGATGATCCCATTGCACAGTGGCTCGACAAAGCTGCAACGGGATTGCCTCTCGATGTTGATGCGGTTGACGATCCACTGGACCTTGCCCCGCTGGATCGCCTTGCTTCGGAGGTTCGCGAGATTCGCAACCGGGTCGCGCACGACAGCCGGGGTGACAGCGCCCTTGCGGCGTGGATTCTCGCCTTTAACGAGGCAGTCTCCGGTCTTCGTGGTGTCCGCGCTATCCCGCAAGGACCAGGCCTGCTGAGCGTGTTACAGGAATCGGTCCGGGCATTGAAGGCGACGATGCCGCTGATTGCGGGGCATCTTCCGAATGAAGCTAAAGCGAGAAGTCTGACCAGGCTGGTGTCAACCTGGTTGGACCGTGCGTGCTCGGCATTGCTTGGCAAGGTGAAAGTGGTCGTAAGCGCGGATGCCGCGACGTTGCCTGTTGGCGAAATGGTGGAGGTTACCCTCAGCGTTCACAACCAGGGACCGCTACCATTACGCAATCTGAACATCTCGACAAGTCCTGACTGGGGGCGGGGTGATACCGACTATTTGGCAGAAGACGCAAAGATGGCTGTCGAACTGGTCGGGACCGGCCCCAAGAAAGCTGGTACGTTCACGCTGTCAGTGGAGTGGTCAGCCAACACACTTGACGGACAGACAACAGATGGGGTTCGCGAGATCGCGTTCGACGTCGTCGATACGATCCCGGATACCGGCGGGAACGATCTGGATATAGGCGGAAGCCCCTATGTTTGCGGCGATCCGGTCAGCCCCGAACGTAACGATGTGTTTTTCGGTCGTGAGGAACTACTGGAGCAGATCCGCCGTCAGGTTATCCGGAGTGGCAACGTGGTCCTGCTTGAAGGCAACCGCCGTTCGGGCAAGTCTTCTATCCTCTGGCATCTGGAGGGCACGAATGGTGTCCCCGGCTGGTTGGGTGTCTATTGCAGCCTGCAGGGTGCGGAGGGCAGCAAGGATGGCGTGGGCGTACCTACTGTCGAAGTGTTCCGGGAAATGGCCAAGAGCATTGCCAGGAGCATGCAGGCACTTGACGATAAAACACCTCTGCCGGACGGCACCATACTTCCACCGGGCAAGAAACTCGGTATAGCCAAAGCATGCCGCAACGGGATCGGCGAAACGTCATCGTTTTCAGACTTCCGCGATTATGTTGAAGTCGCTCTTGAAACTCTGGCTAAACACGATCTTGGCCTGCTGTTGATGCTGGACGAGTTCGACAAGCTCCAGGAGGGCATTGATAGCGGCGTCACGTCGCCACAAGTCCCGGAAAACATTCGTTTCCTCGTTCAGTCCTACACGCGGTTTTGTGCAATCCTGACCGGCTCCCGGCGGTTGAAACGGCTGCGCGAGGAGTACTGGTCCGCCCTTTATGGTCTTGGAACCCGTTTTGGTGTGACCTCGCTGCCCGCCGAGTATGCCCGGCGTCTAGTCACCGAGCCAGTGAAGGGACGTCTTACCTACTCACGGGAAGCCGTTGAACGGGCGATCTTCCTGACCTCCGGGCAACCGTATCTCCTTCAGTGCTTGTGTAACCGTATTTTCGACATGTCCGCCCAATTGAAGACTCGGTCAGTGACGCTTGACTTGGTGGATCAGGCAGGAAATGCCCTTGTCGAGGACAACGAGCACTTCGCCAGTCTATGGGACTACGCCCAGTCTGATCGAAGGCGGTTCATCCTCGCGCTCTGCCACAAAGAAGCCGACAGCCCGGATCTCCTTCGACTGGGGGTAATTCAAGAGAGGTTATTCAGCCATGGCATCGAGGTCAGTGACGAGACCTTGATCGAGGACCTTGAATTCCTGCGAGAACTCGAACTCATCAAACTCGTAGGCGAAACCGGCGGAGGTCACTACGTGTTGGCCATCCCGCTGATGGGGGCCTGGATCGAGAAACAACAGGACTTCGCGGCCGTCAAAAGCAAGGCAAGGTTGGAAACGGAGGATCTACATGAGTAATCCGAGGTTCCCCATATTAGGTACCGAGATCCCGCCGATGCTCGGCCGCGCCGGAATCATGCATCGCATCTGGAACGATCTCACCAAGACCACTCCAAGCAACCTTTCGGTGATCGGGCCGCGATTCGTGGGCAAGACAGTCATCATGAATGCCCTGGCCCAACGTATCACCGATGAAGAATCCCCCTATGAGTTCGTACTGTATTGGCACCTTGGTCATGTAGCACCGGCATCGGATGAAGATTTTATAGCCCAGCTCTGCGAGCGACTGCGCGACTGCCTGGCTCAATCACAAGCGGATACTTCCGAATATCGCAAGCACCTTGAGGATCATTCCTTCAGCAATCTGGCGGAAGTAGCTGAATTGCTTGACGGGGAGGGTTGGTCTGTTCTCATGCTTTGGGATGGCTTCGACAAGCCTTTGGGCCAAGGAAAGCTGACGGGACACCTCTGGGATCAGATGCGGACGATGTTCTACGGCAAGAAGCACAAGATAGTTACGGCAACGCGAAAACCGCTGAGCGAGTTGATCCGCAGTCAGGATGCCATCACCAGTCCGTTCTGGAATATCTTCGACATGAATCCCGTGCGCGTCGATGCCTTCGACGAGCAGGACCGTGAGGCGATCATCAAGGAATTATCGGCGCACAGTTTCCTGGCGGGGGCGAAAACCGAACTGGCCAACTGGTCTGCAGGATTTCCACCGCTTTTCCTGGGAATTTTGAATCAGATTGCCTGCGACATTCCGGCCGGGCAGGTGGACAACGAAACCGTCAACCGGGCGGCGAAGAAGGCCCTGGAGAATCTCTCCGATGTGATCTCGGCGATGTGGCAAGACTGTCCCGCTGGTGCAAAAGATCTCTACAGCCATCTTGTAGATCGTAGAGATTTTCTCTTCGATGATGCTGGGAAGGATGAAAGGGACTGCTTGATCGAGAAGGGCTTCGCCAGGAAAACGGGCAATAAGTTGACAGCCTCGTGTCGTATGCTTCAGGAGTATATCCAGGGTGCCGGGCCAGATGCCGGCAGCATGGCGCGCCTATTCAGATCATGGGATGATTATCAGGCTAACATCCGCGGTTTGCTCGAGCGCCGACTGGCTCATATATCACGTTTTGATGATCGGCTGCATCGGCTCGTGGCCCGAGCTATTGAGGATATTCCTGATTTTCCTGACGACTGCCTGAACAATCTGACGGGGATCAGAGATACCGCCTTGCAGATTATTTGGCAACGCGAGTTCGGGCCTGAAATGCGCGTGCCTCAGAATCTTGTTTCCTACTGGACGGAAAATCCACGCAGTAACCACAGATTGATTTCGGACATGATGCAGTCAGACAACTGGAGGATTTCTGACGATCCGCTGAATCAAATTCGCCTGTTGGGACTGTTGACCGGGTGCCATAGAGATTTCGACGCGAAAGCGAAGGTCACCACAAAGGATACCTATGTTCTGATTGATGCCATTCATAACTTCCGAAACCGCTCCCAGCACCCGGATGGACAAGCCATCCACCTTGGCGTGGCCGTCGCAGCGATCATGAGTTGCTTGGAACTACTGGCTTGCCTGGAACGGGAAAGCGTGACTTTGATACCTGGGGGAGGGGCATGACGACACCAGACCCTCGTCACTCCGGCCGTTCCGTAGACCGCCGCGGCGATGCCCGTATCATCCGCGGCGCGCTCGACGAGGTCAAGGCCATCCAGACTTTGCTCGCGGATATCTACAAGGATGCGGGTGATGGCCGAACTCTGGTGCGGGAGCTTGTCCAGAACGCGGATGATGCCGGTGCGGGGCGGCTGCTGTTCGTTGTCGTGGAGCAGGGGTGGGAAAACGCCGAAAACGGCCTGCTCCGTGGTCCTGGGCTGCTCGTGGTGAACAACGGCCCTTTCCCGGCCAGGGACCGCGACGCGCTGCACCAGGCTCTCGGCGGCTCCAAGGCGGATGATACCGGAAAGGTAGGCAGGTTCGGGATCGGGCTCAAAAGCGTCTTCCATATCTGCGAGGCCATAGTGTACGTGGGAGCCGAAGCCGGCACCTTGCGGCCTGGCGCGTTGAACCCCTGGGCCGGAACGGGTGAGCAGGATGACGCGGACCCGCTGCACCCGGACTGGGACGAGGTGGGAGATAATGACCTGGCCATGCTTGAGAAAGCGGCAACCGAGCTGCTCGGGCGGTTCGACAATGGTCTGCTCCTGTGGATCCCCCTGCGTCGGCCCGCCCATCTCGATCGGGCCAGGGACCGGCCATACGGCCTGGGCCAATTCTGCCCGACAGCGGAAGAAATAGCCGGCTGGTTTAATCGCCCCGCCACCCTGGCGCTTTTGCTCGCGCAGTGTGGCTACCTGCGTTCTATCGAGGCGGGGCGGGCTGAGACCCCGGGCGGTCTTGCCGCTCGCACGCCGCTTGCCCGTGTGTCCCGTCCCGGCTTCGAGCCAGGAGCATGGGTCGGCCGTTACGACGACGATTCCACCGTGTCAAGGCGCTCATTTGAGGGAGCCATTGAAAGCAACGCGGGGGAGAATGGTGCGGACAGATGGGCGGTCCAGGGTGTAGAGGCATTGGGGCACGACAAGCTCTTTACGCTTCGTTCCAGCGGGGATTGGCCCATTGATCTCGTTCCGAAAGACGGGCATGTCGCCGAGGTCCCCAGGAAGGCCCTGGCACATGCCGCCGTGACCGTTCTTCGCGCCAACAGCTCTCATGGGAACCGTGCTCTACGGGTTCGCTGGGCTGTGTTTTTGCCCCTCGATGACGCTCCTGTCCCGGGATCCAACACCTTGGTAGAGACTACCGGGAGCGGCAAGGTGAACGGGGCCTGGGATATTATTCTGCATGGATATTTCTGGCCCTCGCACGACCGCAGATCGATTCCAGGCGTCACCGATGACGACGACGGCACGGGGGACGGAGCCATGCGCGTCCGTTGGAACCGGAGCGTTCGGGACGAGTTGCTCCTTCCCCTGGTGCCGGCCGCCCTTGCCCGGGAGACGAACAACCTGGACGCCGGGGTAGCGTGGCAATTTTTGCAGGCTGTCACTGAGACACGGATCGTCCGGGATCACCGCGAAGCTGTTACACGGCGCCACCTGCTCCTTCCAACCCTCACTGAAAGCGGCATCCGTTGGGACAAGAAAGCGAGAGAGGGGATGCGGATTTTGTCCATCCCAGCGTGGACAAAGGCACCTGAAGCGGTACGCAAGTCGTTTGCCGCGTTTTTGTCAAAACAGCCGGACAAGGTCGTGTTTATCGATAACGACGCACCGAGACTCGGCGGGGAACCGGGCCGATGGCCTGCGGACTGGCTGAAACGGCTGCTGGACTGCGTGCCGGCGGAGGCCTTTCACACGCCCCGGGACCTGAGATGGATCGAAGTCCTTGTTCGCCATGTCATGGGATCCGGGGACTCTTTGGACGATGAGCTTGTCATTATCGTTGCCCGTTGGATTGGCCAGCGGATCGGCGAAGGGGTGTTGACACCCACGACGGGCGGACCGGTCGACGATACGCGGGAGGACTTGCGGGAAGCCTGGCGGAGTCTTTTTTCCGCGTTCCCCGAAGAATGGCTGGTGGATGCCCCGGTGGACAGTCAACACGCCGTGGTTGAGCTGGCGGCCGCAGGCCTTGTCGGTGAGGGCCTTCTGCCGATCCCGCTCGGACGTCGGCCAGGCGCGCCCCCACGATCGCGGCCGGAGCCACAGCGCCTGGACAGTGCGCTGCTGGAGCTCGGAAGACGCCTTGCAGGGCCGGAAGGGACATCACAGCGCACCCGGAGATCCAGGCTGCTGCTGGCGGAGTCCCTCCTTGCCGTGCGCGAGGATATTCCTCTCGAGGAAGAGTTGGAATCCTTACCGCTGCTGCGTGCGCGCAGGTTGCCGGAGGACAGGGACGAGGCCTGGTCGATTGGGGATCTGCGTCGTCAGAATGAACGTCATCGCGTGTTCGCCCGGCCCAGCACCGACGTCGAAGACAGTGAGAGTGAGGAGGATGGCTCCTCCCTCGAAGCGCCGTCAGACCCCAAGCGCGCAGTGCAGGAGCTGTCCAGGGCGATCGGTGAACCTGTGTGGCTTGTCGAGGCAGCGGTCGGGGCTGCGGTTCGCGCGCCGGTTCCTGCGGCCGGCCCGCTGGCCAGCGCAGTACTATGTTCCGGGGCTATCCGGTCCGATCCATTGGAGCGACAGCCGCTTCTGCAGAGGATTTCGGCGGATTTGGTGGCGCTCGCAGCCGACGACGGAGACACCGTGCGTAATGCGATTCGGGCGCTGCTGACCGGGAGAGTCGCGGACGACGCGATGGATGGCAGGCTTTACTATGTCCGGAGCCAGGACTCGGAACAGGCGGAGAACCAGAAGACGCTTGAAATTTTGCTCCGGCTCCTCAACCGGTCATGGTGCATGGTCAGACCGGCGCTGATCGAATCGCTTCCGCATGCACTCGTGGAGGACCTCCTCGTCAAAGCCGTCGATGCAGGCGTACTCCATGATCTGCTGCGTGAGGCGCTGGATGAACCTGTCGACTGGAGCATGCTCGAACAATCAGAAGCCCTGCACCTGCTCAGGCACCTGTTCGAGACTGCACCCGAGAAGAAGGCGGCCTGGCGGGAGATGCCGCTCCACCGGGGGATCGACGGTGAACGCGGCCCCATTGACGGGCGGACATTTCGTCTCGCAGGGGATCTTCGGCCGCCGGCGGATCTCGCTGCGGAAATCCGGCTGCTTGCCCCCGATCCAGAAGCAGCCGACCTCTATCATGATATTCGGGAGCTGGATGACGACGGCATTCTCCGGGCGATGCTGCAGAGTAAACGTCCCTGGCGGTTTGCCGACCAGATCATCAGGGGCCTTCAGCCTGACAACGAGGGGCGAGTGACCCTGCCAAGGGATAAGGAGCTTTTAGACCTGCTCAGACAAACCGATTGGTTGCCTGATAGTAACTCCCAAGGAGGCATTGCCCCCCAACAGATCCTCCTCCTTCCGAATGCATTGGAGACAGGTGTCTCAGTGCTCGCGAGCTCAGGCGCCCTTGGCGGCTACCGTCGCACCAATGACGTTCTGCCGGCGGTATGGAGCGCGGCGGGAAAAATCGTCCACGAGATCCTCGGTCGTCCGGGTCGCTCTCGTCAGGTGCAGCATCTCGCTCAAGCCCTGGAGCCGGATCGGGTCGCCCGGGTCGACAATGGAGCATTCCTGATTCTGCCGGAAGCGCAGGCAATCGACATTTTGCTGATAAGGGACGCTCTTGAAACGCCGCTGGCAGGCTCTCATCAAGGGTGGGCGCTTCTCCATGCGGCGGCGGAAGCGGTCAAGGGCACCAAGCAATCCTTTGAGGATGTCACAGCGGCTGCTCGTGATGCCGTCATGGAGCTGGCCCGGTCGCTTTGTGCTCCCGCCCCTGCCTCGCGCCAGCTGGACATGTTAAAAACACTCTCGGCATCACGTCCCGCGAAAGACTCGGCATCCGGTCGTCTGTTTGGCAGACTCTTGGAATGCTTTGCGCGCACCGACGGGTTTTTCGAGGAGGTCCTGCCCGGCATGGACCTGCCGACCCAGGACGGCCGGTGGCATCCATCCCGCGAGGTTGCCCGGTCGGCCTCAGGCGTCGCGCGACGGCATCGAGTCCTGTCCGATCTTCGCGCCAGCCTTCGGCTCGACAGTGATGAGCCTGTCCGGGAGCAGGCGGCGGCTACGAAAGCCCGGATCGGACCCGGCACGGCCGATGCGCTCGCGAAATACTTCGAATCCTGGTCGGAACGAATCCCGCGCGGCGCTGTCGGCGCCTTCCTCGGGTTGCTCGGAAACGGGAAGGGCGATGCCATAGCGCGGCTGGCGGAAGAGTGGCTCGGGGATGATGTCAGTGTGGAGGGGATGCGCGCTGATCTAATCCCCGAGGATGAGAATGATTTCTGGGATGAGGAAGGGAACAATTTCTGGGACAAGGTCAAGGTCTTCGTGTCCGGGAGTGTCGCCCGAGGCAGCCGTGTGGAGGCGGTCAACGTCCTGGGGGAGCGGATCGAGATGGACGCCGACTCCGATCAGGATACCATCCTTGCCACCGACCCCATCCGGTGTCACTCCGTGCTCGGTGATTTCTGGGATATTACGCTTCGCGATGTCGACCCGCAGCGCCGAACGGCCCCCGAACTTATCGGGCTGCTCGGAGGGACGGTAGAGTGGTGGGCTGTCCACATTCTGCGGGTTGATCCGCAGGCCGTGCGTGCCTGGTGGTCGCGCTGGGGGACGGGATCTCAGGCTCAGGTAGGACCCGTGCGGGCATCCATTCTGGCCCACCTGCCGCTTACCCTTCACCAGCTTGATGTGCGCGAATGTCCACCGCTTTGGGATGCGCTACGCGATGCTCAGCGGGCCCAGCGAAAACGTGAACAGGCCCCGCCGGCGCAGCTTCGGGATGCGATGAAAGCGGAACGGAGCGCGCTGGACCGGCTTGCGTCCCTCATTTGCGATGACCCGCAGCACCAGCGTTTCCTTTGGGAGCGCGTCCAGGGGCTGATACAACGCTTCGGCTACCGCGAAGACAGCGTTCTGCTTGAGCTCGCGCAGAATGCGGACGATGCCCTCGCTCAGGCCGCCGAGATCGCTGGAGGTGAGCTTGCGCCTGCCGCGCGCAGGCTCCTTGTCCGGATTCATGAGGTCGACGGCATACCGACGTTGGATATCACGCATTATGGACGACCGATCAACGATACGGGAGGTGCCTCTTTCCCCCAGGGGCGCGAGCGGCAATGGGATCAGGATCTCTACTTCATGATGCTGCTGAACCTGAGCGGCAAGCCTGGCGAGGCGCCGGGCCACAGTACGGCCGCCTCGACGACCGGACGTTTTGGTCTCGGGTTCAAGTCGATCCATATCGTGTCGCGGAACCCGTCGGTGGTCAGCGGTTTTTTGGCCTTCTCTATCGCCGGAGGGTTGCTTCCCTCGGAGCAACCTGTTCCCGACGATCCCGACTTGCAGCCGGTGGAGGGATACCGGGCGACGCGAGTTCGATTGCCCTTGCGTGATGACCTGGATCCAACAGACCTTGTGCGGAAACTGTTTCAGCGCTTCATGTATGCGCGTACGCTCCTCCCTGTGTTCGCCCGTCAGCTTCGCGAGGTTGTTGTTGAAGGTGGCCCCTTCCCTGGAATCGCCAGGTTCAAGGAGGAGGTCATCATGGGCGCGCCAGGGTGGGCCGTTGCGACGGAAACCACCGAGCTGCCGAATCACGAGCGGTGGCGCCTCGTGCGTTTCCGGCCTCCTGGCGCGAAGGGAAGCACGGTCGCGCTTGTGTTCGGTCTGATAAACGGCGCTCCCGCCCCTTTCCCGTCGGATATGCCGTTCCTGTGGAATGTGACCCCTACGAGCGAGGGCTGGGGCTGCGGCTATGCGATCAACGGTCCCTTCAAACTGGACCCGGGAAGGACCCATGTCTCGTTGGATAGCGAGGAGACTCTCGCAGTCGTCGGCATGCTCGGAAAGGCTCTCGGCGCCGGCCTGGTTGAGCTGCACGACGCGCTGGAGGCTTCTGCGGGCGCCCTCGCACACGACCTGCCCACCACCGACAGGCTGCCCTCCTTCCTTGCGTCACTCTGGACCGTGCTCATCTCCGGGATCGACACCACTGACAATCTGCGGCAGAAGCTTCTTCTCCACCTCCACGGTGACGGACACGGGCTGTCCGCCTGGATGAGTACCCGGTCTGTGGTGCCTTCTGAATTGCCGGCGCCGTTTCCGGAACGGCTGCCGCCGTTGAAGCCCGAGACCCGGATCGAGGTCGCGGTGGGTGGCCTGGACGATCCGGACATTTGCAAAGCCTTCGCAGACATCGACGATGTTGCCTCGCTGCTGAAGAGGCGCTGCGTCGTCTCCGGCAAGGTGGCGCGGCGCCTGCGTCCACTCCTCCCCGGCACCATCCGGCAGATTCAACCGTCGGACGTCCTCTCGGAACTCGCGGACGCGTGGGATAATTTCCTGTCGGCTGAGCGGTTACACTCGCTGCGGCCGCTTGCGGACGACGCGGTTTGGAGATTGCTCACGACGAGCGGGCAGGGACCTGGATGGGCCTCTCAGCTCGTTGCTTTGGCGGCGGATGGTTCCCGGGCCAGCCTGAGATCTCTACTGCTTCCGAGGGAGCTACCGCTTCCCGACGAGAGATCAGATATCGAAGACGAGCTTTTACGGGCTGTGTTCGCCCCCGACTCGCGAATCCTTGCCAAGAGCTACATCGTAACGTCCAAGGATCTGACCGTGTTCCAGCACCTCCGGGCGAGGCATGAAGTCGATGCCGCGACCATGGCCGCCTGGTACCAGGACATTCCGCCGCAGCGACGTAAGGCAGCCCTTCGCTATCTCCTCCACGGCAGTCTCCAGCATGAGATCCTTGAGCGGCTGGTGCCTTTCGATACGCGTCCAATCTGGTTGGCAGAGTACGATGAGGTGCGCGAGATGCTCGAAGACACGGGCGAGGAGGAATGGCGGTGCCAGCGGCTTCTGGCTGCTCTTTTCCCGAGTCAATTTGAAGACAGGACCGAGCAGGAACCGCAATCCCCGCTGCCTCATTCGACGCGGCGGACCTTCTTCGAGCGCATGCAGGCGTGGTGGGACAATGAAGAGATGCGCCGCGAGGTCATAGGAACATACGAGGCCAGGGTCTGGCCAGCGTGGCTCCGGCAGACACCCATCGC
This sequence comes from uncultured Desulfobulbia bacterium, assembly GCA_964423785.1. GTDB lineage: Bacteria > Desulfobacterota > Desulfobulbia > Desulfobulbales > S012-135 > S012-135. The sequence goes on from CAYRGZ010000002.1 coordinate 20,984, forward strand.
GGACGGGCTCCGCTCCGATTCCAGCGAGCATTGGCTGGCCCTGCTTGTCCTGGGAGCCTGTCAGAGCCTTGGTCGTACAAAGGATGGGCACCACCGCACCTTTCTTGAACGGGCATACGACGATGGTTGGTGGATGGTCTTCAAGACACCCGATGACAAGGCAGCCTGGATGGATATCCTCCGCACCTGGCAGGATCGTGCTGTTAAGGATTTACCGTACGCACGATGGATGTCGCTCTTTCCCGCCATCTACCAGCTCAGCCGGTATCTCGAGAAGTATCGACGTCTGCTCCGTACGGCGGGGCGACGTCCCGCCGAGCTATACCGGGTGAGCTGTTTGCTCGCGCCGCGGGAGGATGAGGCGCTTACAGGGGCTGGTCAACAGTTCGACGCCCCGCCGGCGCCGCTGAACATGGGCCTTCACTGGGTTCTCCGAGAGCTCGTGCGACTGGGCGTGCTCGAAGGCGACCATCTCCTGCCCGACTGCTGGGTGCCGTCAGAGCAACTGCTCCGCTTCCTCCGGCCTCTCGGTCTTCACGTTCCCGATAGCGGTGCGTCCAACTTGGAAAAAGCCAGGGCAGTGTTCGATTTCCTCGCAGCGGAGCTCGACACGCCGACGCCGCATCTCCATAGGGCTTTCGATATCCCACTACGTCACATCGACGATGACCCGCATTTGAAACGACAGCTCGGATTGGAGGATTGATGGCAACCTTCGAGAAGAACGCAACTGTTCGACATGCCCGTTTCGGAACGGGACGAGTCCGCATGGACGACGGCAAGAGCGTCCTCGTCAGATTCGAGCACGGTATCGAGGAGTGTCTTCCTGGCGATCTTGAGCTTGTCAAGGGCTTGAGCGAGCGCGCTGCAGAAGCGCGGTTCGACCCGACTGTCAATGTGGTCACGAAAATCCTCGGAAACTGCATCGCCTCGGTGAATGACTCGTGGGGGGTTTTCTCCCGGTCGCGGATCACGCTTCTCCCCCATCAGCTCTGGGTGTGCAAGCGAGTTCTCGAATCCTGGCCGACACGCTGGCTCGTGGCAGATGACGTCGGCCTCGGCAAGACCATTGAGGCGGGTTTGATCCTCACTCCGCTTTTGTCCTCGGGAAGGGTCCGCCGTCTCCTCATCCTGGCTCCAGCGAGCCTGGTAGAGCAGTGGCAGGTGAGACTACGCGAGATGTTTGACATTCGCGTTTCACTCTACGCACCATCCGTCGATACGGAGACCTCGGACTACTGGAATACCCACGACAAGGTCGTGGCATCCGCTCACACGTTGCGGATGGATACGGGAGGGCGCTGGGATCGCCTGCAGGAAGCCAAGCCCTGGGATCTCGTGCTGGTGGATGAGGCCCATCACATGAACGTGGACGAGGAGCGCGGACGAACGCTGTCCTTTCAACTCGTCGAGCGACTGCAGACCCGAGGTCGTGTGCACTCGATGGTGCTGTTCACCGGAACCCCCCACCGAGGCAAGGACTACGGATTCCTGTCCCTGCTCAAGTTGCTCCGCCCCGACGAATTCAATCCGCAAGAGCCTCTTGAAAAGCAGGTTCAGAAGCTGCGGGATGTGATGATCCGCAACAACAAGCAGCGGGTCACCGATATGACCGGCACCCCGATCTTTACCCCCGTAATTCCCCGTCAGGAGACCTACACATACTCGCCCGAAGAGGCGCGCTTCTACGCAAAGCTCACGGAATTCATCGCCACAGGAAAGGCGTATGCAGCCGGACTCGGCCAGCAACAGCGACGGATGGCCATTCTCGTCCTCATCACCATGCAGAAGCTGGCATCGAGCTCGGTCGCCGCCGTGCGACGTGCGCTCGCCAAGCGGTTAATGCGACTCCAGGAAGCCAAGGTGAAGATGGAGCAGTCCGCTCCGGACATGGCGCGGATGCAAGAGCTGTTGGACGAAGACGACCCCGCCAACCTGGACGAGATCGCCCGCCTTGAGGAGCGTGTTGTGGAAAACCTCGGTGACATGATCCACCTGAACCCAAACGAGATCCCGGCCCTCGAGGAACTCATTGCAGCGGCCGACGAGGTGGATCAAGAGACAAAGATCGCGCGGATCATAGAGGTCGTCGACGAGTCGTTCACTGGCAGATCTGTGTTGTTCTTCACGGAGTACAAGGCGACGCAGGCGTTGCTGATGAGTGCTCTGCAGGCTCGGTACGGCGACGGCTGCGTTGCGTTTATCAATGGTGATGGCTTCATTGAGGGTGTCAAGGACTCACAAGGGCGTACGTCTCTCATCAGAGAGGACCGGCGCAGAGCCGCCGACAGATTCAACCGTGGCAACGTCCGCTTCCTGGTGTCGACAGAAGCGGCAGGCGAGGGTATCGATCTCCAGGAGAGCTGCAGCGCCCTCATCCACGTCGATCTCCCCTGGAACCCCATGCGACTGCATCAGCGCGTCGGGCGACTCAGTCGTTACGGCCAGACCAAGCCGGTTGACGTCGTGACGATTCGGAACCCCGAAACGGTCGAGAGTCGAATTTGGGAGTGCCTGGACCAGAAGCTTGATCGCATCACCCTGGCTTTCCAGGGTGCGATGGAGGACCCGGAGGACATGCGACAGCTGGTGATCGGCATGGCGTCGCCGCGGATGTTCACCAAGGTGTTCGCCGACGCGGATCCCGAGCTTAGCGGACAGCGGCTCGAGCAGTGGTTCGACGCAAAGACGGCAACGTTTGGCGGTGAGGATGCGGTTGGCGTCGTTCGTAGTCTGTTTGGCAACGTCGCTCGGTTCGACTTCGGCGAAGTGGTGGATGAGATTCCGAAGGTAGACCTGCCCGACTTGGTGCCTTTTTTCAAGTCTGTCCTGGCAATGTTCGGCAGACGCCCACACCAGGTTGACGATGTGCGCTTAAGATTCAAGACGCCCCAGCAATGGCTGGACGATTTCACCATAGCTGAACGTTATGATCTCCTCTTCGCTCGTGAACCTAGCCCGCATGAAGGCGAGGATGTCGCGGGCGTTGGACTGCGGGTTGTTGACCGTGCCTTACGGGAGGCCTCCGAAGTCGTTGACGCTCTTGCCCCTATGGGTGAACTGAAAGGAGCGCTCGTGGTTTTCGCCCTCCGCGACCGCATTACCGGAGCAGAAGGGGTGGTACGGAAAGTAGTCGTTGGACTCCAGCGAGGCGAGGGACCTGAGTGGAAGCTGGTTCGCGACTGGGAGTTGCTCAAGCTGCTGAACCCCGCGGCAGACAAGCCCCGAAGTAACGTATTCGACGTCAAGTCCAAGGGCGGTGTGGACACAGAGAATCTGCTCCACGAGGCAGAAGTTGCTCTCGAAGCTCGTCTCAACGAGTTGGATCTACCGTTCCGGTTACCCGCCATCGAGCGTCTCGCCATGCTGGTCCCGGGAGAGCCAGACAAGACATGATGGTCATCCGCTGCGGAGCCCTACGTGGGCTCGTGGGCTCGGACTTCTGGACGCGGCGCGGGAGACCTTGACGGGCGCCCTGCGCCGGAAGAAGGGTCGGTCCGAGGAACTGATTCGGGCGCTCCGGTACGAACGGGCCCTGGTCTACGAGGACCTCGGCCAGCGCCGGCGGGCACGCAGCGAGCTCGAGAAGCTCTACGCCGAGGACCTGGATTACGAGGACGTGGCGGCCCGGTTGGGACTGTAGCGGAAATCCGAATCAACCCCGCTTCCGCCCCGTCGAAAACGGCCCGTTCTTTGATAACTCGTTGAATTACGAAGGCTTACGGCTTGACAGCCGGATGGAGAAGGGTTATGAAGAGGGTTGCATACGGGGAGCCAGATTACAATCCGCCAATTTGGGCGGTTCTTGGTTAACACAAAACCCCGATGGCTAGCGCCTTCGGGGTTTTGTCGTTTCTTCTTTTCTTCTTTCCCCTCACATCAATACAAGGGCATGAATGCCGATCTCCTCGCCGGAGGGGTTGACACGTCTCTTTGAGACGTGGGTCAGAACCGTTTCAGGGAGTGACCCAGGGCCTGGAGGGCACGTTTCACGATTCCTGGCCGGGGGGCGAGATTGGTCAGCCAAGGGCGCCACCGTTCCACGAAGGCGGCCATCTCGTGGTGCTGATTGGCTGCCAGCGCCAGGCCGGGGGGAGGCGGTCCCGTGGGGCCGGCCAGGGGCGCGGTGATCACCACCACCAGCCGCCGGTGGCGGCCGTAAAAGCCGTACGCCCCGATGACCTTGATCCAGGCGCCGTTCACCCGACCCCAGAAGGCCGCCCAGCGCAAGCCGTCGCCTCGTCCGCTGGTATAGAGTCGGTAGGGAGGCGGCACCGGGTAATCACGGAGGGGAAAGGCGGCTGTCTCGCTTTGTTGCAGGATAAAATTGACGTACGTATCTTCCGGTACCTGGAACAACCACGATTCGATGGTGGTGGGCCCCACCACCCGGCGGTTACTGGTGACCAAGGAGGCGTTCGCCGGCACGGCAAAGACGGTATCGAAGGCGTGTATGGTGTCGTCGGTACGTGTGCCGAGGGACGGCGGAGGGGGAAGAGAGTCCGTCTTGCTGGCGGCCGTCGCCGGCGGTGTCCGGCTCCAGCCCATCCGCGCTAAGCAGCGGTCATACAGTTCGGCATAGGTCTCCGGCCGGTAGTGCCGGTGCCGGGCGGTCGCGGCGATGGCCTGCCGCCGGGCAATGATTTCGCATTCCCGGGAGTCGATGTCGAATTCCCGCTGGCTGCCGCCCGCCTTGTACCAGGTCTGGGGCGTGGCGGCGCAGCCCGCGACCAGCATGCCCATCAACAGCGCCGGCCACCACCACCATCCACGTCGCATTCGAAGTGTTGTGCGTTCGACGGTCATGGCCGCATGTCCTCCAGATGCCGGCGAGTGTGATCCACACTGCCGAAGAGGTCCATGGGATAGAGCATGGACGGCTGGCTCACCAGGGCCCCCTGGTCCCGGGTGAAGCTGGTGAACTCGTAGCGCAGGTGACCGCGGATGTCCCGGTCGACGAAGAGGGAGAGGGGAATCCGGATATAGACTCCTTTTTCGGCCACGCCGCGGTTTTTCGGATCGGAGAACACGTCGGTGTCGGTGGCCGTGTACCAGCCGCCGATGGTGAAGTAGCGGTACGATCGTCGCAATTCCAGCCGCACGCCGGTATCGCCGCCCAGGAAGCGACCGATCTTGAGGCCGCCCTCCAGGCCGAGATCCGGCCAGAGCTGGGCGTAGAGGTTCAGAAAGGAGGTGGCATAGGTTTTCGTTATGCGGGGATGCAGGCGGAAATCGTTTTCCGGATCGCGTTTGCGCACTATCTCGCTTTCCACGCCGATGCCGAACCGCCCCTCCTGGAAGAAGCGGAACAGTTCTCCCCCCACGCCGGCATAGGCATTCTCGAAGTAGCCGGCCGCGCACCGGCCCAGCACGTTGCCCGGCAACTCGACGTACTGCTCGAGGGCGAGGACCGACAGCCGGGTGAAGGAGTGGCGCTCGAAGTCGAGCAGGTCGGTGCGGGTTGGTTGCGGCTCGTTGGTTCCGTAGTCCACGGTGTCCCACTCGTTGTAGAACGGGATCTCGATGCCCACGTGGATGGTGGCGTCGCGCCAGGGATGAATCTTGAGCCGCGGTTCCAGCAGGGCCTTGAACTTGAAGAACCCCCGGCGGTTGTTGAGAAAGGTCCTGACCCGCGGATTGAGTTCGAAGCTGAACCAGTTTTTGCGGGGACGCCACGGCCGTGGCGTCCCCGGTTTTTCGAAAAATTCCTGGTAATGCAGCGTACCGTATGGTTCCAGCTCGGCAAAGGTGAGGAACCCTTGTTTGTCCAGCCGGCTGTCCAGGAAGGCGCGCAGGTTTTCCCGGCTCGTCTTCAGGCTCTGGCTGATCTGGCCGCGGCGGGTGAGGTTGATGTAAAAGGTGGTGATGGTCGGCGGGCAGATTTCGTCGGCAATGGTCGCCAGCCGGCCCATGGCCTTGGCGTCGGAGAGGTAGCGGGTATTGGCCGCCTCCAACCAGAGGGCGTCGTCGCGTACCGATACCGCCACTTGGGAGAACCCGTCGGCCTTCACGTTTTCGCCGACCAGTTCGGCGAGTTTGCGGTCATCCGCCTCGACGGCCTGCCAGCGGGTCTGCTCGTCGGCCCGGTACGGCTCTTCCTTCTTCCAGACCAACAGCCCTTCCGGGGAAAGCGGCATGTCGGCCGAAAGGCCAATGGCCACCTCCTGGCCGCGCATCCAGCCGCCCTGCAGGGTGAGATGCGGCCAGGGTCGGTACTTGAAGCCGATGTTGATCGGTGAATCCGCCTTTTCCGGCGCGCCGAAGAGGGACTCGTAGCGCAGAGAGGAGTATTCGGCGGTCAGGGTGAGTTTGGGGGAATGGTGATATTCCACTCCGCCGAACACCCGGGTGGGCCGCAGCGGCGAGGAGCGCAGGAAGGTGGTGTCGAAGGCTTCGGGCGTGTCGGCGTTTTCCCGTTCCGCCTGGATTTCCCGGTAGCCCTGGCCGCCGAGAATGCCCTGGCCGAGACCGAGGGTGAGGTCGAAATTCCGCCAGTGCTTCGAGGCCACGAGGTAGCGGGAGGGGAAGAGCAGGGTACCGATGGGGTCGTAGGCCCCCACCGCCACCTGGGGAAACCAGGTCCGTTCCTTCCAGAGCACGAGACGGGCGCCGGCGGACCGGTCCTTGTAGTACCCGTAGTCGTAGCCGGGAAAGGCGATGAGGGTGGAGATCTCAGTGAACTGGCCGTGGATTTCGAGGATGTCGAACAGGCCGAGGGCAACCCCGTAGTAGCGGTAGGGCTCGGCTCGCCCGTACTTGATCCGGACGCTCCAGTCCGGCAGAACCCGGGCGGTGGGCATGTCCCACAGGCCGGTAGCGGCCTGCAGGCCGGCCAGGGCCGGCGGAGGTGGATCGCCGATTTCCGCGGCCGGCAGGGTTTGGCCGGCGAGCAGGAGCAGGACGAGGAGGGGGAGGATGAGGTGCCGCATCACGCCTCCCCTGGATGGTCACCCATCGCTTTCGGCCGCCTCATCGTGCCGCTGGCGGGCGTTTTGTACGGCATGGTGGGCGAAGACGAGAAAAACGGCGAGAAAGAGGCTTGTCACCATGGTGAGGGCCACGATGAGGGACCGCTTCGGTTTGTACTTCCTCTCGGGTACGAAGGGCGGGTCGAGGACCTTGAAGGTGATGTTCTCCCGGGCCTCGGAGATCTTGGCCAACTCGAGCTGCTTGCGCAGCTCGGTGTACACGGTTTGGGCCGCCAGCCGCTCCCGGGTGATCTTGGCCAAGGTGAGTTCCTCGCTCGGCACCTGCCGTTCCCAGTACTCCAGCTCGGCGGTGGCCTTGGCGAGTTGCTTCTCGACGAATTCCCGTTCGCGTCGGGCGTCAGTGACGTACTCGTTTTCCAGGAAGAACTGGAGTTCATCGATGACGTGCTGCAGCATCTCGGCGCAAAAAGCCGGATCTTCCCCCTCCCAGGCGATGGTCACGAGGTCGGTTTTCTTATCCTGTGACACCGAAAAGAGATTGTCGAGGACCTTCGATTGCAGGGCCTTGACCACGGTAGGCGCGTCGGCAGGGTCCTCCACCGTCCAGGTCTTGCGGTTCGGGTCCCAGATGTCCGGGTAGAGGACCGGCAGAAGATTGTACTTCTTGATCAGCCGTTCCTTCAGGGTGCGGCTGTTCAGAAAGTTCGTGATGCCGGACCCGCCGCCCGGCAAGGAGATGGGCAGGGGCAGGCTGCCCACCAAGCCGGAGAGGGCCCCGAGACCGGATTGTTCCTTTTGCACCGGCGCCAGGACCGCCTCGGAGCGGTAGATCACCGGCAGGACGTAGAGGGAGACCAGCACGGCGGCCGCGGTGGCCAGGAAGGTGACGCCGGCGATGAACCAGCGGCCGGACCAGATCACCCGCCAGAGATCCAGGAGGTCGATTTCGTCTTCCTCGTAGGGCGGCCCGAAGGCGGGTTGCAGGTAGACTATCTCCTTGCGCTGGTCGGTGGCTGGCGGTTCGTTTCCCATGGTGCGATCGGTGTTCATCCGTGCAGGCGGTTCATAGCGCCATGGCCACCCCGGCAGTGGTGGCGATCTTGAACAGGATATCGGCGATGTCCCGGGTGACCAGGAGATAGGGGATCCGTTCCAGTTTTTCCGGTACCACCACGGTGTCGCCGGGCATGAGGCGCATACTGAAAAAGGTCGAGGAGAATATGCCTTCCTGGGTGCGGGCCGCCACCTCGCCGTTGGCCTTCAGCACGTAGATGTACTTCTTGTCGGCGTTGCGGGTGGGCCCGCCGGCCCGTTCGAGATAGTCGGCCACGGTGAGGTGCGGCTGATAGAGAAAGGAATTCGGCGTGTAGACCGCTCCCACCACGGAGACGAACTCCGGCCGTTTGGGAATCACCAGACGATCCCCGTCTTGCAGCACGATATTCTGGTCCGAGTTGCGTAAGGACTCGAGATCGGCGATGTGGAGCGCCACCCGGCCGCTCGCCTTGATGGTCCGTAGCCGTTCCACCAGCCGTCGTAGGGCGTTCTGGCCGGCAGCCAACGTTGCGGCATCCTGCTGGCTGGAGACGGTCTGCACCTGGTCGGCGAGTACGGTCTCGGCCCGGATCTGGAGGTCGTCGATCAACTGGTCGAGGCTCTGCTGCTGAATCTTCTGGGCCGTGGTCGAGAAGTACCGTACTCCGTAGAAATAGGCTTCGTCCGTGAAACCGCCGGCCCGCTCGATAAGGTCGGCCAGCCGTTCGCCCTTCTTGATCCGGTAGGTGCCAGGATAGAGGACCTCGCCCTCGATGGTCACCTGGTTGAAGCTGGTGGCGTCTTTGACCTGGCGGACGAAGAGGTAGTCGTATGGCTGCAGGACGAAGTCTTTGTCCTTTGTCGCGTTGATTCGGTAGTGGGTGGTGATCACCTCTTTGTTCTCAATCGTCTGGCGGCTCAGATCGATGCGGGAGGCGTCGGCGCCGAACCGCAGGCCGCCGGCCAGGGACAGGAGTCCTTCCACGGTCAGGCCCGGTTGATAGGGGAACGTTCCCGGCCGCCACACAGCCCCCTCGATCCGCACCGGTTCCTGGATGCCGAATTCACGGCGGGAAAGGATTTGGATGCGGTCGTGGGGTTTGAGTTCCAGGTCGAAGGTGCCGGCGAAAAGTTGCTGCAGGGGAATGGAGCGGACGCTGTAGCGGGTGGTGACGGGATCGTACCGGTGCAGGTAGGCAAACTCGGTCACCGCGCCCGGTTGCAACAGTTCCGGACTCTTCAGGATGTCGGAAAGCCGCAGACCTTCCCTCCACGCGAACACGTCCGGAAACCAGACGTGGCCCTCCAGGCGTACGGTCTCCGGCCAGGCGGCGCCGAGGAACTGCAGCTCCACCAGATCGCCGTCGGCAATGGTGACGGCGGCGAGCGCGTCCTGTTCGCGGCTGGCATCGATGTCGCGGACGACGAATTCCCGGTGGTCGGCAAAGCGGCGCAGGTAGATGCGGTCGGCAAAGGCCTGCGGCAGGCGGCCGCCGGCTAGGTCGACGAGGTCCTGGATCGTCTGTTCTCCCGCCAGTTCGTAGATGGCCGGCCTAGCCACCGCGCCGACGATGGCGGCGGTGGGACCGATGCGGGGCACGAAGATGATGTCGCGGTCGGTGAGCAGCAGATCGTTTTTCTTGGTGCCCCGCAGGAGCAAGTCGTAGAGGTCCAGGGTGGCGACGGTTTTGTCGCCCCGGATCAGCTGGATGCGGCGTAGCGACCCGGATTTTTTGACCCCGCCGGCATTGACGAGGCCGCCGAGGATGGAGGAGAAGGGCGGCACCAGGTGGAGGCCCGGCCGCCGAACCTCGCCCACCACGTAGATTTCCAGGGAGCGCAGTTCGGCCAGCGAGACGTGGATGTTGATGCCCTGGACATACTTCTCCGCCTCCCGCCGGATGATGGTCTCCGCGTCTCCGAAGCGGCTGCCGGCCAGGGGGACGATGCCGATCTTCGGGACGTTGATATTGCCGTTTCTGTCGATGGCGCCGGTGAACTCGGCATCCAGTCCGGCGCCCCACACCCGGATGCGCAGCCGGTCGCCGGGCCCCAGCATGTAGGAATCGTCGGGTACCGCCAGGCGCGAGGGGGCGGTGCTGCCGGTGGAGAAGATCTCGTAGCCGAATTGGGTGAGGTCGGCGGCCAGCGGACTGGCATAATTGCGCCGGTAGATCTGCTCCAGGGAGGAGTATTCCCGGCGGGTGCGTTGCTGGTCGGCGGTCGCCTCCCCAGCGGCGGCTTCTTTTTCCGGGGCCGCGCTCCCCTCTCCGATGGCTTCACTTTCGGCCGGGGCCGACTCCCCGGTTGATACTGTTTCTTGACCGCCGACTTGTTCCATGATCCGTTGTACTTGGGAGGGGGCCATCCCTTCGATGGCTTGTTGGATCTGGGCCGGGGTCATGCCGCTGACGGTTCGTTGCCCCTGGGTCGAAACCAGGTTCTGGATGGCCTGCGGCGTCAGGGCCGGGGCGGCGGGTTCCTGGGCTGCTGTCCGGCCGACCCCGACCAGGGCGGCGAGACAGAGGAAGAAAGCAAAGAAGATGGTGTGGCGCATCATGGTGTGCCGGTCTCGCGGGAAATTATATGATCAGGGTTGGTGGCTGATACGGAGGAAGAACCCGTGGCACGGTACAGTATTTTTTTGGTGATGACAAGATGATAAATGAAAAAGGATGAAGCCGTGCCAACTCGTGGTCGGTCCTGGCCTGACCGGGTATGCAATGGGTCGCAAACCGTGAACTCGATGGACTCGCACCAGCGATTCCATCAAAAAAGGGGATTGCGGCGTGATGCCGAATCCCCTTGTGCGAGTTGTACTGGTGGGCGGTACAGGATTCGAACCTGTGGCCTTTGGCTCCGGAGGCCAACGTCCTACATTCCCTTAAGGGATCTCGGTGGCCTCGAATATGCCTTAATCTGTTGTATTTGTTTGAAGTTTTCGAGCATCCCTTCCGCGCTTCGTGTCAAATAAGGTCACTTTGGGGTGCGCAAAATGGGCGCGAAATGAGACACGAAAATCGATCGCTAGCCGACCTTTTTTGGCCGACGAGCTGATACTTACCCTTTCCTCTGGCGTCTGTCAAGCTAAGCGTCATGTAACTCCACCTTGCAGGCGGATGGTGGAGATGTATCCGGTTGTCGATGTTGTCCGCCGATGTTGGGGATATCCCAGGGTCGGCAGGCTGGTCGTCGGGTTGTGGAGGCAAAGGTCTGGCATTTGGCCAGGGCTCGAAGGAGTCGAGCAGTTCCGGTTCGAGGTTCCAGGGTAGCAGGTCTGTCAACACCGACGGGGTTTGACCGATAATCAGGCTTGCCGCACATACCATGAGGTAGCATGAGACCGGCTCATTGCCTTGATCGCGATCTGTGTTTTCAGCAGACATTCAGCCTGGTGTTCAGCACGTTGATGAAATGGAAATGGAGCGCTTCCCCCATCGATTCCCCAATAGCCCACGCCCTGGTCCAATCGGATCTCATATCCTGTGCCATCCGGCCATGACAGGGTCAAGACGCGCGCATGAGGCAAATCCCTTCTGCTTAGGGCATCGTCAAAGATGAAATCCAGGCACCAGTCGAACAAGATATTGTAGACTTGCCGGCGGATGCGATTGTTTTGCCAATTGTGGTAAAGATATGTTGTCGGCCTCGATGTATTCGAATGCAGATTTGCCGTGGTGACGCGGACTTTTGTGGCATCCACGATACCTCCTGAAAATGTTTTCAGTGCCTTGAGCAGGTTGCGTAACAGGAGCGCCATTAGTGGAGAACACAGATAACGATCGCTATAGGCAACCTCTGATAACGGAACCTCGACTGTCAGCTTCCTTTTCAAGCCTTCGTCTTTCGAGAGCAGCAACGACCACGCCTTGGTGCCGAAGTCATCGAGATTTCCGTCCATCTCATGACCGATTTCAATGGTCATGGTATCCCGATCGACTTTTCCGAGATCCACCACCTTTCTGATACTCCAGACGTCAGGCACGGCCTCTAGTGCTCTGTCCTCCCGTATCCGCACGAATTGCCCTTCACCGCTCCCCGTCCCCCACTCTTGTCCAGGAACCAATGTCTCCTCTCTGCTTGCGGCCCACCGCACCGAGGCCCTTTCGCTGCCGATTTCCACGGCCCGATACATCTTGGCCTTTCCCTCCGTGAGGACCGGTGCGCTCTTGGGGCAATAGACATGGGGAACTCCGACCATGGTCGATAGGGCGATCAATTCGTCGAGCTGGGAAGGTTCCAGCCTGTCCAGAGTCTCTTCCGGAATCACCATATCGATTTTCACGCCGGCTTGGTTGAGGGAACGTAGTTCATCGACCAGACGCCAGCTGATGGGCTCCCACAACCTTGGATCACCGGCCAGAAAGATCCGCACCTCGTGAGCAGAAATCTTCTGGTATTCACGCCGCAAGGCAAGAGCGAGTGGTTCCATTTCCAATCGCGTCTCTGGGCCAAAAACCTGCAGGGATTGCGGCAGGCCCCAGAGAGCCATGAACCGATCGTCCACCAGTTTCAAGGCATGGTTTCGGTCCAGTTTGTCGATGTGATACTGGGTTCCGTAGGTCAGCAGACAGGCCTGACAGGCGCTGTCGCAATTGCGGGGGCAGGCAAGATTGTCGCGCACCCGCTCGAACAGCTCCGGCAGCAGATGTATTGCCTGGGACACATAACCTGCTCCTCCCGAGGCCGTGTCATGCAAATAGAGAGAATGGATGGAATGCCCGTCCCTATCGAGAACCGGAGCAACCGTGACCCCGATTTCCCGCTCGACGATCCCCAGCTTTTCCGCCAAGGCGCGCCGCAAGGCAACGCCAATTGTATATGCGGCAGTCTCGTCCACAGGCTGCCCTGTCACGCTGTACAGTTGCAGCTCGAACACCTCTGTCCTTCTGCTGACACCCAGTCTCAGGTCACGCTTGATGGCCCAAGGCTCGTGACTTCCTGGACAGTCCTGTTCACCGCCAGGCACCGTTTTTCCTCCACGCAGCGGTTTATGGGGCTTGGGCTCTCCCTGGGCATCAGTAAAGATCCGGGGTAGCTCCCCGGAAGGTGTCATGGAATCAGCCCGGCCACAGCGTAGGCACAGGGCGTAGCCGTTGCCATACAGGCCATCGGTACGATGAATGATCATCGCCTCGCTGCTGACCCGGCAGCGGCCAAGAGCAACGGACGGTAGGGTCACCCACTCTGCATTTCCCATGGAAACGAGGGGATCCACCACCGGGATGTATTGGGGAACATCGATTCTGTTATGAGGCTCGTGTCTGATGTCGACCGCGAAACCGGACGGCTGTAGGTATTCGTAACTCTTTATGTGATTCTGCTTCCCATTGCCGCAATACTGGCAGATGGCTGGCCTGACCGGCGAATCGCCCACTGCGCCGCAGACGAGGCACCGCCATATCCAGCGAAAGGATTGCAGCTCCGGGGGGCCTTCCTGGTCAGCCGGGATATGCCAGTTCAGGGTAACCCCGCCACAACGATAGACCCGTCCGTTCAGCACCGTGTCCGTGCCCGGCGCATAGTCTCTGATGGCAATGGCGACATCCCTGGCCGGATACCCGGCCCGCATCATACGGTTATCCTCTCTGCTTTTGCTTTCCCGCCGACGGGAAAGCTCCTCGGCAGTCGTCGTGATCAGGGAGACCACCTCGCCGGGAAAACCATAACCGGGTAAATATCCCCTGGTCGTCAACTCCGAGAGCAGATACTCCTTGCGGAATCGCTGCAACTGCAACCCAATGGCCCGCTCTGCAGCGGAATCACCATCAGGAGTCTTTACATTGTCGAGATGTTTCAGCAATGCCCCGACTTCATCCAGCCAGCCTTCGGCGGCGCGCTTCAGCATGGCAGAGCATTCATCGAGGGTTTCTCTCGCACTGCTTCCCTCGAGACAGGTACGGCGCAGCAAGAGTCTCATTCCGGTGCGGAGACCGTCATGTTCCTCGGCAGGTCCGGAGCACCAGTCGACGAATCTTCTCCAGGGCGCGCTGATCTCGTCGTCCTGGGACTCGAAGAACCATCCTGCCGTCAGCCGGTGCAGATCGTCGGGAGCGGATTCACCGAGAAATACGGAGAGCACGAGGGCGTTGACGTGGCGCTGGACGATGTAGCGGCTGTGCAGGGAAACGCGGGGAGCGGCCAGGCGGGCGGTAAAGGGCCAGAGGGGATTTCGGAAGACCGCCTCTCCATGGGGCGTGCTGTTGCAAAGGGTGTAGCTGAGGGCGCCCGCCTCGCCACGGCGGCCGGCCCGTCCGGCCCGCTGCAGGTAGTTGGCCGGGTTGGGCGGTGCGTTGTGCATGGCGACTGCCGACAGACCGCCGATATCGACACCCATCTCCATGGTGGTGGAGCAAGAGAGCAGGTTGATCCTGCCGACCTTGAAGTCTCGCTCTCGCTCCGTCAGGGTGACGGCAGGGAGCTGGGCCGAATGTTCGGCGCAGCGGAAATACCTGCTGAACTCGGCTATCCGGTCATTGACGTTCACCCATATTCCCTGGCGGCGCAGCGAGGTCACCGTCTCGTCCGTCTCCAGCCATCTTTCCGCCTGTTCAGGAGAACTCTTGGCCCAGAACGGGTCGGGTAGCACCGGCATGCTTATCCGTCGACAGCGTGCGAGTTCCGGGACCGGGTTCTCTGGGAGATAGGGCGTGACACCACGGAACGTCACCGGAAGAACCCTCCGAGTAACCGGACAGAACCATGCCTCACGCACTTGGCATATTTCCGCCTGGTCCGCCATGTTCAGGACATATCCCTTCTCCGTGGCAGTCAGCACGGTGCGGCAGTCCTCCCACAGCGCCCGTAGCAATTCCTCGATGGTGTGGCGCTGATCGGTATCCTCCAGATTCAGTTCCAATGCATGGGCCAGCATCCGCACCAGGCGGGACCGCCGCCTACCGGGCGTGGCCGTAGACGGCCACGTCTCGTGGATAAAGAGCTTTTCCTCTTCCCGACCCGGTGGCAGCATCACAGTGGGGCGACCTGGGTAGCCAATCCAGCGCATGGTATCTTTGCCGATGGCCACCGCTGTCTTGAATCTCACGGCAAAATCCAGGAAGATCCGCGCCAACACACGCCATTCTTCGTCGGAGATCCGCAGCCGGGCCGCAACGTCCGGCACGCGGTCGATCTTCTTCAACCCACTGTAGTCGATGGCGAGCATGCCGTTGGTTTCCAGAGACCATTGCCGTTTCGGCCTGCGGAAGAATTCCCGCCACAGGCAAAGCTCGGCCAGTTGGTTGTTCTCCAGCCCCAAACACTGCTCTTTTAGAGTCGGAAGTAAGTGGCGATTGAAAATCGGATTGCTCAGCAACAGATCGCGAGCTTCGATCCATTGCATCCTGCCAATAGGCGATGATGCAAGTTCTGCCAATTCCTTTTTCTTCTCCTCGAGAAGATTCTGTAAGACAGGACTGCCACGTGCCAATCTCTCAAGCTCGGCAACTTCGTTTTCAAGTTTTTCTCGTTTTCCTTCGGTGTCGAGTGGTCTTTTGTTTGCCACGCCATGGTAGAGTAGACTACGGACGAAGTCCCGTTCCGCGGCCATTTGCATCTTCACGGCAATCCTTGCCGTTCCCTGTCGGCTATCCGTAAAACTCAAAATCCTGCGGCCATCCCACGGCAGGAGATCCTTGCCCCCCATGGGAGGTAGATGGCCGAGCAGGAGCGGGATGGCGGTCTGCAGAAAGAACGGCGCCCCAAGTCGGACGGGAATCCCGAGCCGGCCGTATCGCTCCGGCTCATTGCAAAACGGACAGTGGATGACATCACCCTCGTCTGGCCCGAGGAGATGAATGGGAACCCCGCCGCTCCTTTCTCCGCGCCAGTCGAGAACACCATCGGCAAGCAGGGTAACCCTATTCCCCTTGGGCGGGGCCACGATTATCCGCCGCAGGCCCGGACCGACCGACTTTTCGACATCGTCGCCGTTGTCATCGATACTTTCCTGGTCCACGGGGTCGAGCTCCTGCCGGAATTCGTCCTCATCGATTTCATAGACATCCGGATTGAGCCGATCCTCGCCCTCGAGCGACTGCTCCAGAACCGCCAGATGCTCATCCCCGCAATGCCGGCACTGCATCAGCTCGAAGACGGGAAACCCGCAGGCATCACAGGATTTATGGCGTTCGAGAAAAACCTTGCCAAAGGGCCATTCCTCGTCGTCCAGTCTGGTATTCTTCCTGCCCTCACACTCGGGGTTGGCGCAGGCCCAGAGTCCGGCCAGTGTTCTCTGGAAAAGATGGCCCCGTAAGGGCAGAAAGGCCCCCTGCCCCTTTCCTCCGACAGCCTGGGTAGCCAAGTCGAGCAGTTCCAGACTACGGGACAGGGTTTCGGTCTCCCTTTTTCGAAAGATCCTCTCGGCAATCTCGGACAGGGTATGTGCTCTCCTGGCCAACGCTGTCCGCAGTTCACGCATGGCCGGCTGGCCGCAGAGCATCATGAACCGCTTCTCCGGCTCCGCCTTCCGTAGGGCACGAAGGTCCGGCACGATGCCGTTTCCTGTCCTCGTCTCTACCTCGGGCAGCTCCGGGATCTCCCGCTCTCCCATGACAACGCTGATCCGCGAGGGGCTTACCCCGGCAATGTCGGCGAGAAACTCTCTGAGGCGGTCGGCGGCATCCTCTCCGTCGGCGATGGTTGCCGATGTGGCGATGAAATGGACATCCTCGGGCCGGCAGCCGAAACCATGCAGCACCCGGCGCAGCAGTAAGGTCAGTTCGGCAGCCTGGGAACCGATGTAGGTGTGGGCCTCGTCGATGACGATCCAGCGCAGCTTCCCCTGTGACGCATCCAGGATCGGCCGGTCATCGTTGCGGACGAGCATGTACTCCAGCATGGTGGCATTGGTCACCAGAATGGGCGGCGGTTCGTTGCGTAGCCTCTTCCTATCCGCGACCTCGCTCTTCCATCGTGAAGCCCTGGCCTCGAGAGGGGTCTCCCCGTTGTACAGGCAATACCTGATCTTGCCGCCAAACGGCTCGGACCAGGCGGTCAGCCGATCCTTCTGGCTCTTGATCAGGGCATTGAGCGGATACAGAAACAGTGCCCGCACCCCGACGAGTCTCTCCTGTCTCTGCTCCACTTCCCGGGCAAGGTCGTTGAGGATGGGAATGAGAAAACACTCGGTCTTGCCGGAGCCCGTGCCGCTCGACACGAGAACGGAGCGCGGCGGCGTGACCGACAGGGCCTCCCATGTCTCCAACTGATGCCTGTATGGACGGCGATTCTCGGGAAAGACATAATCCTCGCTCATGCCTTCCACTTTGGTGGCTAGAGCCTTGACCAGTGACGGCTGTAAGAGGGAACCGGCAAGATCGGCGAAGGTCTTGTCCGCAGATTTCCAGCCAAAGGTGGTCTCGAAGACCAAGTCGGCCAGAAAGGAATGTTCCATCCCCGGCTGCTGCTCGAAAAGCTTTCTCAAGTGCTCGCGTAGCGGGTTGTTGCGAAAGCTCAGAATGCCAAGAGAGGCCCGGGTGGCCCCGCGGTTCAGATGCCTGACAAGGGAAGTGAAGAAAGTGTCGGTCATCGTCCGGCTCCAAAAGGATCGTTCCTCAACACAAGGCCGTCAGTTCGAGGCAAAGGGCAAAGGCAAAGGCCATGTCGAACCAGTCGCGGTCGAAATTGCGCAATTCCTGCAATTCGAAGAGGACATCCTTGTCACAAGACTCTCCTCTGGCTGCGATGAACGCGGCGACGAAGGGTGCGCAGCGCACCGGGCGGTAGAATCGGCTCAAATTGTGAAAGACGAACTCCTCTCTGAACCCTGGCCGCGTTACCCATTTCAAGATCCGACGACCCGGTGGATATTTTTCGTCAGCGTTGTGTCGGTTCTGGAATTTCCGCTCTTCTTCCCTGATGAAACCAAGGATCACGTCCGGAGCCTGCCGGGCAAGCATGAGCTCGCTGTTGTCGAGCGTCTGAGCCGGGAATAGAGTTAGAGAAAGCCAGTCACAGACTTGACGAAAAAACGGCTGCCGGCCCGATACCCTCTCACGAAAGGCGAGAAAGTCATCACGAACATATCTCTCGCCGTCAGGTAGATCCGCAAGGGCCTGCCGCATAGCGCCGAAATAGTTTTCAGCAGACTTCTTCCAGTCCCCGACCGGGACGAGATGCCAGGAGAAGGGTAGAGCGTCGGCCAGGGACCACACCGTATCGAAATCATCGTCGGAGCTTCTCAGAAGAGCCATGACCATGGTTTGCGGATGGCCGACCATGGCACTCAGCAGATCATAGGTGCAGGCGGGATAACGGCGGCTCAAGGCCACGAAGGTGTCGACCCGCGGCCAGTCGGGATGATTTGGGTCGTCGGCGAGCCGCTGGAGTAGCTCGTCCATCAACCGTTGTCTGAGATCGGCGTCCGCCTGCCGGATGGCCTGCTCCAGCTCACCGCCGCCAGGGGCAGCCTCTCCGGCGACATTCCACAGCACAGGGCGAAACCGGGGCCAGTCGCCGTCCTCCCCCAGCACCAACCACGGCCCTGGTTCGAGTCGATCTGGTACTTCCCAGGAATCGCCGGTTCCGGTAAGTTCGAGAACGACCTGTTCCGCATCCGGATCCCAGAGCCTCATCATCGATACCCGCAACCGCTGAGGCCATTCATCCCCCAGGTCACGCAGGGATTCCTCGCTCAACCGGATGATGCCTGCGTCGTAATCCGGAACAAACCATGATTCGAAGAGACCGACCCGTAGCTCGGCCAAGACATCTCCGCCCTGGCCCAGGATGCGAATACTGCCCACGGCGTCGAGGTTGCCGGTAAGGGCCAGCCAGGACTTCACATCTTCTTGAATATGGAGGAGGTCGAACTCGCCACGGCCGTATTCGTCCGCCTGGATATGTCGTTCCAGAAAGAAACCGATGGGTTCGTCATGGGACCGAACATTGGCTTCCAGGACAAAGGACCGGTTGCCCAAGGGCTGCTGGACCACGGCCTGCACGACCGCGAGCCTGGAAACGGCCACCCTCGCGCCAGGGGGTAGAGCCTTTCCTCCGAGAACGAAGGCGGCGCTGCTACCGGGAAACGGCAAGGTCAGGGTGAGAAAACGGTTCTCATCCCAGTAGAGCCGGCAGGAAAACTGCGGCATCGGCAGGGGCAGTTCGGTACGGCAGAGGAGCCGCACGCCGTCATCGCATCTTTCCACGGCAAACTGGTAGCCTTCGATCGTTTCCGGCCGGACATCCGCCAACCGACCATCGGTCAACTTCAGGACGCCGCTGGTGATGGAATTACCGATTCTTTCCGCCTGCACGGCGAAGGAATCGGGAACGAGTTGAATCCTACGCAAGAGAAGCAAGCGGTCGTCCCTGTCGACATACCGTATCCAGACATCTCCGGCGCAGGCATCGAGATCCGTACTCCAGTCTTCCCCCCTGGCTGGCCGCCAACTCGCCCTGGCCCCGGCAACGTCTTTGCGCAGGCCGCTTCGGCCGATGGAGACGAGACGAGGAATGCCACGATACGGCGGCGTTCCACCGAGAGAGACGGGCAAGGACAACTGCGGACCATCGAGAACCAGCTCTGCGGCCAGTTCCTCGACCGTGGAGCATTGAAATGGCACGACGCCTACACCAGGATGTCGCCACCTTCCGCTGCCCCGCAACAAGAACACCATTCGCCCGCATTCAGTCGCTTCCCCCTTTGGCTCGGC
This sequence comes from uncultured Desulfobulbia bacterium, assembly GCA_964423785.1. Taxonomy (GTDB): domain Bacteria; phylum Desulfobacterota; class Desulfobulbia; order Desulfobulbales; family S012-135; genus S012-135. Next base: position 40,602 of record CAYRGZ010000002.1, read on the forward strand.
CTCGCCGTCGAACTCCCCTGTCGGGGGTGCCAGGGCATAGACGCTTTCCGCCCTGGTCTTGACCGCCCCCTCGCCAATGAACCGCAGCTCGTTGTCATGGGCCTCGAAGAACCAGGGGAGTTCGCCAAGCTCCTGCTCGCCGGGGACGGAAAACCGATATTTCCCTTGTCCGTCACTGAGATAAAGTGCCGTGCCCGCGACAGCGGCCCTGCCGGCAAGCCTGACGCCTCCCCTTGGCAAGATTTCACAACGGTAAACGGCTTCATCGCCTTTGCCCCTGAGAAGGGTCAGTAGGGCAACCTGTTCCTGTATCCCGGCAGCCTGCAGAAACAGGCGCAGCCGGGGAATCTCCGTTATCTTTCTGTTGTTGCTCAGCTGCTGCAGGGCCAGGCCCGAAATCTTTCTGGGAAGCTCGAGGCTCATCGACAGGGACCAGTGGCGGTCCCCGCGGACGAGGAGCCGCCGCCAGCGGATGTGATGGCGGGCAAGGCGTACACTCTCGTCCATCAGATTCTTGAGCAGCGCCTTGGCGATGTCGTTTTCCAACGGCAAGGGCAGCTCCATACGCCAGTCCGGCCTCTGATCATCGAGAGCGGCTACGGGATCTTCGGTGTCCCCAACCAATTCCTGCAACTCGATGATTTTTCCTATCAGCTCGTCGCTCAACGAAAAAACGATCTCCTGCCTCAAGGAGGGGGGGAGATCGGCAGCACAGCGCCGAGCCAGAGGCAGTCTCTGCAGCACGCCGAACTTCTTTTCCTCATGATATACGTTTAGTACATTGCGAAAGAACTTCCTCAGAGATGCATTTTCCTTCTGCAGTAGCTTCAGCGGCAATCCACCCTCACAGGCAATGGTCACCAGAAACCGGCGGCTGCTTGCCGTTGTCAGCAATGGCCTCTTCCACCACTTCAGGCCATGCTCGACCACGGACGCAATCCAATTATGGCTGGGAACTTCCTGGCCGATTTCATTGAACACGGTTTCCCAGGCCCAACGACCACCGTCATGACGGCGCCGCCAGGTCTCGGCAGCAAACAGACAGAACAACCGGTCGAAAACGAGACTCTGGCCTGCCCTTCCCCTGGCAAACTCCTGCCGGACCAGCTCCCTGAGTTCCAGATAATCTTTTTCCCTGATCTTGTACGCGTACAAAGGCCTGCCGTCGGGTTCTGCTGCCCTGCACGAGATGAAGAGCACTTTGATGAGCCAGTTGTTCATGCCCCCCCGCCTCCATAGCCATTGTTGGTTTCTGGTTTGGAGTCTACGCTGTTTTACTCTTGCTGGAGCCAAGCTCTTCTGGCTCCACAGAGCCGGACATCAAACTGGCGGCGTAACCCACGAAATTATCCACCTATCCACCTTATTCCGGCCGCCAAACTGTCCAACGATAGGGGGCCCACCTCTATGGACGTTCGGTCCGTCTCCCGATCAGGAGCATCGGTTCTGCAGCTGGATCGAACTCGGTCGTCGCAGGGTCGTATTGTCGGCAGCGAGTCTCGTATTGTTTCTTGTCGAGGAGCATGATGTCGTCGCTCTCGCCGTCGTGACCGGAGTCGAGACCGTGGAGAAAGGTGACTCCTCCGAGGTCGGTCAGAATGTAACGGTTGTGGAGTCGTTGTCCGTTGGGGCGCTCCCGCCAACGGAAGAGGGTCACCCGGAGGCCCTTGGGGATCGCCTTCTCGTAAGAATCTCGCAGCCATTCGCTTGAGGCGCCGTCGTCCCCGGTATGTATCTCGATGGCATCCGGTGGTCCCACCGGCCGCTCTGCCGCCAGCAGCCTCAGGAAGGCGCTCAAGGAGCTCCTGTGCCGGGTCTTGGCCAGCACGAAATAGGGATCGACGAACTTCACCCACCGGCAGCGGCCGAGGAGCATTGCCAGTGCCTCGGCCATCTCCTGGGCGTTGCGGACGACGACCTTGCCGTGAGGCGTGTCCCATCCAGGACATGGCGAAATGGCTATGTCGTCTTCCTGCAGGATCGCCTCGTCGTCGTTTGGATTGGCTCGAGCGAGGATCCTTCTGAAGGGATGGCGCTCGTGCTCGATGACGGCGTTCGAGAGCCACTCCTTGGAGTCGTCCCAGTGATAGTTCTTGCGCTTCACGGATGCCTCTTTCATTCTGGCCAGGAGTTCCTCGAGTCTCTTGCGCTCCATGTCGTCCGTGCTCTCGAACGCCGTCCAGACCATTCGTACCCAATGTCTTGGATAGCGGGAGACGACTCGTCCCTTGCCAATGCCGAATGCGTCGATGAAGAACCGGCAGTCGCGAACGTTCCCCCACTTCGCGACCATTTCCGGCTCGAGGGCATACTCGTAGATCATTGGAACAACTCCTTGGCTCTCTCGGCGAAGAAACCGTTCGGCCAAGGTTTCGTGAAGTCTCCATCCTCGTCGACGGGGATGTGAACCACTCGCGAGCCGTCGTCCCCGGGTTCGACGTAGAGAATGGAGACGTCCGCGGGCGTGATCGGAGGGACGTCGTTCGGTAGCTCTCCGGACGTCGTCTCCCTGATTCGGCGCAGAATGCGTAGGATGAGGTGCTCGGAATGCGTCTCGAGGATGAACGTGTTGCGTTTCTCCGTCTCGTACGAGGGAGCACCGATGTATGGTTCCTTCTCCCGTGCCAATGCCCCCCGTATGAAGATGTCGCCCAGTTCCGCCTGCATGGCTGGATGCAGATGTAACTCTGGCTGTTCTATCATGATGTTAGCGTAGAACGACAGACAGCTTTGAACGACGATCGGCAACAGTTGGCTGAAGCCGAAGCCGACATCCTTGATGTTTGCCTTGATCCCCGTCTTTCGGTCGATGAATCGCAAGACGAATACGCCACCGATATCCCTTTCCTCGTTCGACAGCTCCACTAGCTCGACCCGGTATCCGGCACGAATCCGAGCGAGCTCGTCGTTCACCCGATCCACGAGTTCGCCGTTCCTGTAGAGCAGGGCCGCGATGTTCTCTCCTTGCCGACCGAGTCCCACAGTTGGGTTGCCCTCTGCAATGTAGTATCTGTCGGGTTCCTTCCTGATGGGACCTATATACTGAATGCTTTCGAGGAATCTTTTTACGTGTGCTGCGACGAGAGGGGTGATCTGTCCAGGATGTATGGGATCCCAGTCGATGCGATATAATTTATCCGTTTCTATATATGATTTTGATATAGTTTTGTCTATCGTCATGCCGGCAAAACCGTCTGGAAGGAAAGAGCTATGTAGCCACGAGATGAAATCTACATCATAAGATGTATGTTCTTCGTAGAGCTCGAGAAATATCTTGTATCCAGGTCTACCTGAGCGCAATTCTCGTTTCAGTCTCTCGAGATGGTCGTCGTGCTGGTCGACGATCATGAGTGCATCGAGGGCGGCTTCTGGTAGGTGTCGCTGCTCGTACAGTTTTCGTAGCCTTGCCATTTCCTCGGGGGACGCCTCCCGTCGGTCTATGACCATCGGGTAGTTGCGCCGATGAATATCGTGGTCGTCTCGCCCAGGTTCGTCGTCTTCGAGGAACATGTCGTACGTTCTGTTCAGGTGCGATATCGTGATCTGCTCCGACAGTAGGCTGTCTCGTATTTTCGTCAGCCTCTCGCAGTCTTCGTCGTTCTTGGCGATCCTGTTTTCGATCTTTCGTATGAGTCTATCATATTTGTGCTTTTCGTCTCCTGTCATTTCTCGTGTAAACGAAATCGGAGGTGGTGATATTGTTGTATTTGGATTTAAAATTGCTTTGATGAAACCAAATATCGATCGATTTATCTCTTCTTGGAATTCATTGAAGAAATCGAGCCAGAAAGGATCATCGATGTTGAACTTGCTGTATCCTTCTTTTTCATGTCGAAGGATTGGGGCGACTCCTTTGTCGAGAAATATTTTCGTCTCCGAGAGCCGTGGTAGGCCGTTGGCATTGGCAAAGGAGAAGGATATGCATATGGCGTCATGTTTTCGCAGGCAACGTTTCAGTCTGTCGGCATGGCTCGACAGCTCCGGGTCTCTCATGAGCCATTCAGTTTCGCCGTATGCGTATGATAGAGTTTCGTCGAAGAGCTCGTCCGTATCCATTTCGAACTCGAATGCTATCTCGAAGGTGCGCGATGTGTCGCGGCCGTAGACGATGTCTTGGTAGCGACCGAGATCCACGTACTTTCCCTTCGGTATCAAGGGGGGAGCGGTGTCGTGGGGCGAAGCGAATGGGGTGTCGAGCGACTGGGCGAGCAGGGCGAGGCATTGGAGGATGGCGCTCTTTCCGGCGGAGTTCTGTCCGAAGATCAGGGTGATCGGTCGAATCGGAATGGTGATCGTCCGGCCAAAGGGTTTGAAGTTGCTGATTCGGATCTCTCGGAGAATCATGGGGGTGGCTCCTTTCCGTGTGCTCGCGAGGTCGGGGTTCGTTCTCCTTGGTTCGTATGCTGGGGAGGTGTCTTCGTGGTAGTGAGTCTCAGCAACGGTCGTGCCAGTCTATTCGAGGCCGTACCTTCGGAGCCAGTTGGTCAGTGTCTGGTAGCTCGGCAATCCCAGGAGTTTTGCGGCCTTGGTCTTGTTGCCCCGGGTTTCGGCAAGGCCTCTTTCGAGGTAGTGGACCGCCACGGTCTTCATGATTCCCGGGAGATCGATCCCCTGGCTGAGGGGGCGATCGAGAATGGTTTCGGGCGTCCGTCCGGCAGTGGGCAGGGGGAGGATGGCCTCTCGAATGTCGTCTGCCCCGATCTCCTCTTCTGCCGACCACACGGCGGCCCTGGTCAAGGTGTTCTGCAGTTCCCGGACGTTGCCCGGCCAGGAGTGGGTGAGCAGAAGATTTCTTGCGGAGGCAGAAATTCTCTTCTGTTTGCGGGCCGCTCCTTCGCAACCTTCCTGACCGATCCGGGCGAGAAAGTGATCGATCAGTAGGCCGATGTCGCCCTCCCGTTCGCGCAAGGGCGGGAGTTTGATCACACCGACGGCCAGGCGGTAGAAAAGGTCCTCCCGAAAGTTTCCGGCTGCGACTTCGGCGAGGAGATCCCTGTTGGTCGCCGCAACGATCCGCACGTCGATCTTCTTCGCCCTGGTTGCCCCGATGCGTTTGATCTCTCCCTCCTGCAGGGTCCGCAGGAGCTTGACCTGCATTGGCTTGGGCAGCTCGCCGATTTCGTCGAGAAAGACGGTGCCGGTGTGGGCCGCCTCGAAATGACCGATCCTTGCGCTACTGGCTCCTGTGAAGGCCCCTTTCTCGTGGCCGAAGAGCTCGGATTCCATGAGTTCCGCCGGAATCGCGCCGCAGTTGATGACCACGAAGGGCTTGTCCTTCCTGGGGCTGGCATCGTGGATGGCGCGGGCGAACAGTTCCTTGCCGGTGCCGGACTCGCCCTCCAGGAGGACGGGGATGGAGTGGGGTGCGATACGCCGCGCCTTGAGCACCGCCCGTCGCATCACTTCGCTCCGGTGGACGATGTCGTCGAATTCCGGGGCGGCATCGGGCAGGCCGGCGGCCAGTCGTTCGAGTCTCTCGTCCGCTCTCGTCAGGAGATCGGGGATGAAGTCTGCGGAGATGTCGAAGGGGACGGACGCGGTGCGGACGCCATGCTCCTTCGACGACTCGATCAGCTCCGCCGGGAAGCGGGTCTTGGCGAGCAGGATCCAGACCGCGGCCATCGCCGGCGTTCCAGGGCTCAGGTGGAAGACGAGGTCGGTGCCGCGCCCGTGTTGCCGGAGTCTCTCGTCGACGATGGCCGAAGCGGCTCGATGGATCTCGCCGAAGTCCGTTGGGGAGGAGAGTCGAACGTGGTGGAGAGAGATCGTTGCCGGTGTTCGTTGCCGTAGCCAGTCGACATACCGGTCGGCCTCGGCCTCTTCCCAATCGTTGAGCAGCACGATTTCCCCGTACGAGCCCACCTCGGCCGCCTGGGCCACCGGACCCGCGCCGATGTCCGCTCGTCCGGCGGCCGCCTTCAGGTCCGTCGCACCCAACCAACAGAACAGGATCCTCGTCTTCATGGCTAGTGCTATGGCTACAAGATTTCTTGCGAAGATGCAAATCGTTTCGTCGTCTAGTGGATGTTTGGTTGCGCTTCGGGGGGTAGGAATACCCGTTGGGCATGTCGAGAGGCGGTTGTCTCGTGAGTCTCGCTCGATCTCCTCCCGTTCGTATTTCATGGTTGGCTCCGGAGGAACGAGAAAAAATGCAGAACGGTGAAATTTATTTTTTCAGCAATATCGGCTTTGTTGGTTATTAAAAAAATCTAAATATTTTTGTATGCAAAAAAATTGTTGACCAATATTTTGGTTTGCTGTATTGGATGTTCCGCATCCTGCGGATGCTTGCATTGTTGTTGGTATGGGTATGAATATATTTTTGTTTCTCGTCATATCCGATGGCTGTTCGGTCTTTCATTCGGCATCGTGCCGTCTCGTCGCAACCTATTTGGTAAGGAGATATGTCCTGGGTCCCTCCTGTAAACAGCAAACCATTTGATACGTTGCTACGTCTTGCGGTGGATGCTGGCCTCTCGGAGGAGAGGTTGCGAGAGTTCCTCTGGCTCCTGAACGCTCATCCCCAGCTCACCTCTTTCGTGCACGTCTGTATCAATCTCTCGGAATCTCTGCGGGCCTTGCAGAGGCAGCGGGTGCGCTTCTCGGATTACGGAATCGAAGAATGGCCGAAGATCGTCGAATGGGTGAAAAAGGGCGCCTCATCCTTCAGGGAGTATTTCGACGAGGAGTTCTTTCATCTGCCCAAGACATCATCGCACCACCCACTTTCCTACAAGGGATTGGGACGGCATGGTGTCTACTGTCTCTTCTGCAATGCACATGAGCACGAAAGATACCGTGGACGCTACAGTCTGTTGTTGGGACATCTGTTGCTTGCGCATGTGGAGTCGATGCGGGAGTTCGTGCCGCTGTACGTCTGGGAACATTACCAGGACGAGGCGGAGATCCTCTACGACCATCGGCCGGTCTACGCCGCGACCCTGGCTCTACGTGAGCTCAGCCTGGCGAAGCATCTCGATCACTTCCTCGCCGTCGCCCGTGCGATGCCGACCTCCCACTACCTCGCGTACATCGAAGGGATACGGCCAGCCGACTTCGGGGAGTTCGCCAGGCACATCGGCAATCTCCGCAACTTTCTCCTCAATCGCTGTGTACGGAAGCGGAGCAGGAAGAGAGAGGACGACGAAGAGGGCGGTGGGAGGGGGCCGGTGGAGTCCGGCCACATCGGGATCGCCACGGATGATACCGACGACTTCGATCTTGGCGATCCGGACGATCCCGCATACGACTGGAAGCGGATGGAGGTGATAGGCCGCGGAGCCGATCCGGCCCGCTTGGACGAGGACGACCTCGAGGCGGCCGGGGAGGACGTGCCTCTCGATGAATTGGCGGCCGACGACGACATCCTGCTCGGTGAACAGGACTGTGAGTCCGCCCGTAAGGGACTGGCTGGCATCGTCCATACGGCAAGGGCACAGATGCGTCACCGGAGCATGGTCAATCAGTTGTTGCCATGGAGCTACGGGCTGTTGACCACCAGCGAGTACACAGAGCTGGTGAGGATGTTCGACGAAAGGTTCCAAGAACTCGAAGGACGGTGCGATGAGTGGACGGAGGAGGAGAGCCTGGAGGCCGAGACCATCGTCATGGTGAGCATCTGCTTCTGGCTGGGGTGTGGACTGGAGGCGGTGCATGGCATGCACGTCATCAGCCGGGATCACAATCCGCCATGCCAGTTGGGCTTATACGAGCGACGAAGGCAAGGAGAATCCGTGGGGTACGAGTGGCGGGTGCGCAGCATCAATGTCGAGCACTTCACGGATAGGGCGGATTCCGCCGTAAAGTCGAAGCCGAGGGTCGACTATGTATCCCTGCCAGATCTCGTCGGTCTTGCGAAGAAGTTCGGTGTGATCAGGAAGCGGCGCCCAGGTAAAAACACTGAGTTCTTCGGGCGGCCGCTCGAAGAATACCGGCAGGCGTTTCGGAAGTTGCTGCAAAACATGAGACATGGTGAGCGCATCACGATCACGAAGATCGAGAGGTTCCTCTTCCACCAGGTGGTCATGCGAGTCGGCGACGTGGTGGTGGCCGCGGCGATTACCGGCCAGCACCACTGGCTCACCCGGGTGCGAGCCCATTACTCCACCCTCGATCTCAGTTTTCTTCGAGGCATCTATGCCGAAACCGTTCGCGAGATCGTTGCAAAGACTAGCCTGACACCATCCGGCCCACGAATGCCTCCTCCCAATCTATCGAACAAGCATGTGGGCAGTCGGATGTGTCCACGATTCGACACGGTGGTCGAGGTGGTAGCCAACATGAAGCGACGGCTGAAGTCCTGTCCAGCCGGCGGATTACAGAGGATATGGGAGTATCACAACCGATACACCATCTACACGGTCTACCTCTTCGGCTTCGCCACCGCCTGCCGGGCCATCGTCGATCCCTTGCGTCGTGTCTCGATCATCGACGGTGAGTCTGGTCTCGCCGTCCTGCCGGACAAGGAGGACGAGTATGGAAGCAAGAGCAGGCCCCTGTGGATCCCTGGTTTCGTCCGGAAACAGCTCGAAAGCTATGAGCGCCACCGTGCCTGGTTGTTCGAGAACGGTGTGGTCGCCAACCCTGCGGATGCCGAGAGATGGGGAGGTTTCTTCCTCGACGAGGTGGGGAGGGCGGAACGGGTACGGCCGAGACGAATCGCCGAGCTGACGGAACGGTACTTTCCGTTTCCGGCGAACGTCCATCGCCGGTTCGTCCGGACGCATCTGCTGGAGTCCGGATGTCCACCAGAGGTGATCGATGCGTGGATGGGGCACTGGTCCCTGGGCCAGCTCCCGTGGGGACGGTTCGCTTCCCTGTCTTACGCCGACTACGTTGCAGTGCTCCGTGCCCATCTGTTGCCGCTGCTCGAGGAACTGGGGTGGAGCCACGTGCCGAGTTTGCTTGCGGAGGAGGAGTAACGAACGATGCTGGATCGTGCACGGAAAGTGGCCATTCAGAGGTTGTGGGATCTCGACGGGATTTGCGACGACCGTGAGGTGCGCAAGGCG
>CAYRGZ010000003.1:0-47603 GCA_964423785.1 uncultured Desulfobulbia bacterium
GTAAAAAGTCGCAGTCGGTCCAGGCCTGATACGATAATTCAAAAGGTTACAACCCGTGAACTCGATGAAATCGTATGTTACGATTTCATCAAAAGTCGTGGACGGCTTTGGCAACGGAGTGATGAACCGTGCGCTGGTTGACGGTTCGACGGTTGACAGTTGACGGCCGCAGGGGATGGTGAACTGCATTTGCAACCCAACGTCCAACGGGTCGAATCTTGGTGGAAACCGTGAACTGGAAGCCGTAAACCGTAAATTGATAGCAAGGAGTCCAGCAGCGTGAAACGTGTCACAACAGAGTTGGGTGGAAGGACATTGACCATCGAGAGCGGCCGCCTGGCCAAACAGGCCAACGGCGCCGCCCTGGTGACCTATGGCGAGACGGTGGTGCTGGTCACCGCCACCGCCGCCCGGCAGCCCCGGGAGAAGGTCGATTTCCTGCCGCTCACCGTCGAGTACCAGGAGCGGCTCTACTCCGTGGGCCGCATTCCGGGCAGTTATTTCCGCCGGGAGATCGGCCGGCCGTCGGAGAAGGAGACCTTGTCGGCCCGCTTCATCGACCGGCCCCTGCGGCCGCTCTTTGCCGATGGCTACCGCAACGAGACCCAGGTGATCGCCACCGTCCTGTCCGCCGATCAGCAGAACGATCCGGATATTCTCGCCATGATCGGTGCCTCCGCCGCTCTGACCGTCTCCGACATTCCTTTTCTCGGACCGATCGCCGGCGTACGGGTCGGCTACATCGATGGGCGCTACGTGATTAATCCCACCAAGGACGATCTCGACCGCTCTCGCATCGAACTCATCGTCGCCGGTACCCGTCAGGCGGTGGTCATGGTGGAGGGCGCGGCTGATAACGTCAGCGAACAAGAGATGCTCGACGCCATCTACTTTGGGCACGAGGCCCTGCAGCCGATCATCGACATCCAGGAGGCCCTGCAACAGGCCCTTGGTCGGCCGAAGATGCAGGTCGAGCCACCGGTGATCGACGCCGATCTGCGCCAGCGGGTCGAGGACATGGCCCGGCAGCGGATGGAAGAGGTGGTCACCTGCGCTCCCAAGATGGAACGCCAGGAGCGCTTCCACGCGCTGCAGGATGAAATCGTGGCCGAACTCGCCGAGGAGGTGGAGGACCTAGATGCGGTCAAGACCATCCTGCACGATCTCAAGAAGACGATGATGCGGCGCCGCATCCTCGATGCCAGTGCCCGCATCGACGGCCGGGCCTTCGACGAGATCCGGCCCATCGACTGTGAGGTCGGCTTTCTGCCGCGGGCGCACGGTTCCGCCCTTTTTACCCGGGGCGAGACCCAGGTGGTGGTCACCGCGACGCTCGGCAGCGGCGAGGACGAGCAGCGGATCGAGGATCTCTACGGCATGACCTTCCGGCCCTTCATGCTGCACTACAATTTCCCGCCCTTTTGTGTCGGCGAGGTCCGCTTCCTGCGCGGTCCCAGCCGGCGGGACATCGGCCACGGCAATCTCGCCGCCCGCGGTATCCGCGCCGTGTTGCCGGAAAACGGTACCTTTCCCTATACCATTCGGGTGGTCTCCGAGGTGCTCGAGTCCAACGGCTCCTCCTCCATGGCCACGGTGTGCGGCGCCAGCCTGGCGCTGATGGACGCGGGCGTGCCGATCAAGAAGGCGGTGGCCGGGGTGGCCATGGGCCTCATCAAGGAAGACGACACCATTGTGGTGCTCTCTGACATCCTTGGCGACGAGGATCACCTCGGTGACATGGACTTCAAGGTCATCGGCACCGCCGACGGGGTCACCGCCCTGCAGATGGACATCAAGATCGAAGGGGTCACCAAGGAAATCATGGCCCGCGCCCTGGAGCAGGCCCGGCGCGGCCGCTTGCACATCCTCGACAAGATGAACGCGGTGCTGGCCGAGCCGCGGCCCGAGGTGCCGGAGCACGCGCCCAAGGTCTTCACCATGCAGATCAATCCGGACAAGATCCGCGACGTCATCGGGCCGGGCGGCAAGGTCATCAAGGGGATCACCACCCAGTACAACTGCAAGATCGACATCGAGGACTCGGGCAAGGTGCTCATCTTTGCCCCCAACAGCAAGGTGGCCACCGAGGTGCTCGAGCACATCAGGTCGATCACCGCCGAGGCCGAGGTGGGCAACATCTACCAGGGCACGGTGGTCAAGGTGGTGGATTTCGGCGCCTTCGTGGAGATCCTGCCCGGCGTCGACGGCCTGGTCCACATCTCCGAACTGGCTGACCGGCGGGTGAAGAAGGTCACCGACATCGTCAAGGAAGGGGATACCATTCCGGTCAAGGTGCTGGAGATCGATCCGCGCGGCAAGATCCGCCTCAGCCTGCGGGCCGCCCAGGCGGAGATGCGGGACTGATGGCCATCGATGTTCACCAAGACCACCCTCGATAACGGCGTCCGGATCATCAGCGAACGGGTCGCCGGTGTGCGTACCGTGGCGCTCGGCGTCTGGATCGAGGCCGGCTCCCGGGACGAGCACGATCTCAACAGCGGGGTCAGCCACTGCCTCGAGCACATGCTGTTCAAGGGCACGCACCGGCGGACGGCCGCCGACATCGCCCGCGAGTTCGATATGCTGGGCGGCACCGGTAACGCCTTCACCTCCCGCGAGCATACCTGTTGTCACGCCACGGTCCGCGATGCCGATCTGCCCCAACTGGTCGACCTGCTGGCCGATCTCGTCTGTCATTCCACCTTTGACGCCCGGGAGTTCGCCCACGAGCAGGGCGTGATCCTCCAGGAGATCGCCATGGCCGAGGACGATCCGGCCGATCTGGTCCACGACCTCTTTGCCGGCTTGTTGTGGGCCGGCCACCCGCTTGGCCGGCCGGTGCTCGGTAACCGGGAGACGGTGGCGGCCATGGATCGGCACCGGCTTCTCGACCACCGGCGACGCTGTTACCGCCCGGATCGGTTGTTGATATCGGCGGCCGGCAACGTCGACCACCGGCAACTGGTCGAACTCTGCCGCCCCCGGTTCGAGTGTCTTGAGGCCGGGCCGGAATCGCCGCCGGTACGAACGCCGCCGACGGCCGTCGATCCGGCCCGCCGGATTTACAGCCGCGAGCTGGAGCAGGTGCACGTGGTCCTCGGGGTGCGCACCGGCGGTGCCGCCGATCCGGACCGGTTCACTCTTTTGCTGCTCAACATCATCCTCGGCGGCAACATGAGTTCGCGGCTCTTTCAGCGTATCCGCGAGGAGCGGGGGCTGGCCTACTCGGTCTATTCCTATCTCGATACCTTCGAAGACTGTGGGCAGCTCGCCGTCTATCTCGGCGTCGATCCCGCCACCCTGGGCGAGAGCCTCGAACTCATCGGCGCCGAGATCGCCGACTTGGCGCGGCGGCCGGTGAGCGAGGCAGAACTCGACCGGGCTCTGCGCTACGCCATGGCCGACCTGTATCTGGCGGCGGAGAACATGGAGGCGCGCATGGGGCGCAACGCCCGCAACGAGTTCACCTTCGGCCGTTTCATCCCCCACGACGAGGTGGCCGCCCACCTTGCCCGGGTGCGGCCGGCGGATATCCAGCGGCTGGCGGCCGCCGTCTTTGCCGGGCCGGTGTCGGGTGCAGTGCTCGGCCCGGTGGTGGCGCCCGAGGTGGAGTGGGGGGCGCTGTGAACGAGGTTGTCGTCCGCTTCACCTGGTTGTCAGGTAATCGGGATCTGCCTTTGCCCACCCCGCAGACGAGTTTGAGTTCGGGGATGGATGTGGCGGCGGCGGTGTCGGCGCCCGTCGAGCTGGCGCCGGGCGCCATCGTGCTCGTGCCCACCGGTTTCGCCGTCGCCATCCCGCCGGGATTCGAACTGCAGGTGCGGCCGCGCAGCGGCCTGGCCGTCAAGCACGGGATCACGGTGATCAACAGTCCCGGCACCATCGATGCCGATTACCGCGGTGAGGTAAAGATCGGTCTCGTCAATCTCGGTCCAGAATCCTTCACTATCCGACGCGGCGACCGCATCGCCCAACTCGTCCTGGCGCCCGTGGTTCGGGCCGTCTTCCAGGTGGTGCCGGAACTCGACGACACCGATCGCGGCGACGGCGGCTTCGGGCATACCGGCTGGCGGACCGAGCGGTCATGACAGCCCGCCCCCAAACGGACTGCGTGCGCCACAGGGATGTGCCGTCGAATTTCGCCGGTTTTGAAAAAAACAAGGAATTTGTGACAATTTTGTAAAAAGTCGTTGTCGGTCCAGGTCTGATACGGTAATTCAACTGGCTACGAAGCGAGAACTCGATGGAATCGCACTTTTTGCGATTCCATACTTGTTTGGGCCAACCGATGGCCGAAAAGCCAGGAACGGCTTTTTCGACAGACGGTTGAAGCGTGATGCGATTCTGTGTGCTCGGCAGCGGTTCCAAGGGCAACGCCACCTACGTCGAGGCCGATGACACGGCGTTGCTCATCGACGCCGGTTTCTCCGGTATCGAGATCGAGCGGCGGCTGGCCGCCATCGGGGTCGAGGCCCGGCGGCTCGCCGCCATCGTCCTCACCCACGAGCACACCGACCATGTGCGGGGTGTGGGAGTGCTGTCCCGCAAATTCGCGATACCCGTGTATGGTAACGGTGCCACCCTGGCGGCGGCCGGCCAGGTCTTGAAACGGCCCCACGCGGTGCGCGAGTTCGCCACCGGCCGGTCGTTTGCCATCGGCACCCTTACCCTCCATCCCTTTGCCGTTTCCCACGACGCCGCCGAGCCGGTGGGTCTGGTGATCGACGACGGCAACGGCGGCCGGCTCGGCTACTGTACCGATACCGGTTTCGTCTCCCGGCTCATGCACTACCGGCTGGCCGGTTGCCGGGCCCTCATCCTTGAATGCAACCACGATCCCGAACTGCTGCGTAACGGCCCCTACCCGCCGCCTCTCCAGCAGCGGGTGCGGTCGAAGAACGGCCACCTGGCCAACCACGACGCCATCGATTTCCTGGCCGCGTGCCTGCACCCGCAGCTCACCCACGTCGTCCTCGCCCACATCAGCGAGACTAACAACGATCCGGCCCGGATCGAGGCCGCCCTGGCCGCTCGGCTGGCCGATTGTTCCTGCCGACCGGCCATCAGCCTGGCCCCCCAGGACCGGCCCGGGGCCATGCTGCATCTCTGACGAAACGAACGCCGCGGCTCAGCGGATGCCCTTGGCGTTGAGGTGGGGACCGTACTTCTTGTCCGTGCCGAGGATGTGCTTGTCGAGCCATTGCTCGAGGAATTTCATCACTTCCATGGTGATCATTTTCTTACCCGCCTTGACCTCGGCCTGCAGGGCGAGGACCTTTTGGGTCATCTTGCGGTGCTTTTCGCGATGGCTCTCGAAGTCGGGATAGCCGGTCTCGGCCATGTACTTCTCTTCCAGGGCAAAATGGGTGCCGCAGTACTTGATGAGGTCGGCAAGCACCGTGTCTACGACCTGTTTGCCCTTGCCTTGGCTCATGGCATCGTGCAGGGTGTTGATGAGCTCGATGAGCTTTTTGTGTTGGCGGTCGATTTCGGCTACGCCGACACTGTAGCTGTCTTTCCAGGTCATTAGTGGCATGGTGAACCCCTCCTTTTCGTTAGTTCATGGTACAAGGATGTGGGAGTCGCCGACTGACCGATGGTCGGTCGGTTGCGTTTCCACTTAACAGTCTGTCGAAAAAGCCATCCCTGGCTTTTTCGACCACGGTTGGCCAAAACAAAGTTTCGGCCAACCTCACGAATTCCTTGGCTCTTTCAGAGCCGGCGGAATTCGGCGGCACGTCCCTGTGCCGCACACAGCCCGTTTTTCAACGGGCTTGTTAAGTATAGCATGCTTGTTTTTGTAGATGAGAAAGATTTTCATGAGATTTGGCCGAGGCGGCATCGGCCGCGGGATCTGGTCACCGCCCGTATTTTGCTTGTCTCACCGGCCGGCATGGGATAATATCTTTCATTTTCCATCCGTGAGCGGCAACCGGTGAAAGAGGTCCAGGATTTCTATTTCAAGAAGGCGCGTCGGGAGGGCTATCCGGCCCGTTCGGTGTACAAGCTCGAGGAGGCGCAGCAGAAGTATCGGCTGCTCGCCGCCGGCGACAAGGTCCTCGATCTCGGCTGCCGGCCGGGCAGTTGGTCCATGTACGCCGCCAAGGTGGTAGGCCGACGTGGGCTGGTGGTCGGGGTGGACTGCCAGCCCGGCCGCAGGATCGTCGTTGCCGGCGGCGCTCCCATCGTCATCGAGCGGGCCGACGTCATGGACGAAACGGTGATCGAGGTCATCGGTCGGCATTGCCGCCGGTTCGACGTGGTGCTCAGCGACATGGCGCCGCGCACCACCGGCAACCGTTGGGCCGATCAGCAACATTCTCTGCGCCTCGCCCGACGGGTCTTCGAACTCGCCACCGTTCTTCTGCGGCCCGGCGGCAATCTGTACGTCAAGGTCTTCGAGGGCGAGGATTTCCGCGACTTCGTCCAGACCGTGCGGGCACGCTTCCGGACCACCAGGATCTTCAAGCCGAAAAGTTCGCGCAAGGAGAGCCGCGAGGTCTTTGTCCTTGCCAAACAGTTGTTGGTACAACCTCAAAACGACAAGGAGTAGCACCATGGCCGGACATTCGAAATGGGCCAATATCAAGCGCCGCAAGGGGGCCCAGGATGCCAAGCGGGGCAAGATCTTCACCAAGCTGACCAAGGAAATCATCGTCGCCGCCAAGATGGGAGGCGGCGATCCGTCGGCCAATCCGCGCCTGCGGGCCGCCATCGCCGCTGCCAAGGCGGAGAACATGCCGAAGGACAAGATCGAACGCGCCATTCGCAAAGGAACCGGCGAGGAGGAAGGGACCGCCTACGAGGAGGTGACCTACGAGGGGTACGGCCCCGGCGGAGTGGCGGTCCTGGTCGAGTGCATGACCGACAACCGCAACCGTACCGTGGCCGACGTCCGGCACGCCTTTTCCAAGTCCGGCGGCAATCTCGGTGAGTCCGGCTGCGTCGCCTGGATGTTCGACAAGAAGGGTGTCCTGGTGGTGGACAGGGAGAGTATCGACGAGGAGAAGCTGATGGAACTCGCTCTGGAGGCCGGAGCCGAGGACGTGGTGGAGGAGGATAGCGAGTACCAGGTGCTCACCGAACCCGAGAGCTTCCTGGACGTCCAAGAGGCCTTGAGCGGTGCCGGCGTCACCTTTGTGGAGGCCAAGATCTCCATGATCCCCAAGAACGTCGTTGAGGTCACCGATGAAAAGGTCGCCCGCCAGATCATCGGCCTCTTGGAGCGTCTTGAGGACCACGACGACGTGCAGAACGTCCACGCCAATTTCGATATTGCCGACGAGATCATGGAAAAGATCTCGTAAACCCGCCATGTCCGTAGAATAATGCACGTGGGCGGCGAAGCCGACGGCGGTATGCGCATTCTCGGGATCGATCCTGGCTCCCGGGCCACCGGCTACGGTGTCATCCTGCGGCACCGCGACCGGCTCGATTTCGTCTGTTGCGGCGTGGTCCGGCCGCCAGCCAAAGCGCCCTTGGCCGAGCGGCTGCTGGCTATCCACGACGGCATCACCCGGGTGATCATTGAACACGGGCCGGAGGTGGCCGCAGTGGAGAACGTTTTTGTGGCCGTCAATCCCCGTGCCGCCCTCACCCTCGGCCATGCCCGCGGCGCGGCCATCCTGGCGGCCGCCGGCCGGGGCCTCAGGGTGGCCGAGTACACTCCACGGGCGGTGAAACAGGCGGTGGTCGGCTACGGGCAGGCCGCCAAGACCCAGGTGCAGGCCATGGTCCGGGTTTTGCTCTCCCTGACCGGCACCCCGACTAGTGACGCCGCTGACGCTTTGGCGGTGGCCATATGCCACGCCCATCAGGTGGTGGGAGACACAAGAAGATGATCGCGAGCCTGCGTGGGATTCTCATCGACCGGGAGGAGGACCGGGTCGTGGTCGAGGCCGGAGGAGTAGGGTACGAGGTCTTCTGCACCGAGGAAACCCTCATCGCCCTGCCGGCCATCGGCGAGGAGGTCTTCCTGCACATCCAGGCCGATATCCGGGAAGACGCCTTCAATCTGTACGGCTTCTTGCGGCCCGGCGACAAGCGGATGTTTTGCCTGCTCACCGGCGTCACCGGCGTCGGTCCGAAGTTGGCCCTCGCCATTCTCTCCCATATCCGACCGGCCGAGCTCGCTGGCCTGCTCGCCACCGGTGATACCGGTCGCCTGGTCAAGGTGCCCGGCATCGGCAAGAAGACCGCCGAGCGGCTCTGCCTCGAACTCAAGGACAAGGTACAGGATATCGCCGTCGGGCAGGTGGTGCCAACCGGACCGCCGCCAGCCGCAAGCCCGGTCCTGGCGGATGCCGTCTCCGCCCTGGTCAATCTCGGCTATCCCGAGGCGTCGGCCCGCGCCGCCCTGGAACACGTGCGCGTCAGCGTTGGTGACGACTCCTTTGTCGGCCTTGGTCTCGAAGAGTTGATCCGCCGCGCGCTCCGGAGTCTGGCATGAATCACGACGAACGGATCGTTTCCGCCCACAGCCTCGCGGACGATCGCCTGGAGGCGAGTTTGCGGCCGCGGCGGCTGGCGGACTACATCGGCCAGGAACTCTTGAAGGAGAATCTCGGGATCGCCATCGCCGCGGCCCGCGCCCGGGGCGAGCCCCTGGACCACGTTCTCTTTCACGGCTTTCCCGGCCTCGGCAAGACGACGCTCGCCTACATCATCGCCCAGGAGATGGGGGCGGCCATCAAGGTCACCTCCGGGCCGGTGATCGAGAAGGCCGGCGATCTGGCCGCCATCCTCACCAGCCTCCAGGAAGGGGACGTCCTGTTCATCGACGAGATCCACCGCCTGAACCACGTGGTCGAGGAGATTCTCTACCCGGCCATGGAGGATTTCCAGCTCGATCTCATGATCGGTCAGGGGCCCGGCGCCCGTACCGTCAAGATGAACCTGCCGCGTTTCACCCTGGTGGGGGCCACCACCCGTACGGGGCTCTTGACCCCGCCGTTGCGGGACCGGTTCGGGGTCATCCTGCGGCTCGATTTCTACAGCCCCGAAGAACTGGTGCAGATCGTCAAGCGGTCCGCCGCCATTCTCGGTATTCCCATCGACGATGCCGGCGCCCTGGAACTCGGCCGTCGGTCGCGGGGCACGCCCCGGATCGCCAACCGGCTCCTGCGTCGGGTACGGGATTTCGCCGAGGTGCGCGGCAGCGGCCGGATCACCGCCGCCATCGCCGACCAGGCTCTCAAGATGTTGGCCGTGGACCGCCAGGGTCTCGACGACATGGATCGCCGCATCCTCGAGACGATCATTGACAAGTTCGACGGCGGCCCCATTGGACTCGAGACGCTGGCCACCGCGGTTTGCGAGGAGAAAACCACCCTGGAGGACGTGTACGAACCCTTTCTGATCCAGACCGGTTTTTTGGCGCGTACCCCCCGGGGCCGGATCGCCACCGCCTTGGCCTACGAACATCTTGGCCGGCCGCGTTCGCCCGCCCCGGTCGCCGGTCCGGCCCGCGGTCTTTTTGAAGAATGAGGCATAGGAGAATAGCATGACGAAGAAGACGGTGGTGGATATCCAGAGGATGAAGGAAGAAGGGACCCGGATCACCATGCTCACTGCCTACGAGGTGGGGTTCGCCCGCATGATCGACCGGGTTGAGGTGGATATGATCCTGGTGGGTGATTCGCTCGGCATGGTGGCCCTGGGCTACGATTCCACCGTGCCGGTAACCATGGACGAGATGCTCCATCACGCCCGGGCGGTACGGCGCGGCGTGGAGCGGGCGGTGTTGGTGGGCGACATGCCCTTCTTGTCTTACCAGGTGGACGTGCCGACGGCGGTGACCAATGCCGGCCGCTTCTTCAAGGAGGCCGGCTGCGATGCGGTCAAGCTGGAGGGCGGCCGCGAGATCTGCCCGCAGGTGACGGCCATTGTCCGGGCCGGCATGCCGGTGATGGGACACATCGGCCTCACGCCGCAGACCGCCGGCCGGCTGGGCGGCTTCAAGGTGCAGGGGCGTGACCTCGCCACCGCCCGTCGCCTGCTCGACGACGCCCAGGCCCTGGCCGATGCCGGTGTCTTCGCCATCGTGCTCGAGTGCGTGCCGGACCAGCTGGCGGCGGTGATCACCGAGAAAGTGAAGGTGCCGACCATCGGCATCGGCGCCGGTCCCCACTGTGACGGTCAGGTATTGGTCACCCACGATCTCGTCGGATTGTTCGAGAAGTTCACTCCCAGTTTCGTCAAGAAGTACGCTAACCTCGCCCCCATCATCCACCAGGCCCTGACCGCCTTTGTCGACGAGGTGCGCGGCGGCGTCTTCCCAGCCGACGAGCACACCTTTGCCGCCCCGGCCGACCTGCGTGAGCGGCTGCTGGCCGGAAAATAGGTTGCGTTTCTGGTATGGCCTCATGATATAATCTCTGTCATCGCGCCGGGTTACCCGCCGACCGGAAGGAGCGGTCGCAGCGGGTATCGTCCGGCACCGGTCTGCCATCAGTCCGTTCGGTAATCTCCCTGGAGGAAGCATGGACCTCGCTACCGTCATTGGACTCATTCTCGCCACCGTCCTCGTCGTTGGTTCCATCGCCCTCGGCGGATCGTTGCTGCTGTTCCTCAACATCCCCTCCGTTCTCATCGTTCTCGGCGGTACGGTGGCCACCGCCTTCATCCGTTTCGGCATGGGGGATGTCTTGAATTCCGTCAAGGTGGCGATGAACGCCTTCTTCGTCAAGATGACCCCACCGCAGCAGGTTATCCAGGAGATCGTCAACCTGGCGAATATTGCCCGCAAGAACGGCCTCATCGTTCTCGAGCAGCAGCCCATCGAGGATCCGTTCCTGAAGAAGGCGATCATGTACTGTGTCGACGGCCATGAGGCCGAGTTCATCGACGAAGTGCTGCGCAAGGAGGTGGCGCTCACCGCCGAGCGGCATGAGGTCGGGAAAGGCGTCTTCGCCTCCATGGGCGAGGCGGCACCGGCCTTCGGCATGATCGGTACCCTCATCGGCCTCGTCCAGATGCTCGCCTCCATGGACGATCCGGCCTCCATCGGTCCGGCCATGGCAGTCGCCTTGCTCACCACGTTGTACGGTGCGGTTCTCGCCAACGTCTTTTTCAATCCCATAGCGGACAAACTCGGCCTGCGTAGCCAGGAAGAGATGCGCAACCGCAAGCTGATCATCGAAGGAGTGCTCGGCATCCTGAAGGGTCTCAACCCGCGGGTGATGGAGGAGTTCCTGCAGACGTTCCTGCCGCCCAAGGAGCGGACAGCAGGCGAGAAGTAGCGAAGGCGGGCCGCCGCCAAAGGAGATGAGCCATGGCCGATGACGAACAAAAAAAAGAGAAAGGCGGTGGCGCTCCGGCATGGATGTGCACCTTCGCCGACCTGATGAGCCTGCTCATGTGCTTCTTCGTCCTTCTCCTGTCCTTCTCGGTGATGGACAACCTGAAGTACAAGCAAGTGGCCGGCTCGATGAAGGATGCTTTCGGTATCCAGAAGGAAGAAAAGACCTTCGAGTCCCCCCGGGGCCAGCAGATTCTGTCGCAGGAATTTCAGACCATCCCCTTGGACGTGCAATTGCGGCTCGCCGACGTGATCCGGGAGGAGGTAGAGATGGGGACGATCGAGGTGGAACACACCGCCGAGGGGACGATCCTGCGGATCGAGGGGGAGGTGACCTTCGATTTCGGCAGTGCGGTCATCAAACCGCAATTCCGGAAGATTCTCGACCGGCTGGCCGGTTTCATCCGCGACGAGGATATCCTCCTCGAGGTAGGCGGCCATACCGATAACGTACCGATCCGGCCCGGCGGCCCCTTTACCTCCAACTACGACCTTTCGGCCAGCCGGGCGGTTGCGGTGGTAGAGTATTGGCAGAAGCACTACCATATCCCGTCGTCCAAGCTGGCGGCGGTGGGGTACGCCGACGGCCGGCCGCTGGCCGACAACAATACCGCCGCAGGACGGGCTCGTAACCGTCGGGTGGAATTCTTCATCCGGCCGCGGGTCGGCCCAGTGGCCTTCGGTGGTATCGAGGAACTCCAACGCAAGGTGGTCCAATGAATTCTTGTTTTCAAGGCGAGGCCAACCGGCGGCGGGCGGTACGGGTCGAAGATCGGGTGCTGCTCGGCGTTCGCCCGCTGACAACGGAGGAGTACGAGCGGATCGCGGCCGGCTATCACCAGGGCCGTTCCCTCTACAACCAGGAGACCTTGGGCGACGCCTATCTCTATCTTGGCTCCCATCACGCTCTGGCCAACCTGAAGGAAAAGGACGAGGACCTGGCGGCCTTCCTGCTGCATCTCGATTTCAAGTTGAACCAGATCCTGAATGCGGTGAGTGACCGACCGTCGCCCATGGCCGGGCTCGTCGCCCGCCATGTTTCCTTGAGCGGCAGCGGTCTCGCCTTTGTCGCCGAAGAATCCTACGAGCCGGAGTCAAGAATCGAAGTTCAACTCGTTCTCCTGCCCGACTACCTCCACTTCTATATCGTCAGCCGGGTCGTCTTCTGCCGGCCCGAAGGCGACGGCTACCGAACGGCGGTGGAGTTCGATCTCATCATGGACGAGGACCGCGAGGCCATCATTCAGCATGTCTTTCGCCTCCAGCATCTCGCCCTGCGGGTCCGGCGCCAGCGCCAGCAGGGGGGGCAGTGAGCCGCCGGAGCCGCCCCGAATCCAACTCTCGGAGATACAGTGCCAATGAAGACGATTCGAGCTACCGCTGTCCGCGACGCGGTCCGTCAGATGGCCATGGACGCCGCCTGCGACCTGGAGCCGGATATCCTCGAGGCCCTGACCCGGGCGCGGGATCAGGAGCAGCCCGGGCTTGCCCGTAACATCCTCGATGCCCTGATGCTGAACGCCGACATCGCCAGCCGTGAGCGGATTCCCCTCTGCCAAGACACCGGTATCGCTGTGCTGTTCGTCTCTGTCGGCCAGGATGTGCGGGTGGATGGTGATTTGGAGGAGGCGATCCAGGCAGGGGTGCGCCTGGGCTATCAGGAAGGATTTTTGCGCAAGTCGGTCTGCGATCCCCTCACCCGCAAGAATACCGGCACCAATCTGCCAGCGGTGATCCATTACGAGGTGGTACCCGGCGATCGTCTCGTCATCTCGTTGTTACCCAAGGGGTGTGGGTCCGAGAACATGAGCGCTCTCTCCATGCTGCCGCCCTCGGCCGGCACGGACGGGATCGTCGAGTTCGTCGTCGACACGGTGCTGGCCGCTGCCGCCAACCCGTGTCCGCCCGGTATCGTCGGCGTCGGAGTAGGGGGGACCTTCGAACGGGCCGCCCTGCTTGCCAAGAAGGCCCTGCTGCGGCCGGTGGGCGAGGCGCACGAACGTAGCGATGTCGCCACCCTCGAAGCCCGCATTCTTGAGACCGTCAATGTCAGGGGGACCGGTGTACACGGTTTCGGCGGTTCCACCACCATGCTGGCCGTTCACATGGAGGTCTTCCCCACCCATATCGCCAGCCTGCCGGTGGCGGTCAATATCCAGTGCCACGCCCACCGCTACAAAACGGTGGAACTCTGACGGTACGGTACGTCACCGTTGCCCTGGTCCTGGATCCGTGACGCAAAGTCTTTTTTCCGCTTGTATCCGTTGGTTACAAAGAAAAACCGTTTTTGAAAATATTGATGGAATCGTAAAAAGTACGATTCCATCGAGTTCACGCTTCGTAACCATTTGAATTACCGTGTCAGACCTGCGCCGACTGCGAGTTTTTACGGTTTCATCAATATTCACCCTGAGTATAAAGCCGCCCTTTGGGGCGTCCGTGCGTACACCATCCGGTCATTCGCTACGCTCACCACCTACTTTGTCGGCAACCACTCGATATAGGTCACTATAATCGAACGGTCGGTCATTCGCTGCGCTCACCATCTGCCTTCGCGTATCTGGCGCACACACGAACGCTCACGGATCCAGGCTGGTCTTTCGATGGAACTGGCATCTCTTCTGCAACATATCTCTGTTCCCTTGGCGGTGTTCGACGACCAGGGCGTATTGGTGCACACCAACAGCACCTGGCGCACCATCACCGATGGGTTGCTGCCCGCCTGCACCTGCGTTGCCGGTTCCCAGGCCAAACCGTTCTGTCCGGATTGTCTGCTGGCGGCCATACCGGTCGACAGACGACGGCAGATCCGGACCGAGCTGAAACGTCTCCTGGCCGGCGAGCAGACCGCCCTCTCCATGCCGCTTTCCCTGGACCGGGAACGCAAGGCCGTTCTCCAGCTTCGCCGTCTCGATGCCGGTCCGCCGCCGCTCTTCCTCGCCGCCTTGTATGGACCCGATCTCAACCTTCATCTCCTGGAAAAGGCCGAGCGGCTGCGTACCCTGATCAACGCCATGCCAGACATCCTTTGCTTCAAAGATGGTGAGGGCCGCTGGCTGGAGACCAATGACGCCGGTCTGGAGCTTTTTCGACTCCAGGGCGTGGACTATCGGGGCAAGAAGGATTCGGAACTGGCCGAGGTCAGCCCCTTTTTCCGGCAGGCCTTCCTCATCTGCGCGGCGAGCGACGAACAGGCCTGGGCCGCCGGAAAGTTGATCCGTAGCGAGGAGATCATTCCCCAGCCGGACGGAGACGCCCGGATCTTCGACATCTACAAGGTGCCGCTGTTCGAACCGGACGGTCGCCGCAAGGGCCTGATGGTCCTGGGCCGGGACATCACCGCTCTCAAGGTGGCCCGGGAAAAGCTGGAACGGTTGAGCCGGCAGCAGCAGGTAATCGAGTCCCTGTTGCTGCTCAGTTTCCAACACCGGAAGCTTCCAGAGCTGCTCGACCAGGCCCTGGCCCGGATCGTTCGGATTCCCTGGCTACCGTTCGTCGCCAAGGGGGCGCTCTTCCTGGCGGACGACGATGGCGAGCCCCTTCTTCACTTGGTGGCCGAGCAGGGGCTTGACCCGGAGAGCCGGCAGCGCTGCCGACAGGTTTCCTTTGATTTCTGCAGCTGCGGTACCGCGGCCAAGGAGCGGCGGATCATCTTCACCTCCCACCTGGCCGATTCCGGTCGGTGCCCGGACAAGGCGGCAGGTCGCCATGGCCATTACGCGGTTCCCATCCTGCTCAAAGAGGAATTACTGGGGGTGCTCACCCTCCATGTCCAGCCGGAACACCAGACCAGCGAGGAGGAAACATCCTTTCTCTCGGCGGTGGCCAACACGCTGGCTCTGCTGATCGACCGCTGCCGTTTCCAGGAGCGGTTGGCGCGGAGTGAGGCCAATCTGGCCAAGGCCCAGCGCATCGCCCAACTCGGTTACTGGGAGTGGGATCCGGTCAAGGATATCCTGCGTGGCTCAGAGGAGCTGTTCCGGATCGTCGGCATTCCACCAGAGACCAAAATATCCGGAGCACGGTTCCTCCGTTTCGTGCATCCGGAGGATCAGAAACGGCGCGAGCAGACGGTCCGGGATGCCTTGGCCGCTGGGACGGCTTATGGAATCACCTATCGACTGTTGCGGCCCACCGATGAAATCCGAATAGTGCATGAGGAGGGCGAGGCGGTCAGGGGCGAGGATGGCCGGGTGCGGCGGCTGTTCGGCACCCTCCAGGACATCACCCTCCTCAAGTGGTCGGAGACCCAACTGGCCCTGGCCGCCAAGGTGTTCGAGTCCGCCATCGAGGGCATTACGGTGACGGATGCCGATGGGATCATCCTCATGGTCAACCGGGCCTTTACCAAGATCACCGGTTATTCGGCCGAGGAGGCGGTGGGGAAGCGGCCCAATATCCTCAAGTCCGACCGACACGACGAGGCCTTTTATCAGGCCATGTGGACCCATCTGCTTGCCCATGGCCAGTGGCAGGGCGAGATCTGGAACCGCCGCAAGAACGGCGAGGTGTATCCCGAATGGCTGACCATCACCGCCATCAAGGACGACACCGGTCAAACCACACACTACGTGGCGGTCTTCCACGACATGAGCCAGCTACGCAGCTATGAGGAACAGCTGCATTTCCATGCCTACCATGACGCCCTTACCGGTCTGCCCAACCGGCTGCTGCTATTGGACCGGCTCCAGGTGGCGATCGGCCATGCCCATCGTTCCGAGGGCAGGTTGGCGGTGCTGTTCGTCGACCTGGACAACTTCAAATATGTCAACGACAGCCTGGGCCATGCGGCCGGCGACCTTCTCCTCCAGCAGGTGGCCGAGCGGTTCAAGAAGAACATGGCCGAGGATTGTACCGTGGCCCGGCTGGGCGGTGATGATTTCGCGGTTCTCATCGAGCAGTTTACCGACGAACGGCAAGCGGTGCAGGTTGCCGAGCGGATCATCGAGTTCATGGCCGAGCCGTTCAACCTGCGAGTGTACGCGGTCACGGCCACGGTGAGTATCGGTATCGCCTTGTATCCGGTCGACGGCCGCCAGGCCGAGACCCTGCTTAAGAATGCCGAGCTTGCCATGTACGAGGCCAAGGAGAAGGGGAAAAACACCTATCATCTCTTTACCAAGGCCTTGGATGCCCAGGTGGTCCAGCGGCTTTTCCTGGAGAACAGCTTGCGTAAAGCGGTGGAGCGCCAGGAGATGATCGTCTATTACCAGCCTAAAGTGGCCCTTGCGGATGGCGTCATCCGCGGGGCCGAGGCCCTGGTCCGCTGGCAGCGGCCCGACGGCAACTTTGCGTCGCCGGCCGAGTTCATTCCCCTGGCCGAGGAGACCGGGCTGATCATCCCCCTGGGCGAGAACGTGTTACGCCAGGCCTGCGAACAGGCTGGGTCTTGGCTGGACGCGGGCCACGACCTGATTTTGTCCGTCAACTTCTCGCTCCGGCAGTTTCAGCAGAAAGACCTGCCGGAGCGGGTAGCGACGATCCTGGCTGAAACCGGCTTCCCCGCCGGCAACTTGGAAATCGAGATTACCGAAACCGCGGTCATGGCAAACGAGGAAGAGACGGTCGCCCTGATGGCTCGGCTCAAGCAGCTCGGAGTCCGCCTGGCCCTGGACGATTTCGGTACCGGCTACTCGGCCCTGCATTACCTGCGTAAACTGCCCTTGGATGCCCTGAAGATCGACCGATCCTTTGTCCGGGACATCCCGGATGACCGGGACTGCATGGCCATTGCCGCAGCCATCCTCTCCCTGGCCCGGGATCTGCGGCTTGCCGTGGTGGTGGAAGGAGTGGAGAACGAGGAACAACTCGCCTTTTTCCGAGAGCACGGCGCCCAGGAGATCCAGGGTTTTCTGTTCAGTCCGCCGGTTCCAGCGGCCGAGTTTGCCGCCATGCTGGCCAGCGGTCGACGGTTGGCGGGGAGCGATGGTTGAAAAAACCAGGGGTACCTTTCCCGGAGGAACACAATGTCACTTTTACGCTATCGCCCGGAATTTTTCGAGACCATGCGCGATGTACGGCTGCCTTTCGACAAGGAGGTGCTCGCCGAACTGCGGGCCGGCGAGATGATCGCCCTCACCGGTCCCCTATATACCGGTCGGGACCAGACCCACCGGCGGCTTTGTGCCCTGCTCGACGAGGGGCGGTCCCTGCCCGTCGATCTCGCCGGCCAGCTTCTCTACTACGTCGGCCCGACACCGGCCCGGCCGGGCCAGGTGATCGGCGCCGCCGGCCCCACTACCAGCTATCGGATGGATGCCTACACCCCGCAGTTGCTCGCCGTCGGCCTTGCGGCCACCATGGGTAAGGGCCCCCGCTCCATGGCGGTGCGTGAGGCCCTGCGCCGGCACGGAGCCGTGTATCTCGCCACCATTGGCGGCGCTGGGGCGTTGCTCTCCAAGTGCATCACGAAAAGTGAGCTGGTCGCCTTCGAGGATGCCGGTCCCGAGGCACTCTTCCGTCTTGAGGTGGAGCGGTTTCCCGCCGTGGTCATCAACGACGTCGAAGGGAACGACTATTACGAAATGGTGGCCGGGTAAGCGGTCACAGTG
Organism: uncultured Desulfobulbia bacterium; assembly: GCA_964423785.1. Taxonomy (GTDB): domain Bacteria; phylum Desulfobacterota; class Desulfobulbia; order Desulfobulbales; family S012-135; genus S012-135. Next base: position 17,851 of record CAYRGZ010000003.1, read on the forward strand.
CACCGCTTACCGGGGGCTTGCGGAGATCTTTTCAACAAGGGGTTACGTCGTTCACCGGTTCATCCCCTCGAAGATCGACACGCCCTTCAAAATCATGAGCGCGGTGTAGAGCTGCTGGTCGGCGGCGATGTCGGCCGCCGCCGGTCCTTCGTCGGTCGGGGAGGCGGGATGGTCGTTGGTGATGTGACCCTTGAGGTCTTTTTCGCGCACCACCGGTCGGCTCTCCGGCGGTTTTGCCGGCGTCGGCAGGTTGTGGACCACGATGTCCGGTGTGATGCCGGTGGCCTGGATGGAGGTGCCGTTGGGGGTATAGTACCGCGCCGTGGTCAGCCGCAGACCCGCCCCGTTGTTCATCGGAATGATCGTCTGTACCGAGCCCTTGCCAAAGGTCTGGGTGCCGAGGACCAGGGCGCGGTGGTGGTCCTTGAGGGCGCCGGCGACGATTTCGGCGGCACTGGCACTGCCGGCGTTGACCAGCACCACCATGGGCAGGTCGTAGTTGGTGTCCGAGGCGTGCGCCCGATACACGGTGGTCTCGGTCTCGGTCCGGCCTCGGGTCGAGACGATGATACCCTCCTTGAGAAAGACGTCGGCCACCTGGACCGCCTGCTCAAGCAACCCACCGGGATTGTTGCGCAGATCAAGGATCAAGCCGTCGAGGGATTCGGTGGTGCTGAGATCCTCCAGGGCCTGAAGAAGGTCGCGGGCGGTATGGGCCTGGAAGTTGGTGATGCGGACGGCGGCGTAGCCCGGTGCCACGACCTTGGTCTTGACGCTCTGCAACGGTATGACGTCGCGGACCAGGGTGATCTTCTTGCCTTCCTGCCAGCCCTGGCGATAGATAGTGACCGTCACCGTGCTGCCCTTGGGGCCGCGTAGCCGTTTCACCGCCTCCATCAAGGTCATGTCCTTGGTGGCCTCGCCGTCGATTTCCAGGATGGCGTCTCCCGCTTCGATACCCGCCTCGGCCGCCGGGGTCCCCTCGATGGGCGACACCACGGTGAGGAGGTCGTCCCGGATGGTGATTTCGATGCCGATGCCGGTGAAACTACCCGAGGTTTCTGTCTGTAACTCCCTGAAATCGTCGGGATCGAGATAGGACGAGTGGGGATCGAGGGCGGCGAGCATGCCGCCGATGGCCCCCTCGATGAGGGTCTTGGTGTCGACTTCCTCCACGTAGTGGTGTTGGACCAGGTTCAAGACGCTGGAAAAGATTTCGAGCTGACGATAGGTGTCCTGGTCGGTGGCCGCCGGGCTGGCGATGGCCGGACCGGCCAGGAGCAGGGTGAGGCAGAGGAGAAGGGTGCGGATATGGTTCATTTCGATGATGTCGTGACGTAGTAAAGTTGTAGGCACCTGGGTTGTTTCAAACCCGGCGGAATTCGGCGGCATATCCCTGTGTGCCGCGCAGAGCCCGTTTTTCAACGGACTCCTATCTTACTGCACGGACTTCTTGTCGGCAATCGCTAGTTGCGTTCCATCGAGCCAGGATAAGGGATCGACGGGGGTGGTGCCGTGCCGGATCTCAAAGTGCAGGCCCCGGTCGATGAGGCCGGCTTCCTCGCCAAGCATGCCGATGATCTCGCCTGCGATTACCGTTTCCCCCTTTTTTTTGTACAGGACTTCGAGCCGGGAATAGAGACTGTAGTACCGGTCGCCGTGGTCGAGGATGAGGATGTTGCCGTAGCCCCGCAGGGTGCCGGCGTACACCACCCGGCCGTGGTGCACGGCTCGCACCGGCGAGCCGGGAGCGGCGGCGATGTCGATGCCGTCCGCCACGATGGTTACCCCAGCCCGGCCGTCGCGGTGGCGGCCGAACCGGGTCACCACCCGACCGGCGACGGGTGGCGGCAGTTTTCCCTTGCGCGCTGCAAAGCGCAGCCCGGTAAGCGGGGGTGGGGCCGGGGCGGTGGGCGGCTTCTTGGTCGGAGTCTGGCCAGCCAGGGTGGCAAGCCGCTGCTGCAGCCGGTCGGCGGCGGCGCGCAGTTCGGCCAGGGCCCGCTCGTAGAGATGCTTTTCCGTCCGGACCCGGGCGAGCAGTTCCTCCTGCCGCCGCCGAACCTCGTCCAGGCGCTTTTCCTGTTTTCTCACCGTAGCCGCGAGTCCTTCGAGGGTCGCCCGCCGGCGATCGAGTTCGGCCCGCTTGTCGCGTACCGCCGCGATCTTCTGGCGGTAGTCGTCCAGGGCGGCCCGGTCGCGGGCGGTCATGCGCCGGTAGTATTCGGCATCATCTTCGAGTTCTCCCAGCGATCGGGATGAAAAGAGGATGTTTAACAGCCCGATCTCGCCGGTCTTGTAGACGGCGGCCAGTCGTCGGCGGACGTGACGGCGAGCGGCCCGTTGCCGGGCTTCCAGGTCGGTGAGCTGTCGCTGCAGGTCGGCGAGCCCCTTCGACACCTCCGCGAGCTGGTTTTCGAGTTCGTTGAGCTTGGCGCGTTCCCGGCTGAGTTCAGTGTTGATCGCTTCGAGCTTGGCTAAGAGGTCCTCCTCCTGGCGGCGGGTCGCCTCGACGAGGGTCTGCTGACGTCGGAGGCCCCGTTCGAGGCGTTCTCGTTTTTTTCGCTTTTCCAGGAGGCGGGCCTTGGGATTTTCAATGGTGCGTACCGATGAGGCCGGCTGGCCGATGGCCGGCAGCCCGGTGGTCAGGGCCAGGGCGAGCAGGCAGGGGAGTAAGAGACGGTGGATCAGGAACGCAGGCATCGTTGGATCGACACAAGACTACCGGCCAGGCAGAGGATGGTGGTGGCACCGATGATGAGCCCCATGTGTTCCGGAGCGAGGAACGTGGGCTGGAAGGAAAGGAAGAGGGTTTGGGAGCCGAAATGCCCTACCACCCAGCGGTAGAGGGCCGAAAGCACCCCGAGCCCCAGGCTGCTGCCGAGAACGCCATGCAGGAGCCCCTCCATCACCAGCGGCAGGCGGATGTAGGCGGCCGAGGCCCCGAGCAGGTCGAGCACCTCGATCTCGTGGCGTCGGTTAGCGATGGTGAGGCGGATGGTGGCGGCAATGGTGAAGGTGGTGATGAGGACGAGCAGGGCCGCCGATAGGAGGGTCACCACCCGCAGGAGGCGGGAGAAGGCGGCGAAACGTACCAGCCAGTCCCGGCCGTACCGGACCGAGACGACGCCGGGCAAGGTTTTCAAAAAGGCGGCGAAATCGTCCAGGGCGGCGATGGTCGCAAGGTCCCGGCCGGGATGGATTTCCAGGGCGGCGGGCAGGAAGTCGTGGCCCAGGTCGTCGAGGATGTCCCCGTCGTCGCCGAGCCGGGCCGCCAGGCGTTGCCACGCCTCCTTCTTCGAGACGTAGGTGATGCGTTCGACGGGGACGGTGGCCTGAATACGCTTCGTTAGTTGCGCCACCACCGCCGGAGGTTGGTCGTCGTCGAAGAAGGCGGTGAGCTGGATGTGGCGGTCGAGTCCTTTGCCCGCCAGCAGCAGGTTGAGGGAAATGAGGGAAAAGAAACCGAAGATGAGCACCGCCAGTGCCACGGTGCCGAGGACGACGCACTGGGTCCCCCAGGTGTGGGCCAGGTTGCGGCGGGTCTGTTTGCCGATGGCGGCGAGCTGCCGGAGCACTCTATTCATCGTCGTGGATGTTTCGGTCGGTCTTCAGTCGCCCCATACGCAGTTCCAGGCGGCGGTGCGGGGAGCCGTCGATGATCGTCTGGTCGTGGGTGGCGATGATGATGGTGGAGCCGGCGTCGTTCAATTGTTCGAAGAGCTGCATCACCTGGCGGCTCAGGGTGGCGTCCAGGTTGCCGGTGGGCTCGTCGGCGAGAATGATGGGCGGCGCGTTAGCCGCCGCCCTGGCGATGGCTACCCGCTGCTGTTCGCCGCGCGACAGCTTGCCCACCTGCTGATCGCGCTTGTCGGACAAGAGCAGCATGTTGAGCAGGTCGTCCACCCGCCGGCGGATGAGGGCCGGCGGCTTGTAGGTCACCTCCATCGCCATGGCGACGTTCTCGAAGACCGAGAGCTGGGGAAGCAGGCGAAAATCCTGGTAGGCGACCCCGATCTTCTGGCGCAGCAACTGGCGGTTCCGGCCGTTTAGCTGGGCCATGTCCTGGCCCAGCACCTCGACCATGCCGCGGGAGGCCTTTTCCAGGCCGCAGATGAGGCGGAGCAGGGTGGTCTTGCCGGCCCCGCTCATCCCGGACAAAAGAAGGATCTCGCCCCGCTCGACGGTGAGGGAGACCTCGTCGAGGGCGACGATGTCTGGCGGATAGATTTTGCTGACCTTGGTGAGTTCGATGGCAGTGGCCATGCTGGTTCCGCTGCTCCCTCAAATTGCGGTTGTCTATCGCTGCGTTCTGTGTCAAAATTCTGACGAAGCGACTTGCCGATAGCTTTCCAAAATATGCCAAATACCGGTTCGCTTCAAGGGAAAGTATGCGGTTGGCGGCCGAACAGAGCCGGTCGAGGCGATCACGATCTGGATGGTGTGAAAAATGCATAAAAGCGACGCGAGGGAAGCGGAAGTCCGGCCACCGGCCGGCATCATTGGTGACAGCCCGGCGATGCGCCGGGTGTTTGCCCTCATCCACAAGGTGGCGGATACCGACACCACGGTGTTGATCCAGGGGGAGTCGGGCACAGGCAAGGAACTCATCGCCCAGGCCCTGCACCGGGAAGGCGGCCGGCGGGACGGGCCGTTCATCCCGGTCAACTGCGGCGCCATTCCCGGCGAACTTCTGGAGAGTGAGCTGTTCGGCCACGAGAAGGGGGCCTTCACCCATGCGGTCAACACCCGCATCGGCCGGTTCGAGCTCGCCGACGGCGGCACCGTCTTTCTGGACGAAATTTCGGAGATGAGTCCCATGCTCCAGGTCAAGATCCTGCGCGTCTTGCAGGAGAAGCAGTTCGAACGGGTGGGCGGCACCCGCACCATTAGGTCCGACTTCCGGATCGTCGCCGCCACCAACCGAGACCTGGAGGAGGAGGTGGCCGCCGGCCGTTTCCGCGAGGACCTGTTCTATCGGCTGAACGTCATTCCGATCAAGGCGCCGCCCCTGCGGGAGCGCGGCGACGATATTTTCCTTTTGGCCGAGCATTTCATCCGCCGGTTCGAACGCAAGCGCAAGAAGACGATCAAGGGATTCACACCGGCGGCCCGCCAGCTACTCGCCGCCTACCATTGGCCGGGCAACGTCCGGGAACTGGAGAACGTCATCGAACGCATGGTGATTCTGGCGGCCGGGGAATGGCTCGACGTGGACGACATGCCGGAAAAGATGCGGGATCCCGATCGGCCGGCCGCCGGAGGCGGGGCCGGCGCCGCTCCGGTCATGGTCGAGGGGGTGTTTTCCTTGAACGAGGAGGTGGCGGCCTTCGAAAAAAGGCTGCTCGTCCAGGCCCTCAACCAGTGCGACTGGGTGAAGAACCGCGCCGCCCGGCTGCTCGGCATCAACCGCACCACCCTGGTGGAGAAATTGAAACGTTACGGACTCGAAAAGCCGCCAGTGCGCTTGGAGGATTGATGGAATCGTAAAAAACACGATTCCATCGAGTTCACGGTGTGTACCAGTTGATTTATCGTGTCAAACCTGCGCCGACTACGAGTTTTTACGAGGCCATCAGGATTGATGAAATCGCAAAAAATACGATTTCATCGAGTTTGCGCTTTGTAACCTGTTGAATTATCGTGTCAGACCTGGACCGACAGCGACTTTTTACGGGATCATCAGGATTGATCGTGATCGTCCGCCGTGCCACAGCATTGTGCATCACGTTTTTGGTCGTGGTGTTCTTTGTTACGCCGGCCGTTGGTCAGAAAGAGCCAACGGCCGACCCGTGGGCGCGGGCGGAAAAGATCTGGAACCAGGCCATGGACCTGGAGGCCGCCGGCCGACCGGAGGCGGCGGTGGGCCTTTTTTTGCGGGTGTATAAGGAGTATCCCGACGCCCCCATGGCATCGGACAGCCTGTGGCGGGTGATCCTCTACTACCGGCGCCTGGTTCGGGAAGGGGACGTCAAGAAGGAGCAGACCCTTATCACCCTCTACGAACGGTTCATCATCGACTACGCCGACTCCCCCCTCCTGCCGACGGTTTACTACGATCTCGGCCGACTGCTTTACGACGAAGGGCGTTATCGCCAGGCCCTGGCCCGGTTTCGCATTCTCTTGAAACGGTTTCCTGATTTCGAGCATCGCCGGCGGGCTCGGTACCTCGAGGCCATGTGCTATCTCAAGCTGCGTAAGCTCGACAAGGCCCAGGCGATGTTCGAGGAGTTCGCCCGCTCCAAGGAGCGGGACACCCGCGCCCGCGGGCTGGCCGGTCTCGGCCAGCTCGCCCTGCACCGGGGCGAGTACGCCACCGCCCTTGCCAAGCTGCGCGAGGCCTTCCGCGTCTCCAAGAGCTTTCACCGCAACAATCCGGAGGCCGAGTGCGTCCGCGATTTCGGCATCGCACTCTTGAAGACGGGCAACGAAGAGGCCGGCCGGCGGCAGGTGATGCGCTACCTCAATATCCTTGGCGACGCCCCCGATCGTCTCGATCTGCTCCTCGAGATCGCCGAGAGCTATCACCGCCAGGGCCGCGAGCGGGCGGCCCAGACCCTGTACCGCCAGGTGATCGAGGATGGCGAGCCGCACCAGCGACCAGTGATCGTCGCCCGTTTCCGACGCGCCATGTTCCTCGACGATCCCAAAAGCCCCCTTTCCAAGTGGGATCGGCGAGGCGAACTCGAGAACCCGGCCGGCGACGCCCCCTACCTGCGGGTCCTCGAACTGGAGTTCTCCAGGCCCTTGGCCCAGGAGGCGAGAAGAGGACTGTTCCGGCGCTACCAGGCCCGGAACGATTTCGATTCCGCCTTCGAGCTGGTTCGTACCTACCTGCGCCAGATGGATTTCGACGAGGCATCGGCGGCCGACAAGGCGGCGGTCGACGCCATGCTCCTCTTCGTGGTCGAGCACCTGCTGGCCGACGGCAAGAACAAGGAAGTCTACGAATTCTATCGCGAGTTCCACCGGGCGGTGGCGGCCTACCCGGAGGGGCGGCTGCTCTATCTCGTCGGCCAGGCCCTCGAGAATCTCTACCTCTACGACCAGGCGGCGGTGGTCTATTTCCGTGCCCTGCGCCTGCCGCTCTCCGATGCGGACAAGATCGATCTCTACTACCGGCGGGCGCGGGTCTATCTCGCCAAGCAGGATTACGCGGCCGCCGACCGGCTGCTTTCCTACCTGCGCAAAGTGTACGCCGGCAAAAAGGCGGCCGGCGAGATCGCCTACTACAGCGGCCGGCTCGCCGAGGCGCGCGGCGACAGCGAAGCGGCGGCGCAGTTCTACCGCCAGGCCCAGGAGATCGTCACCTTTGCCGACAAGCGGACCGAGTACGGGGAACGCTATCTCGAAGCCCTGGCCAAGACGCAGCGGTACGACGAGCTCCTGGCCGCCCTGGATCGTTACCGGCGGGAAGAATGGTTTGAGGCGGCCCGCCTGCAGCAGTGGTATCATCGCCTCGGCACCTTGCTGCTGGCCGCCGGCGACAAGGAAGGGGCGGTGGCGGCCCTCGGCCGGGTGTTCGGCGAGGGTATGCCCACGGACGGCGCGACGGTCCAGAAGGCCCATTTCGACCTCGGCCGCACCTTGCTTGACTTGCAGCAACCGGAAGAGGGTGCGAAACACCTGGAAACGGCCGCCGCCGGTCCCGATGCCACCGTGGCCCGGCTGGCGGGAGAGAGCTTGCGCCAGCGCGAGATCGAGGCTAAGGTCTTGCGTCTCGACGTGCCGGAGCCATGAGCGTGAACCTGCATCCCGACCGGCAGACATTGGCCGTCGTGCTCGAGAGCCTGCCCTTCGGACTCATGCTCGTCGACGGTCACGGCCGGCTGCACTACGTCAATCTGCGGGCCCGGCGACTCCTTGGCCGGTGCGACACCGCCGTGCCCATGGACGATTGCTGGCGGCTGCTCGACCGGGCCGGGGCCGTCGACGCGGCTGGTATCGCGCGGTTGCAGCGGCCGGACGGTGGGCCGGTGCGGGCGGTGATGGGCAGCGGCCGGGAGATACTCCTGGTCCGCACGCCGGTTTCGAGCCCCTTTCTGGCCCACAAGGATGCCTTTCTCCTTTTGCTGCTCGATATTACCGAACGGCTGTGGCAGGGTATGCAGGAGGCGCGGCGGCAGCGCTATCAGGCCATGGAGGAGATGGCCGGCCGGCTCACCGACACGGTTCGCAACCAGCTCGGCGGTATCGAGCTGTGGGCCTCGCTGTTGCGGCGCGATCTCGCCGACGATGCGGAGCGTGGGCCGGTGGTGGAGCGGATTCTCGCGGCGGTGCGGGAGCTGGACGCGGCCCTCGGTCATGGCGGCGCCTGGCCCGGTCTCGAACGGGCGGCAAAGAGTCTGTGGCCGGTCAAAGCATGGCTGAAGGAGGCGCTGACTCTCTTTCAGCACCGGTACGGCGATCGTCACCACCGGTTCCGGCTCACCTGCTCTCTTCAGGACCACCAGGTGCACGCTGACCGGCGGCTCCTCGATGTGCTTTTGGCCAACGTGGTCCAGAACGCGGTGGACGCTATGCCGGCCGGCGGCACCATCGACATCGACGCCCGCTTACACGGCGGGGCGGGGATGACGTATTATGCCATCGCCGTCGCCGACCAGGGGGAGGGCATCGCGCCACAGGACCAAGAGCGGGTGTTCGATCCGTTTTACAGCACCCGGCCGGGCCGCAACGGCATGGGACTTCCCATCGTTCACCGCATCGCCGAACTGCACGGCGGCATGGTGCGGCTGGAGAGCGAGGCCGGCCGGGGGACCGTCTTGCGGCTCTTGCTCCCCGCTCCCGCCGTCGTGGGCATCCCCGTGGAGGATTGATCCCTTGGCGAGGAAATGCCTTTTTTGCCCGTTTGAGAGCGGGCTGTTATGACGGAAAGGAAATAGCCCGTTGAGAACCATCGATGCCTGAGCAGACTATCCTCGTCGTCGATGACGAGCAGAACATGCGGGTCGCGCTATACGAGGCCCTTTCCCAGTGCGGCTACCGGGTGCGGGTGGCGGAAAGCGGCCGTACCGCTCTGGCCGTGCTGACCAAGGAGAGGGTCGATCTCGTCATCACCGACATCCGGATGCCGGAGATGGACGGCATCGAGCTGCTGACCGCCATCCGCCGCCAGCATGGCGGCCTGCCGGTCCTGATCATCACCGGCTATGCCACCGTGGCCACCGCGGTGGCGGCGATGAAGGCGGGGGCGGTGGATTACATTCTGAAACCCTTTCCCCTTGAGGTCATCGAGGCGGCGGTGGCCCGGGCCTTGGACCGGGTCCGGGAAGAGAAGGTGGTGGCGCCGGCGTCGGCGCCGACAAAGTCGGCCGGCGGCAAGCGGCCGCTCATCTGTGAGGACCCGGCCATGCGCCGTCTGCTCGAGCGGGCGCGGCGGGTGGCAGGTAGCAAGGCGACGGTGCTGATCATGGGGGAATCGGGTACCGGCAAGGAGGTTTTGGCCCGCTATATCCATGAAAACGGCCGCCGGGCCGCCGGCCCCTTCGTGGCCCTGAACTGCGCCGCCTTGCCCGAGGGGCTCTTGGAGAGTGAACTCTTCGGTCACGAGAAAGGAGCGTTCACCGGTGCGGTGACGGCCCGCAAGGGCAAATTCGAGCTGGCCGACGGCGGCACCTTGCTACTCGACGAGATTGGCGAGGTGCCGTTGCACCTGCAGGCCAAGTTGTTGCGGGTCCTGCAGGAAGAGGAGGTGGACCGTCTCGGCGGCCGCCAGCCGGTACCCATCGATGTGCACGTGATCGCCACCACCAACCGTCCCCTGGACAAGGCGGTGCGCGAGGGAGATTTCCGCGAGGATCTCTACTACCGGCTGAACGTGGTGCCCATCGTTCTGCCCCCCTTGCGGGAGCGGCCGGCGGACATCGAGCCGTTGGCCCGGCATTTCGTGGAAAAGTATTGCCGGCGCTACGACTTACCACTGAAGTCGATCACCCCCCGCGCCTTGGAACGGCTGAAAGCCCACAACTGGCCCGGCAACGTCCGGGAACTGGAGAACCGGGTCGAACGGGCCGTGCTCCTCGCCGACGGCGCCGACCTCGACGTGGCCGACTTTTTCGACGAGGGTATCGACCCGCTGCTCACCGCCGCCACCGCTACCACGAGCGAGACGGTGGACCCCGCCGCGGCGGTGGCGGCCGGCCAGACCCTAAAGGACGTCGAGCGTCAAATGATCCTGCAGGCCTTGCGGAAAACTGACAACAACCGTACCCACGCCGCCCGCATGCTCGGCGTCTCGGTTCGGACCCTGCGCAACAAATTGGCCGAGTACCGGGCCCAAGGCTACATCGATTAGTCCGGCGTCCGGCCGGTTTTTCGATCCCTTTTCACCCCCGCATCCTCCTTGCTCCTTTTTTTGCTCTGGTATCAAAATTGCAATATCTTCCCGGCAGCAACACGAACCCAGCCACGGGAGGCAAAAAATGCCGGTCAACAAGCTGTTCGGGCCAACGATGGAGCTGGCCCGTCAGGCCCTCAACCTGCGACTCGAACGCCAGAACCTCATCAGCGCCAACATCGCCAACATGAACACACCGGGCTACACGGTGCAGGATTTCTCCTTTGCCGACGCCCTCGAAAGCGCCATGACCGGCCACGGCCGCCTGACCCGTACCGATCCTCGCCATCTGCAGGTGCCTCCCTCGGCGGTGGAGGCGGCGGTGCGGGACGAAAAACGCCCGGTGGACCTGGACGAAGAGATGCTGAAGCTCTCGGAAAACGCCCTCTTCTACCAGGTGACCGCCAAGATCGTCGCCAAGAAGCTGGAGGGGATGCGCTATGTTATCGACGAGGGCGGTAAATAGTCAAGAAAAAACGAATTAACAACAGGATAACGCGATAATCTGAGGTTGAGTATTATGGATTTTCTTACCGCCATGCGGATCAGCGGCTCGGCCCTCAAGGCCGAACGCATCCGGATCAACATCGACGCCATGAACCTGGCCAACGTCAACACCACCCGCACCATGGAGGGGGGGCCGTACCGGGCCAAGTCGGTGGTCTTCGGCGCCCGCCGGCTGGAGGAGGACTTTGGTTCCCGCCTCGATGCGGCAAGCCGCCGGTTGCGCAAGGTGGAGGTCGTCAAGGTGGTGGAAGACGACAAACCCTTCAAGGAGATCTTCGATCCCAGCCATCCCGACGCCGACGCCAACGGCATCGTCCGGCTTCCCAACGTCGATCCGGTGGAGCAAATGGTGGACCTCATGGAGGCGCGGCGCAGCTACGGGGCCAATGTCACCGCCCTCGAAATATCGAAGAGCATGGCGCTCCGGGCCCTGGACATCAGCAGGTAATGCGAGATAACCAAATTTGATGAAGCCGTAAAAACTCGCAGTCGGTGCAGGCCTGACACGATAATTCAATAAGTTGCGAAGCGTGAACTCGATGGAATCGCACTTTTTGCGATTCCATCAAACTTATTAACCGACACGGACTTACTAACCGACACGGAGGATAGCATGGCCGATACTCTCTTGTCCGGCGTCACTCCTGCGGCGGTGCCGCTTCCCGGGGACAACCCGAGGCCAGAGCGGCCCACTGACCCGGGGTTCGGTGATCTGTTGCGTCGCTCCATCGATGCGGTGAATCGGTCCAGCGCCGAGGCGAACCGGTTGATCGACGGCCTAGTGAGCGGTGAACACGCCAATATCCACGAGACGATGATCGCCATGGAGAAGGCGGGTCTCCAGATGCGCCTGTTGACCCGGGCCCAGAACAAGGTGGTGGATGCCTACAAGGAAATCATGCGGATGCAGCTCTAGCAATCCGTTTTCCACGGATTGATGGAATCGCAGAACGTGCGATTCCATCGAGTTCATGGTTTGTAACCCATTGAGTTACCGTGTCAGACCTGGACCGACCGTGATTTATTACGAGTCCATCACGGACTGACAAGGGAGTAGAACGACATGGCTGGTGTACGGGAGATCATCGAACAGGGGATTGCTACCTTCAAGGGGCTCAGTCCGGTGCAGAAGGCGCTGGTGGCGGCGGTGGCCGCCGGGCTGCTCATCACCGTGGTCTCTCTTGTCTTGCGTGGCGGCGACGAGCAGCATTACAAGGTCCTGTTCAGCAACCTCACCGTCGAGGATGCCGCCGCCGTGGTCGCCAAGCTGAAGGAGCAGCGTGTTCCCTATCGCCTGGAGCGGGAGGGAAGCGTGGTGTCGGTGCCGGCCGAGCGGGTGTACGAGATCAGGCTCGCCCTGGCCGGCGAAGGATTGCCGCGCGGTGGCGGCGTCGGCTTCGAGATTTTCGACAAGCAGAGTTTCGGCACCACAGACTTCGTCCAGCGTCTCAATTACCAACGGGCCCTGCAGGGAGAACTGGGGCGGACCATCGCCCAGTTCCAGCAGGTGCAGTCAGCCCGGGTCCATATCGCCACCCCGAAGGAATCGGTGTTCATTGAGGAAGAGCAACCTCCCAGTGCCTCGGTGGCGGTGAAGCTGCGCGGCCGCGACAGGCTGTCCAGCGGCCAGATCAAGGCGATCGTCAATCTGGTGGCCGCGGCGGTTCCCGGACTCTCGCCGGAACGCATCACCGTGGTCGATACCAACGGCCGGTTGCTCTATCGGGGCGAAGGCGAGGAGGGAGGGCTGGTGACCGCCAGTCAGCTCGAATACCGGTTCAAGCTGGAGGAAGCCCTGCGCCGCAAGGTGGAGGGGTTGCTGGAGGAAGTGGTGGGCGTCGGTCACGCCCGAGCCCGGGTGACGGCGGACATCGATTTCGACCGGGTGCAGCTCACCGAAGAGCAGTACGACCCGGAGGGCCAGGTGATCCGCAGTGAGCAAATCTCCAGCGAGGAGAATTTTCTGGGCAGCGATCTGGCTGAGGGAATTCCGGGGGTCAAGGGTAACCTGGCCACCTATGCCGGCCGGGAAGGGGAGAATGCCGGGCTCGGGGAGACCCATCGCCGCAGTAGCACCACCCGCAACTACGAGATCAGCAAAAAGGTCAAGCAGGTGCAGGCGGCGGGTGGCACCATCCGGCGGTTGTCGGTGGCGGTGATGGTGGACGGCACCTACAAGCGGGGCACCGATGAAGAGGGCAACACCGTCATGCAGTATCAGCCCCGTTCCCGGGAGGAACTCGCCAATTTCGAAAAGATCGTCAAGAACGCCATCGGCTACGACCCGGAACGGGGAGACCAGGTGGAGGTGATCGGTGTACCCTTTGCCAGTTCGCAGGTGGTGGAACCGGCCCCGACATTGGCCGAGAAGTGGGGCGGTCTGGTGGACAAGCTGGTCATGCCCATCATCTACTTCTTGATGGTGGTCACCTTCGTGCTTTTCGTCGTCCGGCCGTTTTTCAAGTTGCTGGCCGAGAAACAGGCCGAGCTGGAACCCCAGGCCATCGAGGTAGCGGGTGAGGGGCCGGCGGCGGCCGAGGAGGTAGAAAGCCTGAGCCTGGCGCCCAGGCGAATGACCGACAAGGAAAAGATCTACAAACTGGCCCAGAGCGACCCGGCCCGGGCCGCCGATCTCGTCCGCCGTTGGCTGCGCGAGGAGATGTGACCGAATTCGTGCTATAATAGGGCGGATGCCATCCCGATCAATGATTCCGTCCCCATTCACCCTCCCCGGCGAAGAGTGACGCCATGCCCAAAAAGGAAAAGAAAGAAGGTTCCTCCTCCAACCTTTCCGGCCCGGAAAAGGCGGCCATCTTCCTCCTCACCCTGGGCGAGGAGTTCACCGCCCAGGTCTTCCAGCGTCTTGACGAAGACGAGATCAAGATCGTCGGCCGGCACATGTCAAAGATCGATCGCGTCGACAAGGATGATCTCAAGGCGCTGCTCAGCGAGTTCCGTTCCGACGAGGGGGGAGACGAAATCTATCTCTCCGGCGATGATCTGCTGGAAGCGGCGCTGAAGAAATCTCTGCCTCCCGACAAGGCCAACGAGATTCTGGATGATATCCGCTCCGACTGGCGGCTCACCCTTTTCCAGCAAGCGCGCAAACTCGATCCCAAGACCCTGGTCAACTTTCTGCGCAACGAGCACCCCCAGACCATCGCCCTGCTCTTGAGCGTTCTCGATCCGAGTCAGTCGGCCGCCATTCTCGGAGAGCTGAAGGAGGACCTGCAGGTCGAGGTGGTCATGCGCATGGCCGAGTTGGACAAGGTTAGCCCGGAGATCCTGGTCGAGATCGACCGGGTCCTGCAGGAGGAACTCATCTCCATGGAGGGTATGGAGGGGCAGCGGCTCGGTGGCGTGGAGACGGTGGCCGAGATCCTGAACAACGCCGACCGGGCCCTGGAATCGGCGGTGCTCGAAGGGGTGGAAGAGCAGCAGGAGGAGCTGGCCGAGGAGATCCGGCGCCTCATGTTCGTGTTCGAGGACCTCATCAACGTGGACGACCGCGGCATCATGGCCATCTTGAAGGAGGTCTCCACCGACGATCTGAAACTCGCCCTGCGGACCGCCTCCGAGGAACTCAAGGAAAAGATCTTCAAGAACATGTCGTCCCGGGCAGTGGAGATGCTCAAGGAAGACATGGAGATCATGGGGCCGGTGCGGGTCAAGGACGTCGAGAACGCCCAGCAGGCGATCATCAAGATCGCCAAGCGCCTGGAGCAGGAGGGCAAGATCCAGCTCATAGGCGCCGGCGGCGAGGACGAGTTTGTGTAAACGGCGGGTTTCATGGCGCACAAAAAGATATCCACCACCGACTTCATTCCTATGGGCGTCCTGCTCGGTTGCGAACCCGAGGTGGAGATCGTCGATCCGGCCGAGGAGGCGCGCCGCATCGTCGAGGCGGCCAGGCAGGAGGCAGAAGGCATCGTGGCCGCGGCCCGCGAGCAGGCGGCGGTCATCGAGAAGGAGGCCGAAGAACGAGGCTATGCCGCCGGACTTGCCCGTGGTGAGGAGGCGGGCCGCCAGCCGTATCTCGACAAGGTGGCTGCCCTGGAGAAACTACTCGCCGAGATTGCCCGTCAGCGGGCCGCGGTCCATCGCCGTTGCCTCGAGGACCTGCGGCACGTGGTACTCGCCGTACTCGATCGGGTCGTCCACCACGAGGTGTCGGTCAACCCGCGGGTAATCACCGCCTGTCTGCGCACCGCCCTCGACTACGTGGCGCAAGGGGCACGGGTGGAGGTGCGGCTTCATCCAGAGGATTTCCAGCGGGTGCGCGAGGCTGCCCTGGCCGACGAAGGGCTTCTGGCCGGCAAGGAGCAGGTCGATCTGGTCGAGGATCCCAATCTTGCACCCGGCGATTGCCAGCTCGTCACCGATTTCGGTGACATCGACGCTTCCATCGGAGAGTTCTGGCAGCGGTTGCGACCGGTAGTGGAACAGGCCTTCCTCGCCGCCTTGGCCGAGGCGGTCGAAGACGACCAGGAGACGGACTGAGGCACGGATATGCAGGTGGAGCGCATCATCGCCGAGATCGACCGGGTGGCGCCGGTGGTCATCCGCGGCCGGGTCCGCCAGGTGATCGGCATGGTGGTGGAGGGCAACGGTCCCCGTATCCCGGTGGGGTCGTCGTGTACCATTGACACGGTGAACGGTGGCGGCCCGATTCCCGCCGAGGTGGTAGGTTTCCGGCAGGATCGGGTTCTGCTCATGCCGCTTGGCGAGATGCGCGGAATTGAGCCGGGCGGCCGTATCACTTTGGTGGAACAGCAGAGTTCGGTGCCGGTTGGGGAAGGGTTGCTGGGCCGGGTGATCGACGGGCTTGGCCGGCCGGTGGACGACAAGGGACCTCTCGCCGCCGAAACTTGGTACCCTTTGTATGCGGAGCCCCTCAATCCCATGACCCGGCAGCGGATCACCGAACCGGTGGACGTCGGGATCCGGGCGATCAACGGTTTGCTCACTCTGGGCAAGGGCCAGCGGATCGGCATCATGGCCGGTTCCGGGGTGGGCAAGTCCACCCTGCTTGGCATGATCGCCCGTCACACGGCGGCCGATGTTTCTGTTATCGCGCTCATCGGCGAGCGGGGCCGGGAACTGCGCGACTTCATCGAACGCGATCTCGGCCCCGAGGGTCTGGCCCGGTCGGTGGTGGTGGTGGCCACCTCGGACCAGCCGCCCCTGGTGCGGATGCGCGGCGCTTATCTCGCCATGGCGGTGGCCGAGTTTTTTCGCGATGCGGGCCGGGACGTCATCCTGATGATGGATTCGGTGACCCGCTTCGCCATGGCCGGCCGCGAGGTCGGTCTGGCGGTGGGGGAGCCGCCCACCTCGCGGGGCTATACCCCGTCGGTCTTCAGCCAGTTGCCGCGTCTACTGGAACGGGCCGGCAACTGCGCCGACGCCGGCTCCATCACCGGCATCTACACGGTGTTGGTGGAGGGGGACGACTTCAACGAGCCCATCGCCGACGCGGTCCGTTCCATCGTCGACGGCCATATCGTGCTCTCCCGGGAGTTGGCGAGCCGCGGCCAGTATCCGGCCGTGGACATCCTGGCCAGTATCAGCCGCTGCATGACCGACGTGGCGTCGAAAGAGCAGGTACGTCTTGCCCGCCGATTCCTGGAGATCTTGGCCGTTTACCGGCGTTCCGAGGATCTCATCAACATCGGTGCCTATGCCCGGGGCAGTAACCCGAAGATCGACCAGGCCATCGCCATGATCGATCGGCTCGATGCCTACTTGCGCCAGGACGTGGCCGAGGCCGCTTCCCTGGAAGAGAGCCGCCGGGCCTTGGAAGAACTGATGCAGTAACCCGGTAACCGTCTATGGCCTACCGCTTTCGCCTGCAAACCCTGCTCGATTATCGCGCCTCCCTCGAGGAGGAAGCCCGTCTGCGCCTGGGCCGCGAACAGCACCAGCTCGAACGGCAGCGGCGGGCCCTGGAGGAACTCGGCCAGCGGCGGCAACGGGTTGTCGAGGCGTTCGAGGAGGCAAAGCGGCAGACGCTGCCAGCCAGCCGGTTTTCCTATTTCTACCAGACCATCGCCGGCATCGACGAGGCCATGGCCCGCCAGCGGCAGACCATCGCGGCCCAAGAGCAGGTGGTGGCCGAGGCCCGGCAGCAGCTGGCGGCGGCCATGCGGGAGCGCCAGATCATGGAACGGCTGCGTGATCGGGACCTGGCCGCCTTCTTGGCCGAGGAGCGCCGGCGCGAACAGAACGTGGTCGACGAGCTGATGATGCTCCGTTTCGGTCGGAATGAGAATCTGCTGCGTGAGGGAGGGGCGTGATGGTGCGGCTTGTGGGATGGCTGTTCGTTCTGCTGCTCCTGGTGAGCCGGCCGGTGATCGCCGCCATCGCCGCCGGGCCGGTGACAGTGACCGACGAGATGATCGCCACGGCGGCGGAACTCGAGAAGCGCAAGGCCGCCCTGACCAAGGCTGAAGAGGAGGTGGAACGCCGACGGGCCGAACTTACCGCTCTCCAAAAAGAGATCGACGCCAGACTCGCCCAACTCGAAGCCCTGCGCCAGGAGATCGAGGCCAAGGTAGCCTACATCGAGGGCCTCGACGTGCGTGACCGCGAGTTCCGTAACCTCGTCAAGATCTATAGCGCCATGTCGGCAACGAAGCTCGCCCCTCTCCTCGACCGGCTGGAGGACGATCAGGTGGCCAAGATCCTGCGGGCCATGAAGACCGACGTGGTGGCCAAGATTCTTCCTAAACTGGACAAGGACAAGGCGGTGCGAGTCAGCCGCCTCCTCGGCCTGCTCGACTGATTGGCGTTCTTGCCACGATTTTTTCTTTCTCTCCCTCCTCACCGGCGCTTCCGGCAATTCTTGACCGCGATCGGCAATTCTTGCCCGTCGGGGTTCTGCCGTTTGTCTCCCCTCCCGCCCTGTTTGGATGTAACACAGGGGTGCCTTCCATCTCGTATCATCGTCTCCAATTCATTGAAATAAAAGACGAAAAGGAAAATATGCCACGAGGCGTCCGGTCGCTTCCCGGCTGGTGGCATACGCCTTGCTCTTTTGGGGCGGCGAAGCGACGTACATACTTACCACCAAGGAGGCGAGCGTGGATTCCATTGCTTTGTTGCCCATGGGGGCACCGAATCTCACCGATTTGCCGGCCGTTGGCGAGCGGGCTGATGTCCGGGGCGAGTCCTTTCTGAGCCATCTGCAACGTCTTTCCCGCGACGATAACGACAAGCTGCTTGGCGCGGCCGGCCGTCGCCGCCCGGAACCGCTGGCCGACGACGATGCCCCCGCCGAGCCGGCGGCGGCTGTGGCCCAGTTCCTCGCGCTGCTAAGGGATTTCGCCGCCGATCTCCAGAAACCCGCCGGTGGTGACTGGCGATTGGCGGACCTCGACGCCGATCAGCTCCGGGCCCTGGCCCAGGCGGCCGGTCTGGACGGGGAACGTCTCGCCGGTCTCGAAGCGCTGCTCGCGGCCGACAAGCGGCAGGGAGTATCTCTGGACGCCCTACTCGGGTTCTTCCAGCGTCAGCTTGCCGATATGGCCCGTCAGGAACCGGTGACGGTGCCGGAGACCGGCCTGCCTCTGATCGAGTCCATTCTCGCCCGGCTGGGGATTGATGCCGGGGCGGTGGAGCGCATCGGCGAGGGGGCTGTGACCGGTGACGACCGGCTCGATCTCGGTCGGCTGCTCGCCGCATTGCGCGACATCACTCCGCAACTTGCCGGCGGGCCGGTAGAGCTTTCCGCCTTCGAGCGGCGCGAGCTGTTGCGGATGTTCGAGGCCGCCGGCGCTTCCTCGCAGCTGGCCGAGGTTCTGGCGGTGGCAAGCGACGAAGCCATGAGCGTGGATTTCGAACGCTTCGTCGCCATGCTCCAGCAGGGCTTGGACGATATCGTGGCGCAGCGGCCGACGGTGGATCCGCTCGCTTTTGTCGAGCGGTTGCAGGATCTCCTCGCCGAGGCCGGATTCGCCAAGGAGAATCCGGCCTGGACCCCCCTCGTGCAGAAAAGCCTGACAGTGATGTACGAGAAACTCACCACCATGGTGGATCTCTCCACCGTTCAGGTGACATCGGGTGACGGCCTGGTTGCCGGTATGGTCGACGAGACGATGCCGCTTTTCGGTGATACGGTGGAGGGCGGCGGTATCGATGAGGAGGTGGCGGACAGCCCGTTCGATCTGCTGGCCGAACTCGCGACCGATGACGCCCGGCAGGAAGTCCTGGACGATGCCGCCGGCCTGGCGCGGACCGGCGATATCACATCCCAGGAGCGTGTTGCCGCTCCGTCGGCGGTGGAACCGGCCCGGCATGCCAGGCACCTGGAACAGTCGGTCCTCCAGCAGCTCCGCGACGGGATCGTTTCGGGGCTTTCCCAACGCAAGCACCACCTGGTGCTGAAGCTCCATCCGCCGGAGCTGGGTGAGGTCAAGGTGGACATCGTGGTTCGCCACGACCAGGTGGCCGTCTCCTTTGCCATGGAGAACAGCCGGGTCAAGGAGATCCTGGAAAGCAACATGCAGCAGTTCCGTGACAGCCTCGAACAGCGCGGTTTTTCCCTCGGCCAATGCTTCGTGTCCGTTGGTCAGGACAATAGCGCCGGCCAGCAGCGTTGGCAGGCGATGATGGCCGCCTTGGAAGAGCAGGCCGTCCGTCCGTCGGCTACGGTATCGGTCGCCGCGGACCAGCATCTCGCCGCCAGCCGTCGGTGGTGGACGGCGGACGGAGAGATGTCCATCAGTCTCATGGTGTAGCAATCCGTGATGAAACCGTAAAAAGTCGCAGTCGGTCCAGGTCTGACACGATAATTCAAGGGGTTACAAAGCGTGATCTCGATGGAATCGTACTTTTTACGATTCCATCAATCCGTTGGAAACGCCGCACGGAGAAACAGCATGACAGTCCAAACAAGCGAAGGACTCCCCATCTACACGCCGCCACCGCAGTTCGAGCCGGTGGGCAAAAAAGAGTTGGACCGGTCTGATTTCATGAAGCTGTTCATCACCCAGCTCCAGTACCAAGACCCCACCAAGCCCATGGACAGCTATGAGATGGCCTCACAGCTCGCCCAGTTCAGCACCCTGGAGGCCACCTTGAAAATGGGCGAGAGCATGGACCGGTTGCTCGACTACCAGATTTCCCAGAACAATCTCCAGTTGCTCAACCTGCTCGACACCCAGGTCAAGGCGGCGGGCAACGGCATCGTTGTTCTCGACGGCCAGGCGCGGCCGGCCGAGTTCGTCCTCGACCAGCCGGCCGAGACCTGCAAGGTCAACATATTCGACGCAGCCGGCAACCTGGTCCGTCAGCTCGACCTCGGTCCGCAGACGGCAGGCAACCACGAATTCGTCTGGGACGGCAAGGATTCCCTCGGCGCGACGGTGAGCGACGGCCTCTATTCCTACCAGGTGGACGCCCTCACCGCCCTCGGCGACATCGTCGGCGTCGAGACCCGGGTGACCGGCCGGGTGTCGGGCATGGAGTTCGTGGACGAGGGTGCCCAACTCATGATCGACGATCTGTTGCCGGTGACAGTGAGCGATGTCATCGGTGTGCTCGAGACGTCTTCTGCCGATATCAGCCAGTAGCCCGCAAAGGAGGTAGTCAGATGGCGATTTCCAGTTCTCTCTATTCCAGCATCAGCGGTCTGTCCACCATGGGCGAGGCCATGAGTGTCCTCGGTGACAACGTCGCCAACTTGAACACCCTGGCCTTCAAGTCCAGCCGGGCCACCTTCGAAGACGTCCTGGCCCAGTCGGTGTCCACCGCCTCGGGTACGGCCCAGGTGGGGCGGGGGGTCACCCTCTCCACCGTCGAGGGGCTGTACGCGCAAGGTTCCTTCGAGAGTTCCACCACGCCCACCGACATGGCCATCGGCGGCCAGGGGTTTTTCGTTCTGCGGGCGCCGGACACCGCCGAGGCAAGCTATTATTCGCGGGCCGGGGAGTTCCGCTTCGACCAGGAGGGCCGCCTTGTCAACCCGGTGGGATATTTCGTTCAGGGATGGATGGTGGATGAAAAGACCGGCGAGCGCAAGGGTACCATCGGTGATATCACCATCGGCAAGAGCACGCCGCCGGTGGAGACATCCAAGATCGAGGTGATTTTCAACCTCAACGCGGACAAGGCTCAGGAGGAGACGGAGACGCGGCTCTTCGATGCCTGGGACGGCCGCAACGCCGCGGCCGCTACCCCGACCGATCCCATTGATGCCAACGAGTACGAATATACCACCGCGGTCAAGATCTACGACGCCAAGGGCGCCAGCCACGACATCACCATCTACTTCGATACCACCACCGAGGAAAACGTCTGGGAGTTCCTGGTCACCTGTGACCCGGTCGAGGACCAGCGTAACCTGACCCCCAAGCAGCAGACCGTCTATGCCCCGGACGAAACCTACAACTACGAGAATCACAAAGGCGCCGGGGCCCTGTTGTACGGCATCATCCGGTTCAGCACCAGCGGCGACATCGATGAGATCATGGCCTGGGACGTGCCGCCGGACGGCAAGGTGGATCCGGCCCTGAACACCAACCGCAAGATCCTTTCCACCGGGGATTCGTACTATTCGTTCGCGGTCAACTTCACCGGCAAGAAGGACCCCACTGATCCCAACCTCGGCAACCAGATGGTCGAAATCAACTTCGGGGCCAAGTACGGCGGTGCCAGCACCTTGCAGAAACAAATCCTGGTGAGTGACGGTGGCGCTCTCGATTCGACCACCGCCGGCACTTACGTCACCAAGGAGACCACGTGGGATTCGGTGTACGACTCCGGCGGCAACCAGATCAAGAACGGCGATACCCTGATCTTCGAGGGGTTCAACCACAACGGCCAACGGGTCAGCCGTTTCGTCTACGACGTCGATACCTCGAACAAGGTCTCCGACCTGCTTACCAAATTGGGCGACCATTTCGGCGCCACCGCCACCATCGACGCCAAGGGCCGCCTGCGTCTCGTCGACGACACCGGCGGCGACTCCGGGCTTGCCATCACCCGGTTCGCCACCATCTCGGCCGACGGAGCCAAACCCTTTGGCGGCGGTATCACTCGCACCGCCGCTTACGTCTCCACCACCGGCAAGTTCATGGACGGCGGCAGTGCCAATGCCAATCCGATCAAGACACCAACCGTGGCCCTCACCGACGTCTGGGACGAGTCCGGCACCCAGGTCCAGAACGGCGACCAGTTCACCTTCACCGGTACCGCGGTGGACGGTACGGCGGTCAGCGCCACCTTCACGGTGGGTACCACCGGAACTACCATCCAGCACCTGCTCGACTTCATCTCCGACGTGTATGCTGACGGTTCGGTGGATGGCGCCGCCGATGATAAGGTCACCGTGCGCCTCGGCGCCGACGGCACCATCAATATCATCGATAACACGGTTACCGGCTCCACCGCCGGCAAGATGACCGTGCAGGTGGCCTCCAGTGGCGCCGAGATTTTCGGTGCCGAGGACGCCAGCGGCGTCGTCAGCTTCACCACCGACGACTACTACGAGGCCCAGATCAACATCACCACCTCCAAACGCCAGATCATTTCGAATCTGCGGGGGTTGTCCACCGATTCCGGCACCGTGCCGGCGATCACCACCTCTACCGACTGGTCGAGCGTCTTTGATGAAAACGGTGTCCAGGTGCAGGATGGCGATCAGCTCGTCTTTTACGGCACCAAGGGCGACGGCACCACCATCGACAATACCACGGCCAATAACACGTACACCATCCGCTACGGCAACACGATCCAGGATCTTCTCGATCACCTGGAGAACCTCTTTGACGCCGATGCCTCCATCGACGCCAACGGCCGCATCGTGCTCACCGACCGCACCGCCGACAATTCCTCGTACACGAGCCAGCTCGCCATCACCAGCGTCGGTGTCACCTACATCAACGCCACCCACGCCGATCCTTTCGGCTATACGAGCACCTTCCAGGTCATCCCGGGCGATACGGCGGGCGAGGACGGCAGCCAGCAGGGCGATACGATCAGCGCCAAGTTTTCCAAGGAAGCCCTGTCGTCGAGCCAGTACGCCTCGCCGTCCACCACTATCTTTCAGGATCAGGACGGTTTCGCCTCCGGTTTCTTGCAGTCGGTCTCCGTCGACACCGACGGGATCATTACCGGTCATTTCTCCAACGGCCAGGTGCTCAAAAAGGCCCAGGTGGCACTGGCCACCTTCAATAGCCTGCAGGGACTCAAGAAAGAGGGCGGTAATCTCTTCACCGAGACCACCGAGTCCGGGCCGCCGATCACCGGCGCGCCGAAGACCAACGGGCTCGGTTCCATCGCCCCCAATTCCCTGGAACAGTCCAACGTCGACCTCGGTACCGAGTTCGTCAAGTTGATCACCGTACAGCGGGGCTTCCAGGCCAACTCCAAGATCATCACCACCACCGACGACATGCTGAACGATCTGATCAACATCAAGCGGTAGCAGCTCGTTCGCTGATCCCAATAAAAAACGCCCCGCGACAACGGGGCGTTTTTTTGTGGACGGACCGATTAGGAGGCATACCAACCCCACCATGATCTTCGGCTACGCCCGGTCGATCAGGAGCCACGGCAGCGTCCACAACCGTTGCAGCCGCCGGCCCCGGGAATGCTGGCACGGCAACGGGGGCAGATGGCCGCGTGCGGCCGATCGAGGATGTAGCCGCAGGAAGGGCAACTTCGGTCGGTGGTGGCCGTGTCGGTGGCCGCCGGTCGGATGAGGAAGGTGGTGAGAATGCGGGAAAAACGTTTGAGGGAGGACATGCCGGTCTCCTTCAGATCATGATGTGGGAAAAAATGCCGCCGACGAGAAAGGCGGAGATCCAGGAGCCGCCCCAGATGGTCAGCGCCTCCCGCAAGCCGCGTTCCTTGAAAAGGATCATCAACGATGCGATACAGGGGACGAACAGGGTGATGACGATGAGAGCGGTCACCACCTGCACGGGCTCCATGGCCAGGCCGCTGAGTCCGGCGGCGCCGAAATCCCGCCGTACCAGTCCCATGACAAAAGCGATGGCGGTCTCTTTCGGGATCTGCAGCCATCCCTCAGTGATCGGAGCGAGAAGTCGTTGCCACAGATCGAGGCCGCCGGAAACCTGCAGAACGGCGACGAGGAAGGAGCCAAGGAAGAACCAGGGATATGCCTCACGCATGAAGAAGAAGGCGCGGGTGAAGGTCTTGCGCAGCAGGTTGTCGAGCCGGGGCAGACGCATGGGCGGCAGATCGATGAACAGCGCCGATGACCGCCCCGGCAAGGTTTTGTTCAGGATGGTGCCGGCGAGGACGAGGACCGCGCCGATGACGGCTACGTACACCAGGGTTAGCCGGCCATCCGTTGCCGCCAGCATGCCGGTGATGACGCCGAGCTGGGCCGAACAGGGGATGGCAAGATTGAGGAGTATGGTGGCGATGGATTTCTCCCGTCTGGTGGCAAGGAGCCGCGTGGTTATGGTGCCGAGCTGTACGCAGCCGAAGCCGAGTATGAGGGGGATCACCGCCCGGCCGTTCAGCCCGACGGTGTTCAGCACCCGGTCGACCAGGGTGGCGAGGCGCGGTAGATAGCCGCTGTCTTCCATGATGGAAAGCACAGCGTAGAAGCCGATGACCAGGGGCAGCAGGAGCCCGAGCAGGTAGGTCACCGTCATGGTCAGCAGGCCGAATTCACCGATGAGGATCTGGCCGCCGATCGTGTCGGGACTGAGGAACCGGCCGACCATGGCCCGGATCCAGGGTTCGTATCGGCCCTGCATGATGGTCTCCTCGGTGAGGCCGACGAGTTCTCCCGCCACCCAAACTCCTATCACCTGGTAGATCAGCCAGAGGACACCGACAAGAATTGGAATGCCGGTAAGGGGGTTGATCGTTGCCCGGCCGATGATATCCCGGAGACTTCTCCGGGCGGCCGGCAGGGTCAGCACATGACGCACGATGTCGTTTACCCGGTTGCGACGGTGGAGGTAGATCCAATCCCGTTCGGTGCCGGGTTCGACGCCGTGGCGGGCGGCAACGTGGGGATCGCCTTCGAGCACGAGAAGCGCCTCGGCCTGAGAGCCGACGCAAGTGAGCATGGTGTGCAACCGGTCGCGTAATGCGGCGTCCTGGCGTCCTGGTCGCGCGGTGGGAAGGGCGGCCCGGAGTTCGGCAAGTCCTTGTTGGTTGACCGCAACGGTGGGGATGACCGGCACCCCGAGCAGATCGGCGAGAAGAGCGCAGTCGATGCCGAGCCCGGCCTTTTTCGCCTCGTCGAAGAAATTGAGGGCCACCACCATCGGCTTGCCCATGTCGATGAGCTGCAGGGTGAGGAAGAGATCCCGCTCGAGATGGGTGGCATCGACGATGTTCACGATGATGTCGGCGGCGAGAATGATATCACGGGCCGCCGTCTCTTCGTCGTTGAACGAGGAAACCCCGTAGATCCCCGGCGTGTCGATGATCGGGTGGCCGTTCCACATCCCTTGCGCGATTTCCACCGTGGTGCCGGGATAGTTCGACACGTCGGTGTAGAGACCGGTGAGATAGCCGAAAAACACGGACTTGCCGACATTGGGATTGCCGGCCAGTACGATGCTGGCGGTGGAGGGTGGTACGGATTCGTCGTCGCGGGCGGCGTGGTGGTGCAAGCGTGGTCGTGTGGTCATGGTCGGTCCTCCTCACTGGACGATGATGTGCTGGGCTACTTTCCGGCCGATGGCGATTTCCTGGCGATTGTGGCGCAGCATGAACGGACCGAAGGGGATCTTTTCAAGACAGGTGATGATGCTGCCCTCCTGGATCCCGAAACGGAGAAATTGGGTCCGGATCGTCTCGTCGGTGATTTTTTCGATGCGGACCGTTTGGCCTCTTCTGATTTCTGACAAGCACATGACAGCCTCCTGCAATAAATTGATTATGGTGTTGAAAATCATTTTCAGTCAAGAACCAAAAAAAAAGAAACCGAGATTACCCGCCCCCGGAGCCCTCGGCCTTGCGACACTCACGGCAGACTCCGTAAAGCTCCAGCCTGTGGCGGTGGACCTCGAAACCATGCTCGGCGGCCACTGCTTCCTGTAGGGCCTCGATACGGTCGTTGACAAACTCGACGATCTTGCCGCAGGCGGTGCAAATGAGGTGGTCGTGGTGCTTTTTGCCGCCCAACGCCTCGAACCGGGCAAATCCGTCGTTGAAATCGTGGCCGCTGGCAAGCCCGGCCTCGGACAGCAATTTCAGGGTGCGGTAGACTGTAGCGAAGCCGACTCCGGGCAGTTGTTTTTGCACCGTGCGGTAGAGTTCCTCGGTGCTGACATGCCCTTCGGTTGCGAAGAAGGTGGCCGCGATTGTCCGTCGCTGGCTGGTGAGCCTGAGGTTTTGCCTGCCGAGGAAGGCTTCGAACTGTTGCAGGGGGTCGGCCGGCATGGGGTTCCAGGTCCGTCTGGTGTTGTAGCGTGTGGCCTCTTGATGGACGTCGGGAGAGCCCGCTGGGCGCGGTGGATCTGCTTGCTTGTAACGAATTTGAAATTCGTTGTCAACAAGAAAGGTCGTCTTTTTTCAGCCAGGCCGCCACAGCATCCTGAAGGAGTTCGGTGTACCGGTCTCTGCCGATACCCCGTAGTCCGAAGGTATAGTTGATTTCCAGAAAGAGGGGGGTGTCGTCGCCGGGCCGGAAGACCAGGTCGAAGGCGGCCAGGTTGATACCGGTCTGGCGACAGAAGTCGCGTACCGCCTGCTTGCCGGCGGCCATGCGCTGCGGGGCGCTCTCACGGTCGATGCTGCCGCCTCGCGCCAGGTTGTGGTGGAAGCCGTACTCGTGGACGCGCCAGTAGCACTCCACGTGGTCGCCGATCACCACCACCCGCAGGTCCCGGTCGAGATTCGCGATGTACTCCTGCACGATGAAGCCGTAGGTGCCTTGCCATTCGAGTCTTTTTAGGCGGTCCAGGGCGCGGAGCAGATCCTCCGGACCCTCGATGAGCCAGGTCTGGCTTCCTTCGCCGCCCTGGGCCCCCTTGATGACGAAGGGAAAGGAAACCGCCGCCGGCTCGGAATTCATCTCGGGGTGGTTGCCGACGAATGCCTCCACTCTCGGGTACACGGTGGTGGCGGGATGGGGAGTGTCAGTGGTCCAGAAGAGGAGTGTATCACCTACTTTGCCCTCGCCGCGGAACCGGGCGTCGTAGTTGGGGAAAACCCGCGGGCAGAGGGTGCGGCAGAGGAAATACAACTCCCGGTCCACCGTGGGCGGCAGGATCACCGCCCGGGCCTCGGCAATGGTTGTCATCAGCTGCCGGTCGATGCGGCCCCGTTCCCAGAAGAAACGGTCTCCTGGGATAGATGGATGAAACGAGACGATCACGACCTTCCACTCCTGCTGGCGGTTGCAGTGTCCTGACTCCGTGACGGAACATCAGCTAATCTGTCTTTTTTTCCTGTCACATCAGCATGCCCCAAGGAAGACTCGTTTTGAGAAGATACACTTGATATAGAAAAGCGCCCTTCGTGGACGTGCGTACGCACGAACGCCCACGGATTCACGAATGTGCTCCCTTCGGTGGCGAGCGACGGAGCACGATGGTTTGAAAACGATTGTATCGTGCGGGAATGGTCGCGTCAAACAAAGCCGGCCGTGCTTCCATCACCTCTCAGAACTCCTCGAATTCCCCGGCTTCCGCTCCAGAGTCTTTATCGAAGGGAATGACCTTGGCAGGTTGTGATGTCGGCTTGTTGGCTGGGAGAACCTTTTGCGGTTTTTCCGGCGCGGCCGGTTTGTTCGTGGTTGGCGTTCCGGTCGAACCGCCGGCGGGCGGCGAGGTCGGCGGGGTGACGCTACCTCTCTCGGTCCTGCGGTCCCCCCCGATGAGTTCCTCCAGCAATTCCAGGGTCTGGCGCATCATCTGTACCTGGCCATCCATTTCTTCGGCGACCGAGGCGGATTGCTCGGCGTTGACCGCCGTCGTCTGCACCGCCCGGTCCATTTCCGACACCGCCTGGTTGATCTGCTCGATTCCCCGGGTCTGCTCGGTCGAGGCGGTGGCGATTTCCTCGATGAGTTCGCTGATCTGGCCGGTGTGGTGGGACACCTCCGCGAAGGCGGTGGCGGTCTTTGCCACCAGTTCCGAGCCTCGGCCGACCTTGGTCACCGTTTCCTCGATGAGGGTAGCGGTGTTGCGGGCCGCCTCGGCGGCACGCATGGCAAGACTGCGAACCTCGTCGGCCACCACCGCGAAGCCGGCACCGGCCTCGCCGGCCCTGGCCGCCTCCACCGCTGCATTCAAGGCCAGCAGGTTAGTCTGGAAGGCGATCTCGTCGATGGTCTTGACGATTTTCGAGGTCTCCTCGCTGGCCTGGGTGATCTGGTTCATGGAGTTGGTCAGTTCTTGCATGGAACTAGCCGCCTCTTTCACCACTTTTTTCGCTTTTTCCATGAGCTGGCGGGCCTGGGCCGCGTTGTCGTTGTTCTGTTTGGTCATCGAGGCCATCTCCTCCATGGAGGCGGAGGTCTCCTCCAGGGCGGCGGCCTGGGCGGAGGCGCCGTCGGCGAGCTGCTGGGAACCGACCGCCACCTGGCTTGAGGCGGCGGCCACCTGGGCGGCGCTGTCACCGATCTCGTTCACCGCTCGGCGGATGGGATTGGTGATGGAGCGGACGAGCCAGGGAACGAGGAGGCAGCAGGCGAGGATGCTGCCAAGCCCCAGGTAGAGGACCAGCCGACCGCGGTTTGCCGCCGTGGCCATGGCTGCGACCGTCGCCACGGTGGCCTCCCGTTCGAATTTTTTACGAAGGGATTCTACCACCGGCTCGACGGCATGTGTCGCGTCGCGTAGGGTGGCAATGGCTGTGGTGATTTCCGCGTCTTTTGCCACCAGGGCGTCGAAGGCGGTCCGGTAGGCATTTATCATCGTAGAGATTCCTTGCCGGTGTTTTTCGAGAATGTTGCGGATGGCGGCCTCCAGTGCGTCTAGGGCCGCGTGGGTCTTGTCGACGTATTTCCGGTCACCGCGCAGAAGGTAGTCCTTTTCGTGTTTGCGGATGGTGAGCACGAGGGCCCGGGCGTCGGGGATACGCACCGATTGGATACTTTCTTCCATGGTCTGGGCGGTTTCACGGATGCGGTCGTAAGCGGCGGCTGCAGCTGTATCCGAGTCGGCGGTCCGCAAATCCTCGGCCGCCTGCCGGTAGGCGGCCAGGGCCTCGAGTTGGGCTTCTTTGGCCTCCGCAACGCACTTGCTGGCCGTAAGATCGTGTTCGTAGTGGTCCATGGCCGCCTGCCATTTCTGCCAGTATTCGTCGCTGCGCGTCCGGTTGAAATCCTTTTCGTAACGCCGCACCTGCAAAAGATCGATGTAGAGATCGTCCACCAGGTGCCCTTCGAGATGGGTAGCCAGTTTGTGGGCCGCGTCACGGAACGCTCCCTGCAAGCCGCTGTTTTCGTCGAGCCCTTTCGCCTGCCAGGCGGCGGCCACTTCTTCAAAGGCGGCGCTGTAAGTATCGGTAAGTTTCCGGATGCGGTCGCCGGCCTCGATGACTTCTTTTTCCTGGAACCGTTCGCCGATGGCTTTCAGCTTGCCGGCCTCCGTCCGCATGGTATCGCAAAAAGTGCGGTGTTTATCCAGGTAGGTTGGATCATGGCGCAACAGAAAGTCCTTTTCCGCCCGCCGGGCCTGCAACATGGCGATCTGGATGAGATCTGCGGTGTCGGCGATTCCCTTGTCGCATTCCAGGACGTGATTCACGTCGAGGGAAACCGATCGGATGGTGAGTTGGTTCAGCACCACGACGATGACGAGAAAGACTCCAATGATGCCGAATCCGAAGGCCAATTTTGTGGCGAGCTTCATAGCACGCATGGATCCATCCTCCTTTTTGATTGCCTGCCACGCTGTGGCAGAAGATGTGTCTTTTAGGATGGTTACGTAATTAATTGTTCCAAGATGTCGGACAGAATGTCAATTCA
>CAYRGZ010000004.1:0-10499 GCA_964423785.1 uncultured Desulfobulbia bacterium
AACGGGTTACACACGGTGAACTCGATGGAATCGCACTTTTTGCGATTCCATCAAACTTACGGGAACGCCATACGTAATTCCATCGCGAAACCCTTCATCCCTTTTGACAAACTAGGGGGAAACCCCGTATGATGGTACAATGGTAAGATGAAGGGGGGGACCATGGATCCGAACCAATTCCACTTCGCCGATCTACCACCGGAACGCGCCAACCGCCTGCTCGCCACCATCGGTGCCATCGTCGCCATGATCAACCGGCGCCGCATGGGTTTCGCCAAGCGCCTCGACCGGATACTGCGCCTCATCCTCGACTATCTCGGCGTCGAACAGGGCTCGATCATGCTCCTCGACGAGGGCGGCCGGCTGGTGGTCCGGGCCGCTACCCGCCCGGAACTCGTGGGCGTCGTCCAGGACCTCGATCAGCCGTCACTGGCCGCCACCGTGCTCAAGACCGGAGAAGTGCAGTTCGTACCCGACATCAGCCGCGACCCGCGCTTCCCGGCCCGGGATTCCGGCGGCCGCTACAAGAGCAAGGCGGTGCTCAGCACCCCCATCCGCAACGAGAACCGGGTGGTGGGGGTGATCAACGTCACCGACAAACGAGGCGGCACCGAACTGTTGCAGGAGGACGCGAGCTATCTGCTCGATTTCTCCTCCCTGGTCCTGTCCATCGTCCTGCAGGAAAAGATGACCGCCACCCTGCGCCGGCAGCGCAATGCCCTCGAACGGCGCAACGAAGAGTTGAAACGTATCCAGGCCCAACAAGCCGATCTGACCCGGATGCTCGTCCATGATCTCAAAGGGCCGCTCTCCGAGGCCATCGCCAACCTCGACATCCTCTCCTACTCCGCCACCGATGAACAGAAAATCTTCGTGCAGGCGGCCCAGGCGGCGTGCGACCGGGCGGTGCGCATGGCAAGCAACCTCGGCACCATCGCCCGACTGGAAGACGGCTCCCTACGCCTGATTCCGGAAGACTGCGATCCCGCCGACTTGCTCGAGGATGCGGTGCTCAATCTCTCCGGCCTGGCCCGGTCGAAAGAGATCGACATCGTGACCGAAACCGATCCCGACCTGCCGATACTCCGGGTGGATCGGCAACTCATCGACCGGGTCCTGCAGAATCTCCTGGTCAATGCCTTGGGCCACGCGCCGGAATCCTCGCGCATCACGGCGAGTTGTCGCTGGCTGGCGGACGAACGAGCGGTGGAATTTTCGATCACCGACCAGGGGCCTGGCATCGAGCCAGAGGCGCAACGGTTCATCTTCGAAAAATACGCCCGGCTCACCCGGCGGGAAAACCGCCTGGTCGGCAGCGGCCTCGGCCTCTACTTCTGCCGTCTGGCGGTGGAGGCCCACGGCGGCACCATCGGCGTCGACTCCACCCCTGGTGCAGGTGCCAGGTTCTTCTTCCGCCTGCCGGCCGGCAAGACATCCCACTGACCCCGAGCAAGCCCTCTGCAACACTGGTAAAACGATGCAGATCGACCTCCCAGAACGGCTCCACATCCTGGTTGTGGACGACATGAAGCCCATGCGCCAGTCGCTGCGCGCCATGCTGAAACTGATCCGTCCCACCTGGCGAATCACCGAGGCAGCGAACGGCCGCGAGGCCTGGGCACTCATCGAACGGGGCGAGGAGCCCATCGACTTCATCGTTTCGGACTGGAACATGCCGCGGATGACCGGTACCGAACTCCTGCATCGGGTACGCAGCCATCGCCAGACCCGCCATATCCCCTTTTTGATGATTACCGCCGAGGCCAACAAGGAGATCGTCGCCGAAGCAGCGGAAAACGATGTCGATGCCTACCTCACCAAGCCGTTCGTCACCGCGTCGCTGGAAAAGAAGATCGCCGAACTCCTCCACAACGCGAACAATCCCGGTCCCCTCACCCTGCTCATGAATCGGATCCAGGAACTCGAGGAGGAGGGGGAGATCGACCAGGCCATCGCCTTGGCCGAGCAGGCGATTGCGCTCGGCAAGCGTAGCTCCCGCCCCTACCGGGTGCTTGGCCGCCTGTACCTGAAACGCGGCGACCGGCAAAAGGCGCGACAATACCTGAAGGAGGCGGTGGCCAGAAACCAGCTCGACGTGGCCTCCTTCCACCTTCTCGGCCAGATCGCCGCCGATGAAGGCGATCTGGACGCGGCCATCGGCTACTTCGCCCGGGCCATGGACATCAACCCCCGTCACACCGAACGGGCCATCCGGTTCGCCTCCCTCCTGCTCAAAAAGAACGAGCCACGCAAGGCGGAAAAGATCTTCCGTCTCATCCTGCGTAGCAACCAGAACGATCCGGATGTGTGCCAGGAAATCGCTCGCCACTGTTTCGACCAGGGACTGTTCGATCTCGCCATCAAGGCCTACGAATACATCTTGCGCCTCGATCCGTCGCGCGTCTTCCTGTACAAACACCTGGGCATGGCCCTGCGCCGCAAGGGCCAGCCCCGGGAGGCGCTGCCCCATCTGGAACGGGCGTTAGCCGAAGCCCCGGAGGACATCGAACTGCTCCTCGAACTCTCCCGCTGCTATCTTGAGTGTCGTAAGCCGGTGCCGGCGGAACGATACGCAGTCCAGGTCATCCGTTTGGATCCCGATAACGCCGAGGCCCGCCGCATCCTCGACGAAATCGATTGACCATGGATCCGAAGAAAAAAGAAACGGTCATCGTCGCCCTCCACCCCCTCGCCTACCAGGGCGCAAAGCAATTTGCCGCCTGGGACGAGTTGGTGGATGCCTTGCGAAACCGTCTCCAGCGCACCGCCATCGAGTTGCCCGGTTCGACCAAGCTCCTGCTCGTCTTCGCCTTCAGTCATCCCCGCGCCGCCCTAGCCCACGTTTTCGAGGCCTTTGCCGACCTGAAGGCGCGGTTCCGCAGGGATGACGAACAGGGTCCCCTGCCGATCCAGGTCATCGTCCACATCCGACGGCGGAACGGCGGCGGCGAGGCATTTCTCGATCCCAATGCCGAGCTCTGGACACTTCTCGTTCCCGAGGCCCCGCACATCACCAGTGCCCTCCGCTATCGCTGGGAGGCCCTGATGGCCGACCACGAACTGCCGCCGCACCGGTTCGAGGAGGTTGGTAGTGGTCTCTTGCGGCTGGTGCTGCTCGACGGCGGCACGATCACCATGCCGAAACTCTTTCCCCACCGGAACCTCACCCAGAGGGGCCGTCATCCTGTCTGTTTTTACTGCGGCATGACCCTGCATCCACCCGGCGGCTGTCCGAGCCGCAGCCTGCCCCCCCAGGCCCTTGCTCTGCCGCTCCTCGGCTACCTGCCCCTGGCCGAAATCGGCGAACGGTTCCGCCAGGCCATGGCAACAGAGGATCGGCAAACCGCTCGAATGAAGGACGGCATCACCCCGAAGATCCTGCGGGACGACCCGACACTCCTGGCCTACGTGGGTTACTTCGACTGTTTCCGGGTCTTCCAGCCCCGTTTTCTCCTTCTTGCCGCCTTTACCGCCGGCAGCCGCTGGCAGATCACGGGAGGAGACCGGTTGCGGATCGACAACCGCAGCATCCACCTGGGGATGGATTGCTTGCGGGTCGGCAACTACGGACAAGCAGAAGAATACTTCCAAAAGGAATACGGCAAGACCTCTGGCAAACACACGTATGCCCTGATCGGTCTCGCCCTCACCGCCCTGGAACGGGGGCGAGCGCAGGACATGGTGGCTTACCTCGACCGGGCCCGCTCCATGGCCCAGACCGAGAAGGAACGCATTTATGCCGGGCTTCTCCTGGGACGCTATTACCTGCTGGTGAACCCAGACTACTACAAGGCCAAGGAAACCGCCGACTTGGTCCTCAAGACGCAACCCGACTGCGCCGACGGCCGCTACCTGCGGATTCTGGTCGAGATACAAAAACGGGTCGAGGCATCCACCCTGGAGGCCCTGCAAAAACTGCTGCGCGAGGAGCCGGAATTCTTCCTCACAGCCATGCTCGACCCCTTACTGCTGCCGGTGGAGGGATTCGTCGAGGAAATGCAGCATGGCCAGGTAACGAATCTCCGGACGCGGGCGAGCGCCGCCTTGCACGACGCCAAGAACGCTTGCCGCGAACTCGCTACCTGGCTCGATACCAATGACAAGCGGCTCCAGGAACAATGCCACGTCCTGGCCGAACTCGAGAAAAAGCACAACAAACTCTCGTATTACGATCTGCTCGACGTGGAGAGCAGGGCCCGTGGCGTTTCCCAGGCCTGTAAACGTATCGTGGGAGAAATCCTGGCACAGCGGCGCAAGGCCTTGAAGAAGGCCGTCGCTCGCTACGAACGGGCACTCTCCGTCTGGAAGCAATACCCTCACAAGGTTTTCTTCCGCCGCTGCGTAGCCCTGCTGCACGACAGCCGCAGCCTTCTCACCGAGGCGCAAACGGCCCTGGCACAAGAAACCAGCAAGGGATACCGCAAGGCGGGCGAGTTGCTCGACGAAGCGAACCGCCTCCTCGACGAGTTCGAAAGCCAGCAGGTCAAGATGCGCTGGGTCCAGGCCGCCATGGAGAGCGGCCGGATATTCGGCTTACGGCTCGTGGGGTGTGAAATCAGTGTCGGCCTCGGCTGCCTGGCCTTCTTTGCCGTCAGCCGCTACCTTCCCCTGCCTGCCGGGCTTGCGTCCCTGGCCAAGGATGAAACCTTGCAACGCCAGGTGACCATTCTGGCCATGGTATTCCTGGGTCCAATACTGGCGACCGCCCTCACCTTCCTGCACCTCCGCTCCAAAGCTTGATGAAGCCGTAAAAACTCGCAGTCGGTGCAGGCCTGACACGGTAATTCAAAGGGTTACAGAGCGTGAACTTGATGGAATCGCAGTTTTTGCGATTTCATCAATTATTTACGAGTCCACCAACTTTCGGCCACCCTCACGAATTCCTTGGTTTCTTCCAGAACCGGCGGACGCCCGGAGGGATCACGGGCCGGCACAGGGCCGGCAGCGGACCTCTCCGCCGACCTGCACTGCCCGCGTCTCCATCACCTTCTCGCCGCAGACGGCGCATTCCAAGGTGGCGTGGATGCGGGCCCGATCGGGAACCGGTTCGCGGGGAGGACCGAAGGAAAAGAGTTCGTCGTCCTCAGCGTCCAGGATCACCCTCATCTTGCGCTCCTTCATGCGGGCCACCGCCGCCGTCACCTCGGCGGACCGGTCACCATCCAGGTAGCGGCGCCAAATGTCACGTTCCTCCTCGGTCTCCGGAATACCGGGCCAGTGCACCGCGATCCGCACCCCCTGGTTCCTCTTCCGATCGTACAGGGTGTACACCTGTTTGCCGTAATCGCGGAACACGAGGTTGCCCTTGCCAAAGGTGCAGCCGGTCACTACTTGGAAGCCGTCCACGGCGCACGAATCGTTCTCCACCACCGCCACCAGGTCCTCGTCGGCGGCCCGCTGTAGATCGAGCCGGGTCATGGCCGCCACCGCGGCCCGGTAGCCTATGGCCAGGCCCGGACAACTGTGGCCGTGGAACGCGACCACCTCTTCAAAAGACGGATACGTCATCGTTTGCTCTCCTCACGAAGGGTCCTGCCAGACCACCCGGTTGCGGCCGGCCTGCTTGGCGGCGTACAACCGTCGGTCGGCAACGTTGATAAGTTTCTCCGGCACCAGTTCGCCGACCTCGGCGGCGGCGGCCACGCCGATGGAGACCGTCACCGGGATACGCACGCCCTGCCAGGTGAAGACCGTCTCTTCCACGCCGCGTCGCAACCGCTCGGCGAAGCACCGGCCGCTCTCCAGAGAGCCGTGCGAGATGCCATAGAACTCCTCGCCGGCATAACGGCCGATCTCGTCTTCCTTGCGTTTCATGGAGGCCAGGGCCTCGGCCAGAGCAGCGAGGATGTGATCACCGGCCTGGTGGCCATACGTATCGTTGATCGCCTTGAAATGGTCCACGTCCATCATCAAGAAGACGAAGTCGGCTAGGTGGCCACGCTCCACCTGGCCGATGTTGACGTCGAGCAACCGGTGCATGATGCCCCGTTTCGGCAGTTTGGTGAGTTCATCGAAATAGCCGATCTGCTCGAGGAGTTCCTTGTGGTCCATCTCCTTGGTCACATCGGTGAGGGTGCCGCAGGAGAGGTAGATGCCGTCGGCGGCGAAATGCTCGGTCACCGCCCAGTCCTTGAGCCAGACGATCTTGTCGTCCGGGGTCGAGACCTTGTACACCGCTTCCACCATTCCGGAGGCCGCCTCCTTACGCAGGCCGCTCCAGTAGCCGCCGAGCTGCTGCCGGGTGATGATCTCCTCCCGGATGGCCGACTCCACGGCGATGTACTTGTATGACCGCCGGTCGATGAGATATTTCTTGAACGTGGGGGCCAGGGCCTCCGGCGAACACTGAAACAAGGAAGCCAACCGCTGGCCGACGAACTCGTACCAGATGGTGGGATCGTCCTGCCGCCAGGCGGAGATGTACGGAAAAACCCGGGGCGCCAGCTCGTCGAGCGGCGCCAGCACAGCGATGGCCTGGCGCAACCGCGTAACCAGGGCCTCGGAATACTCCCCCGTCAAGATGCGACCGGCATAGCCGGCGGGCAACTGTACCATGGTCACTCCTTCCTCCCTTATTTACTAACATACTGGAATAGCACAGAAATGCTTACATGCAGCCGTTCCCCCTGTCAAGTCTAAACGCAAGAATTTCGCCCACCCTCACGAATTCCTTGATTTTTTCAAAACCGGCGGAATTCGGCGGCACATCCTGTGCCTCACGCAGCCCGTTTGAGAGCGGGCTGCTATAGTCGCTCCAACTGCACCTCACCCTTGGCGCCCAGCCGGTCGCCAACGATGATCACCACGCCGAGAACACCCTCCCGATCGAGGGCCCAAGCCAGGGCCGCCTCGATATCCGCCGCACTGTGCACCCGGTTGCCGGTGGCGGTGGCCACAGCGTCGGCAAAAGCAGTATCCCGAGCAACCACGGTGACAGCATCGGCCCGCCCGAAACTGAGGGAATGCCCCACCGAGGCCGACGAGGTGCACACGCCCACCGGCCCGCAATCGGCGGCGATGCGGATGCCGATCCGGTTACTGAGGGGCGAGTCGGCGGCGAAGATGGCAAGGGTGGTCGCCCGCCGGCGTGCAAGAAAGATATCGCCACCGTTTTCCACAATCACCTCGCCGGCCCCCTCGGCCAAGAGGGCGCGGCCCACCGCCTCGGCCAGGCAACCGGCCACGGCGGCCATGGGACCGACCCCGGCCAGGCAACCGGCGGCCAGCATCTTCTTGACGAGCGGCGGCGCCAGAGGGGCGACCGGCAGGGGTGCCAGGGCCGAGAGGAATTCCCCATGCCCGGCGGCATACTCTTCGATTTGGGCCCGGTACTCCAGAACCAGATGCCGCGCCCGATCGGTGACGTCCCGGTCGGCAAAGATCAACAAGTCGGTCTCCCGCACCCGAACGACGCTCTCCACCAGGCCATCCGGGGCGAGCCCCCGACGATACGTCCGTCGGCGATAGCTCGCGGGATCTTTTTTTCTTTTGGCGGCCATGGACCAGGGATGCTAGAATGACTCTCCAAAACATTTTCGAGAAACCCGCCGAACTCGTAATAAATCGTAGTCGGCCCAGGCCTGCCACGATAAATCGTACGAGGTACGACGGTGAACTCGATGGAGGTGGTGAGCGCAGCGAATGACCGATCGCACTTTTTGCGATTCCATCAAACTCCGCACCTACGAGCCAGATGACGCGCCCTCTCCCACACTCACCGCACCGGCGGTGTATCCTGTTCACCCGTTTCCCGGAAGCCGGTCGCACCAAGACCCGCTTGATTCCCTCCCTGGGACCGGCGGGCGCCGCCCGCCTCCAGGGACGGCTCACGGAACGGGCGGCAGCGGTTGTCGCCGGCCTGCCGCCGGGCATCGGCCGGGAGATCTGGTACGCCGGCGGCAATGCCGACCGGATGCGCGCCTGGCTGGGAGAGGAGTTCTCCTATCACCGGCAACCAGCGGGCGACCTGGGGCACCGGCTGCTCACCGCCTGCCGCAGCGCCCAGGCACGGGGGGCCGGCAAGATCGTGGTGATCGGTGCCGACTGCCCGACGCTCACCGGCGCCGACATCCTGCATGCCTTTGCCCTGCTGGACGAACACGCCCTGGTCCTGGGGCCGGCCGTAGACGGTGGGTACTATCTCATCGGCCTCGGCGTCATCCATCCGGAACTTTTCCGGGACATTCCCTGGGGCACGGACCGGGTGCTGGCCGCCACCGTGGCGACGGCGCGGCGTCTTGGCCTCTCTCTTGCCCGGCTGGCGGCCAAGGCCGACATCGACCGGCCCGCCGATCTTGCCGCCGTCCTGCCATGATCGCATACCACCACGAACACCGGTGATCAAGTATCCATGACCAGCCTGGCGGTGATCATTCCAGCCCTGAACGAGGAGGAGGTCCTGGCGGCAACGCTTGCGCAGGTTCACCGGTGGCCGGCGGAGGAAGTGATCGTTGCCGACGGCGCCAGCACCGACGATACCGCGGCCGTGGCCCGCCGGCTGGGCGCCACGGTGGTGAAAGCCCCGCGGGGCCGGGCACGCCAGATGAACGCCGGCGCCCGGCAGGCCCGTGCCGACATCCTCTTTTTCCTGCACGCCGACAGCCTGCCGCCGCCGGACTATCCGAACCGCATCCGGGCGGCCCTCCGGCAACCCGGAACGATCGCCGGCGCCTTCAGCCTGGCCATCGCGTCCCGTGGACGCCGCTACCGCATGCTGGAGACCCTGGTGCGGCTGCGCTGCCGCATTCTGGCCCTGCCCTACGGAGACCAGGGGCTGTTTCTCCAAGCCGAAACGTTCCGCCGCAGCGGTTGTTTTCCCGATGTCCCCTTCCTGGAGGATCTCATCTACGTCCGGCACCTCAAGCGACGAGGCAAGATCGCCGTCCTGCCGGACCGGATCCAGACCTCGGCCCGGCGCTGGCAACGGCACGGCGTGGTGAAGACCACCCTGGTCAACCAGGTGATCCTATTGGGATATGCCTGCGGCATCCCGCCTGAGCACCTGGGACGGTTCTACCGGCGGCTCTGACACCATTCCAGGGGGTACGATGGCCGGCGGCCGGGGCAGCAACCGGTTGCGGGCCTCCTGGTCTTGCAAGACCTGGGTCAAGAACTCGGCGCTGTGGCGCAACCAAGGGGCGCACAAGGAATCGGTGAAGACCGGACTGGTGCCGGAAAGAAAGACGGCAAGCCCCATATAAAGGAGGGTACCGACGAACACCGCCTTGCCGGCACCGAGCAGGCCGCCGAGCAGCCGGTCGAACCAGGAGAGAAAGGTCACCTGCATGACCTTGCGGAGCCCGACGCCCAGAAGCATGACAGCCAGATAGACAGCGAGGAAGGTGAGCCCGTAGGCGACGAGAAACCGCAAACCGGCATTGCCGATCAACGAGGCCAAGGCCGGCGATACCAGGCCGTGATACCGGCCGGCAAGGAGATAGCCGAGCACCAGGGCGAAGACGAAAGCAAGCTGGCGCACGAAACCCACCATGAGGCCCCGCACGAGCAAGACCACGGTGAGGAGGATCATGATTCCGTCGAGAATATTCATCGTTCCTCCGTCGTCAGGAATCCGTTGAAAAAGCCGGTGGCGGCCCAGTATACCAGAAAATCATGGATACGACAGCGACGGCATTCTACGGCGGCAGCGCCCCATCCCAGCTCCCAGTGCGATCGATCGCCGTGGCGGGTCGGCGGGCCATGGTCGCCGTCTGCCCTCTTGCCGTCCTGCAACAAGAAGAAGCCCTGGCGCTCCTCGGCGAGGAAGAACGCCGGTTACTGGACCGGTTCAAACTGGAAAAACGCTGGCGGGAGTGGCTGGGCGGCAGACTGGCGGCCAAACGGGCCGTGGCGGCGGTGCTGGGCGATGCAGGCCGGCAAGGATACCAGATCGTGGTCGGCGATCACGGCCAGCCCGTGGTGGCGGGACGGGGCGATCTCGGCCTGTCCATTTCCCACAGCGGCGATTATGCTGTAGCCATGGCGGTGCGAGGCCACCGATGCGGCATCGATATCCAGGTACTTGGTTCTTCCCTGGTCTCGGTGCGCAGCCGCTACTGCAATGGTGGCGAGGGACGTCTTCTGGCTCGGGTGGCCCCGGGGCTCCTCCTGGTCGAACGGCTGGGTATCCTGTGGGCGGCCAAGGAGGCGTGCCGCAAGGCGGCCGGTGGCTGGCCGCTCGTGCCGCTCGTGGCCATCGTCGCCATCGGTGCCGTGGCCGGGCCGACCCACTTCGGCCTGTGGATGTCGTGCGCCGGCCGCGTCCTGCCGGTGCGGGTCTGGACCGCCACCGGCATGGCCTGGGCCATGACCATCGACATAAGATCGAACTTGCGAGAAAACCGATAGACAATCAATGATGATGAAGCCGTAAAAACTCGCAGTCGGTGCAGGCCTGACACGATAATTCAAGGAGTTACACACCGCGAACTCGATGGAATCGTGGTTTTTACGATTCCATCAATGATGAACTCGTAATAAATCGTAGTCGGTCCAGGTCT
>CAYRGZ010000004.1:10599-46137 GCA_964423785.1 uncultured Desulfobulbia bacterium
GACACGATACATCAACGAGTTACGATCAATGAAGAAACGAACAGGGGTAGTCTATTCTGACACGATACATCAACGAGTTACGATCAATGAAGAAACGAACAGGGGTAGTCTATGTCCATGTGCAAATTCTTAAGCCGTGTTCCACTGTTCGACAACCTGGCATCCGAGCAGTACACGGTGCTCGAATCGATCGCCAGCGAAAAGACGGTGGCCCGCGGTGAGACCATATTTTCCGAGGGCGACCCGGCCGACCACATCTACATCGTCAAGACGGGCAAGGTGAAGATCTTCAAGTTGTCGCCGGAAGGCAAGGAACAGATCCTCCATGTTTTCGGTCCGGGAGAGCCGTTCGCCGAGGTGGCGGCCTTCATCGGCGACACCTATCCGGCCCACGCCGTGGCCCTGCAACGCAGTTCCCTTTTGGTGCTGCCCCGCAAGGACTTTGCAAAGCTCATCGAGGACGATCCATCGCTGGCCCTGAATATGCTGGCCTCCTTGGCCCAACGCCTCAAGAAATTCGCCGCTATGATCGAGTCCCTCTCCCTCCAGGAGGTGCCGGCCCGGCTCGCCGGCCATCTCCTTTATCTGGCCGAACGGCAGCAATCGGCCACCGTGGAACTCGATCTGCCCAAGGGCCAGCTCGCCGCCCTCCTCGGCACCACGCCGGAGACCCTTTCCCGCATCCTGAACAAGATGGTCAATATCGGCGCCATCAGCATGGACAGGGCCACGGTCACCATCCACGACCATGCCGTCATCGAAGATCTGGCCGAGGGCATGAAACGGTTGTAAGAAAGGAGGCTGCCATGCGCGCCATGCTGCTTCGTGAACCGGGCACGCCG
Organism: uncultured Desulfobulbia bacterium; assembly: GCA_964423785.1. GTDB lineage: Bacteria > Desulfobacterota > Desulfobulbia > Desulfobulbales > S012-135 > S012-135. The sequence continues at coordinate 11,442 of CAYRGZ010000004.1, forward strand.
CTCGTGCCCACCGACCTGCCAGTGCCGACGCCGGGACCGGGCCAGGTGCTCATCCGGGTCGCGGCCTGCGCCGTCTGCCGCACCGACCTGCACATCGTCGACGGCGAACTGCCCTTCCCCGGCCGGCCGGTGATCCCGGGACATGAGATCGTCGGCATCGTCGAGGCGGTCGGCACCGGGGTGACGGAGCCGGCCGTGGGCAGCCGGGTAGGCGTCCCCTGGCTGGGCCACACCTGCGGCGCTTGCGACTTCTGTCGGGCCGGCAACGAAAATCTCTGCGACGCGGCGCAATTCACCGGCTACCACCTACCCGGCGGCTTTGCCGAATACACGGTGGCCGACGCCCGCTACTGCTTCCCCATCTCGGCTGAGTACAGCGATATCGAGGCGGCGCCGCTGTTGTGCGCCGGGCTCATCGGCTACCGCGCCCTGCGCATGGCGGGCGACGCCGAACACCTCGGTCTCTACGGCTTCGGCGCCGCGGCCCATATCCTCACCCAGGTGGCCCGCCACCAGGGGCGGAAGGTCTATGCCTTCACCCGGCCGGGCAAGGAACGCGGCCGGCAATTCGCCCGCTCGCTCGGAGCGGTGTGGGCCGGCGGCTCCGATCAGCCACCGCCCGTCCCCCTGGACGCGGCGATCATCTTCGCCCCGGCCGGCCATCTGGTGGTGACCGCCTTGCAGGCGGTGCGCAAGGGCGGCATCGTGGTCTGCGCCGGCATTCACATGAGCGACATCCCCTCCTTTGCCTATTCCATCCTCTGGGGTGAACGCCGCCTCGTATCGGTGGCCAACCTGACCCGGACCGACGGGATCGAGTTCTTCGCCATCGCCCCGCAGGTACCGGTGCGTACCACGGTGACGTCATTCACTCTCGACGAGGCCAACGCGGCCCTCGACGCCGTCCGCCAGGGCAACCTGGACGGTGCCGCCGTCCTGGTGCCCTGATCGTCAACGGGCCGCCATCTCCTCCAGGGCCCGGCGCAGACGATCGTTGTCCGGATCCAGTTCCAAGCCTCGTTCGAAACTCCGGCGTGCCGCCGCAACCTGGCCCAGGCCCAGGCGGGCACGGCCGAGATAGTAGTAGCGATTCGGGGTCTCCTCCTTTTGCAGAGCCCCCTCCAGCAACGGAACAGCCTGGTCGAAGTCGTTCATCTTCACGTACACCCGGCCGAGTCGGTAGGCGACATCCTCGTCGTCGGGATCGACGGTCAGTTCACGGCGGTAATTCTCCAGGGCGGCCTCGTATTCCCCCAGGTACTCGTAACAGGCGCCGATATTGAAATAGCTGTTGTTGCGGTGCGGGTCTTTCTGCAGGGCCTTCTGAAAAAGATCGATGGCCTCACGGTAGAGGCCGGCCGTGAGCAGCCGGAACCCCGCTTTGTGAAAGGCATCGGCACTGTCGGCCGCCTCGGCCAGACGACGCTCCACCGCCACGAGTACCTGCCGCCGGCGCTCGGCGAAATTCGGCAGTCCAGCCGCGGCCTGCCGACGCCAGCGGCGGGTAAACCGGCAGTCTCCCAACAACCGCTCGGCATGGACAACGAAGGCCACCGGGTCGAAATCGAGGTACGGGGCCAGGCGCTGCTCCACGGCGCCAAGATCCTGGTGCATCTCCACGGCCGTCTTGAACCGGTCGTAACCCCGGTGGCGCAACCGGCTCATGGCGAACTCCAGGGCCGGGTAGTCGAGCCGGTTCACCGGTCCGGCCGGATCGCCCACCAAGGGGCTGACATCGCCGACGAGCAGATTGTAGGCCACCCAGCCCGGCTCGATCTGAAACCGGCGGCGGAACGCATCGGCCAGAACGGGATGACGGGCCAGAGCCTCCGCGTTACGGGGGGCGATTGCAACATCGGAACAAAGCAGCAGAAAATAGGAAGAACGCACCCAGGACAGAGCCACGTGCCGGAAGGTACGGGTCAAGGTGCGCAACATGATCTGGATGCCCTCGTCGCCGACCCGGGAATCGACCCAGGTGACGTAGAGGCCGCCGTCGGACAGTCGCTTTTTCACTGCCTGGAGGAAATCGACGGTATAGAGCTTGGCCGAGCTGAAATAGAGCGGCGTGGTCACCGTGTTGATCACCAGGGAATAGCGGATGGTGGTGGCCTTGACGAAGTGGATGGCATCGTCGTGGATGAGGGTTACCCGGGGATTGTGTTCGATGTCGAAATTGTAGGGCCGCATCCGATGGAGATTGGCCAGCACGGCGCCGTTGATCTCCACGCCGTCGGTGTGATCGAAGAGCAAGCCGGCCACCGCGGCGGTGTTGCCGCTGCCCACCCCGAGCACCAGGGCCCGGTCGAGCCGGGGCGCATACACCGACGCCACCGCGCCCACCAGTGGCTCCCAGGGGGAATCCAGCACCATACTGATGTAGCCGTTGATGAAGAACCGCGGCCCCGCCCGGCTGTGGACGATGGAAAAGACATCCTGGGGGCCCTTGAATTTTTCCGGCAAGGTGATACTAGTCCGGGTCTTGTCCAGGTCGGCGACGGAATCGAAGGCGGTATGGCCAAGATACAAGAGATCCTCGTCCCAGACGGTGACACACGCAACGCCGGCCGCAAGAGCAAGCGCCACCGCCAGGCCCGCCCTTCGCGTGCGGGGTGAGAAGATCAGGCAGGCGCAACCCGACAACGCCGCCACCACCGCGACGATCACGCCATAGTCGAGGCGGGGATGCAGCCAGAAGACCATCAGGAGGAACCCCACCCCGTTGGCCATCGACGACCAAAAGAGAAGCCAACCCGACTCCCGCGCCACATGGCGTTGCCGGACGAGAAGAGCGGGGATCGTCGCCCCGAAGGTGGCGGCCGGCACCCCAGCCAAGAGAACGAGGAAGCCGAGCTTCAACGCCACCGGCCACACTGCCTCGTGCCAGGCGGCATAGAGCCGCACCGCCGGCGCAAAGCCAAGCAGTACGATGAGAAGCCCCCCACAGTTGAGCACCATCAGGGTGGCAAAATCCCACCGCCAACGGCGTACCGTCCACGAGCCGGCGGTGATGCCGGCCAGAATCACCCCGAGGACGAGGGCGAAGGTATCCCGGAACGGGCCGAAGACGCACTCGGCCAGTTTCACCAGAAGAAGCTGGAAAACGGCCGAAGCGACACTGGCCGTCACCAGGGCGGCGAGCCAGCGACGGGGAACCGCCAGCCGGCCGGCCGCAACCGGCGGCGGTCGGCGGCGGCGCAGATCGGCAAACCAGACCGCAACGGCAACCGCCACCGCGAGATCGACCAGCGCCACCATCACCATGGCCGCCCGGATGCCGGCGACCCGGATCAAAACGTACTCGCTCGCCAAGACCACTAGGGCGGCGCCGAGGTTGTAAGCTGCGTAGGTGCCGCAAAAAACCGGTCCGCGCCGCAACAAGGCCATGTAACCGCTCAACACCGGCAGGCTGACGCCGATGAGCACGGCGGGAACCACGAGCAGGAGCACGCAGCCCAAAAGCGGCACGATCATGGTGCCGCCGCCCACGGCGGCCAACCGATACAGAAACCGGTCGATGGTATCGATGGATGCGGCGACGATGAGGGCATACCCTCCGATGGCGACCTCCACCCAGGGCAACAGGGACCACAACCGGTGGGCAATCAGGGTGCCGATACCGATACCGACGAGAAAAGTGAGCAAAATCGCCGCGTTGACAATGAACTGGCTGCCGACCCGGTCACCGAGCATCCGGCCGTAGAGGACCTCGTAGGCGATACCGGCGAACCCGGCCCCCAGGAGCAATACGGCAAGCAGCCGCTCCCTGCCCGACCCGGCGACGGACCCCGCGTCGTGCTGTCTGTCCATGGTCCTCAACGGGATATCCTACCCATTATTGGCTCTCCCTCCCCGATCCTCTGCCCGCGGCCCGTCAACCACTGATTTTCTCTAGTGTATCATAACACGGCCAATCCATGGCAAAATCCGCTTGCCAGGCAGCCCCCGAAATGTGGTATAATGAAGAGCAAAGGCATACTCACACGAATGGCCGCAATCCATACCCGGAGGCAACACCATGCAAGCTCTAGCGAAAATCATAACCTTCGCTGTCATCCTCTTCTTCGCCCTTACCCTCCGCCTGCCGTGGATCCCAACCACGCCGACCATCACCGGAGATCACCAGGGGGATGGTCTTTGGGCTTGCGCCCTGGCCCATGAGGATGACGATAAGGACTGCAAAGACGATGACGATAAGGACAAGAACGACGATGACGATAAGGACAAGAACGATGACGACTCGAACGATGACAACAGCGACGCCTACTACAAGGACCGTCCCTCCATCAAGCAATACTGATGGCCTCGTAAAAAGTCGTAGTCGGCGCAGGCTTGACACGATAACTCAACGGGTTGCACACCGTGAACTCGATGGAATCGTACTTTCTTTTTACGATTCCATCAATACTGAAATGACGATCATCCACTGACCATAGCGACCGTACATCCCGCAGCCTTCGGAAGTAGCCCTTTCCTCGGAAAGGGCTTTTTTGTCCTCCGCCCAGCCGCCTCCCGCCGTCGTCCCTGACGGTGGGGTTGCGCGCCGCCCATCCTTCGTGCTACTATCCGGCGTTTCCCTATTTACCGACCCGCCAGCGGGGATAGAGAGTAATGAGGAGTTCACCCATGTCCAACATATCCCGAACCACGGAACGCGACGCTTGCGCCATCATCGCCCTGGTGGACAAGCGCGGTCATTCGACGCACGGTATCATCGTCAAGACCATCACCGCCCTCAAGAAGATGGGACACCGCTCCGGTGACATCAACGGCGAGGGCGACGGCTGCGGAATCAGCATCGACATCCCGCGGGAAATCTGGGCCAAGCGCCTGGAAGCCCACGGTGTAAGTCCCTATCTTGCCGACTCGACCCGCTTCTTCGTCGGCCATTTCCTGATCCCGGGCCGAGTGCGGGCCGAGGCCGACGCCATGGTGGAACGTATCCGTCAGCTCGCCGCCGGCCACGGCTGCGAACTCGTCTTCGAGGGATCGGGCCGAACCAAAGACGACGAACTCGGGCCCCGGGCCCGGGCCGACGCGCCGCTCTTCTGGCAGATCGCCGGCCTGGTGGACGGGGCGGACCGCTCCTCCATGGCCGGCACCCTCTTCCGGCTGCAGATGGCCATTGAGAAGGAGCTGCCCGACATCCATATCGCCTCACTCAGCCTCGATGTGGCAGTCTACAAGTTGCAGGGATCGCCGGAACTGTTGCCGCTGGTCTACCCGGAACTGCGCGACGAGGATACCCGCTCGGTGATGGCCCTCGGCCACGGTCGCTACTCCACCAACACCCTGCCGCGGGTGGAGCGTTCGCAGCCCTTTTCGTTGCTCGGCCACAACGGCGAGATCAACACCATCGAGCGGTTGCGCACCACCGGCCGGGCCCTCGGGATCGATCCGGTGCCGGGCGGCAGCGATTCCCAGGACCTGAACCGGATCATCGACGGCCTCATCCATTGCTACGGCCTCGATCCCATGGAGGCCCTGGAAATGGTCTTTCCGGCCATCCACTCCGAGGTGGCCCACTACCCGGAATACTTACGCGATCTCTACGCCTTCTACCGCTGGTTCTTCGCCAGCTCGGCCCAGGGACCGGCGGCGGTGGTGGCCCGCTACGGCAACGTCTGCCTGGGCAGCGTCGACGCCCTGGGCCTGCGTCCCTTGTGGTTCGGTGAATCGGACTACAATTTCTTCCTCAGCTCCGAAAAGGGGGTGGTGCCCCTGGAACGCACCATGCGGGACCCGAAACCGCTGGCCCCCGGCGAAAAGATCGCCATCTTCGGCGGCAAGGGGGTGCCGGCCGAGGCCATTACCTACACCGGCTACCAGGAGCGCCTCTGGAAGCTGATGGCCGGCCGCCATCGCACCCTGAAGTATCTCTCCGCCTTCCACCGCGGCCTGCCGGCGGACGGGGCCCGTTTTTCCCTGCCGGCCGCCGATCCCTTCGTGCCACCGAAGACGAGTTTACTTGCCGCCTTCGGCTGGAGCCACTACGATCTGACCATCCGCAAGAAGGTGTCCCACGGCGGCCGCGAGGTGATCGGTTCCATGGGCCACACCGGGCCGCTGGCCGCCTTCACCCCCGAGGCCCTGCCCAACATCGCCGACTACGGCAAGGAAAACGTCGCCGTGGTCACCAATCCGGCCATCGACCGGGAACGGGAGGCCGAGCACTTCAGCACCGCCACCATCATCGGTTCGCGGCCGGATCTTTCCGGCAGCAAGCCCCGGGCCCCGCTGGCCGTCCAGCTCGACAACCCGTTGCTGCTCGAGATCACCACCCTGGCCGGCGCCATCGATGCCGAAGACTTGCGCGAACTGGCCGCCGAGTTCGGTACCGCCACCTACGAGGACCTCATTGCCTTCTTCACCGCCGGCAACCGGGATACCGGCACCGTCTGCTTCCTCGACGCCACCTTCGAGCCGGGCGCCGGCCTCGTCGACCGGCTACACGAACTCTGTGACACGGCCACCGACATGGTGCGCGACGGCGCCATCCTGGTGGTCCTCGACGACCGCCAGTCCTTCGGGGCCGGCCGCTGCTACATCGACCCGGCCCTCCTGGTCGCCCGGCTGAACGAGGCGTTGATCGAGGCGGGGCTGCGCCGCGAGGCCGGCATCGTCGTCCGCTCCGGGGCGATCCGCAACCTGCACGACATCATGTTCCTGCTCGGACTCGGGGCCGACGCTCTGGTGCCCTATCTCCTCTGGCAGGTTACGGCAACCGAGGCCACCGACCAGCGCCCGGTCCGTACCATCCTGCGCAACAATCTCACCGTCCTCCAGAAGGGCATCGAGAAAGTAATGAGCACCATGGGCATCCACGAGCTGTGCGGCTACGGCCGTATCTTCGCCACCATCGGCCTGGCCGACGACCTGGCCGATATCCTGCGGGTGCCCAATTTCTGCCGCCACGCCACGAAGGGCCTCTCCCTGGCCGACCTGGAGGAGATGGGCCGGCAACGCCTCGCCCGGGCGACGGCCGGCGACGACGTGAAGATCTACCGGCCGCCGGCCCGCAACCCCAAAGTCGGCAAGATCCTGCGCTCCGTCGCCCTCGGTCGCAAGGGCTACCGGGAGATGGCCGAGGAACTGCGCGCCATCGACGAAAAACAGCCCTCCGGCATCCGCCACCTGCTCGACATCAAGGAGGTGGCCGTCGAGGAGCGGGTGGCCATGGACGCGGTGGACATCACCATCGGCGACCACGACCTGCCCCTCGTCATCGCCGCCATGAGCTTCGGCTCCCAAGGGGAAAATTCGTTCCGCGCCTACGCCGAGGCGGCCAAAAAGGCGAATATCATCTGCATGAACGGCGAGGGCGGCGAGATCCCCGACATGCTCGGCAAGTACAAAAAGAACCGGGGCCAGCAACTCGCTTCCGGCCGCTTCGGGGTCTTCATGGGCTTCCTCAACTCGGCCGGCTACCTGGAGATCAAGATCGGCCAGGGCGCCAAGCCGGGTGAGGGCGGCCATCTTCCCGGCACCAAGGTGACCGAGGTCGTGGCCCAGGCCCGACACTGCAAACCGGGCATCACCCTGATCTCACCCTCCAATCACCACGACATCTACTCCATCGAGGATCTGGCCCAGATCATCACCGAACTCAAGACCGCCAACCCCGACGCCAAGGTATCGGTGAAGATCCCGGTGACCAGCGGCGTCGGTACCATCGCCGTGGGTATCGCCAAGGCCGGGGCCGACATCATCAACCTGTCCGGCTACGAGGGCGGCACCGGCGCGGCCCGGGAACACGCCAAGCGCTTCGTCGGTCTGCCGGCCGAAATCGGCGTTGCCGAGGCCCACAAGGCCCTGCTCGAATCCTGCCTGCGCGACAAGGTCGAACTCTGGGTGGACGGCGGCATGCGCTCCGGCGCCGACGTGGTGAAGATGATCCTGTTGGGAGCCAACCGGGTGGGCATGGGCACCGTCGCCCTCATGGGGGTGGGCTGCATCAGTTGCGAGCGCTGCCATCTCGACCGCTGCCCGCGCGGCATCTCCACCCAGCTCCGCACCAAGGAGGATGCCGAGCGCCGTGGTGTCAAGGGCTTTTCGCCCCGGGTCATGGAGGAGGAGGCGGAAAACCTCGCCCGGCTCCTGCGGGCCATCGGCGACGAGATCCGCATGCATGTCGCCGCCCTGGGCGCCACCAACCTGCAGGAACTGGTCGGCCGCACTGACCTGCTCGTCCAGACCCGACTCACCGACCGTATCGCGGTGGACGACCTGCTGACGCCGCCGGCCGACATCTGCAATCCGGACGAGTATCCCATGCCTCAGGTGATCCGCAAACCGCTGAACTATCTCACCACCCTGATCGCCGACCTGGCCATGGAACGGTTTATGGCTGGCCGCAAAGCGGTCCACTTCACCGAGGAACAGGTCCGCTCCACCGACCGGGCGGTGGGCACCTACCTGGCCGGCGCCATCGTCCGGCAATTGGGGGCCGAGGCCGACAACCGGGCCCGGCTCTCCCTGCGATTGTCCGTGCCGGGCAACGGCCTATGCGCCTTCACCACCGAGCACCTGGAAGTGCTGGTGGAGGGCGGCGCCCAGGACGGCGCCGCCAAGGGCGCCAACGGCGGCCAGCTCGCCATCCTCAAGGGCCGCAACCTGCGGGGCACCCTGATCGACGGCTCGACGGGCAAAAGTTTCGCCTACGGCGCCATCGGCGGCACCTTCTTCGTCCAGAACATGGCCGATTCCCGGGCCTGCATCCGGATGAGCGGCGCCGACGCGGTCTTCGGCGGCCGGATCACGGCGCCGGTGCGCGACGATCTCGGCAACATCGCAAGCAGAGCCCACCTGAAGGGGTTCGCCTTCGAGTACATGACCGGCGGCCGCGCCGTGGTGCTCGGCGATCCGGGGCCGTGGATCTGCGCCGGCATGACCGGCGGCATCATCTACCAATGCCTGTACCCGGAATTCGGCTTCGACCGTCAGGCCCTGCGGCGGCGGTTGGCCCGGGGTGCCAACGTCACCATCGAGCGGGTAGACGATGCCGGTCTTGCGGATATCGCCGAACTTCTCGGCCGCTACACGGCGATCCTGCGCGAGAACTTCCAAGAGACCGAGGCCGAAGCGGTGGACCGGCTCTTGGCCGAGGCCGCCGACCGCTTCGTGATGATCGTGCCCAAGGCTTTGCGACCGTCGTCGGCGGAATAACCGTATGCGGGACAAGGCTTCCAGCGCATAGCAGCCCGTTGAAAAACGGGCTGTGTGCGGCACATGGGCGTGCCGCCGAATTCCGCCGGTTCTGAAAGAGCCAAGGAATTCGTGAGGTTGGCCGGAACTCGGTTCTGGCCAACCGTGGTCGTAATAGCCAGGGATGGCTTTTTCGACGGACTGATAGAACCGTCGGCAAAGCCGTCCGACTCGGCATTTCATTTGCCTTTTTTCTTGGACCTATTGTACAATTGTCGGATGCCGGGACCGACCGTGGTGCCGGATCGGCCCTCCCCCCAAATCCGACGCACCGATGCACCAGGATCGCGCACGAGAGATACTTGAGCGCCTGCGGGCCGGCGAGCGGCTGCCGCCGGCGGAACTCGATTTTCACGGCGCCTCCCTGCGGGGAGAGGATCTCTCCGGCCTCGAACTTTCGGGGGCCGATTTCACGGATGCCGATCTTTCCGACGCCGTGCTCGACGGCACCCGGCTCTTCAAGGCCAAACTGGACCGGGCCAGTCTGGTCGGCGCCACCATGGGCGGCGCCGAACTCACCGGTGCCAGTCTGCGGCGGGCGAACATGGAAGGGGTGCGAGGGTTCAACTGCGGCTTCGGCCTCGCCGACCTCTCCGAGGCCCGGTTGTTCGGGGCCGACTTCTCCAGTTCCACCTTCACCAAGGCGACGTTAGCGCGGGCGGATCTGCGCACCGTGGTCTTCGAGCGCGGCCGGATGCGCGAAACGGATCTCCGGGGTGCCGACTGCACCGGCGCCAGTTTCCGTCACGTGGATCTCGCTCTGGCCCAGGTGCACGGCGCCATCTTCAACAACGCCGATTTCCGTGAGGCGCGGTTGCGCCAGGTTACCGGCTTCGAAAAGGCCCTCTGGTATGGGGTGGATATCCGCGACATCAACTTCGCCGGTGCCTACCGGTTGCGCCGTTTCGTAGTCGATCAGAACTATCTGAAAGAATTCCGGGAGATCAACCGGTTCTCCAATTTCGTGTACTACGTCTGGTGGATCACCAGCGACTGCGGCCGCTCCATGATCCGCTGGTGCCTGTGGATCGGTGTCCTCATCTCCCTCTTTGCCTGGCTCTACTCCTTTCTCGGCATCGACTACGGCAAGTATCCCGACTGGATCGCACCGTTCTACTACAGCGTCGTCACCATCACCACCCTCGGTTACGGCGACATCGTACCGGCCACCCCGGTAGCCCGCATCGTGGCCATGGCCGAGGTCATGATCGGCTACATCATGCTCGGTGGGCTGCTGTCGATCTTCACCAACAAAATGGCCAGGAGAGGCGACTAGTGTTCAACTTCTTCAAGCGGAAAAAGAAGAAGGATCCCCGCCGCGAACTGCAGGATATTCTCGGCAACTTCGAGCTGCCCTGTTTCCCCAGCGCGGTGATGAACGTACTGGCCATGCTCCGCGACCCAGAGTCGTCGATGACCGACATCGCCGCCGAAATCGAACTCGACCCTGGTATGCACCTGAAGATCCTGCGAATAGTGAATTCCGCCGGCTTCGGCCTCGCCCAGAAGGTGAGCAACCTGCAGCACGCGGTGACCATCATGGGCCGGTCACGGCTGGAGTCCCTGGTGCTCACCTTTGCCGTCACCCAGACCATGCCCGCCAAGATCGAGTGCATGCGGATGGCGGAATTCTGGCTCGGCTCCGCCCGCCGCGCCTGCCTGGCCAGGATTCTCGCCCAGGACATGCACGCCGCCACCCAGGCCGAGGCATTCACCGCCGGTCTGCTTCAGGATCTGGCCATCCCGATCATCGCCACGGCCAAGCAAAAGATCTACAAGGGCCTCATCCGCAAGTGGCACGCTGATCCGGAGGCGGATCTCGCGGTCATGGAGCGGGAACTGTTCGGCTACGATCACGCCACGGTCGGGGCGCTCATGGCCGAAGACTGGGAGTTGCCGGAATACCTGGTCAACGCCATCGCCGGCCACCATAATCTATCCGCCGACTCCCCCGCCGAACCGGCGGTGCGCCTCGTCTCTCGGCTCAAGTACTTCGAACACGACGACGGCAGCGAACAACTGCTCGCCCTGGCCGAAAAAGAGTACGGGCTGGAGAGGGCCAAGATGAGCTCGATGATGGCCGAGGCCTTCGGATACGCCCTCCAGTTCGCCAAGCTCTTCGATTGACCGGGCTCGACAACCGGCATCATCCAACCGCCGGTCGGATTTTTTTGCAACAAAACCCGGCGGATTATGTCATACTGACCACAAAGGCTCCCGCAAAGACCTTGGGGGATGTCGGGAAAGCCCCCCAGCCGTTTCCGTGTACCATCCTCACCCTCCGGACCAACACGTAAGAGGTGTCAGCATGACCAGTACCAGTATCCGTCGTTGTTTCTTCCTTGCCGTCTTGTTTATGGTCCTTACGAGCACCGCCGCTCTCGGTCGGCCGACACCGACGAGCTTCGCCGACCTGGCGGAAAAACTCTCCCCCACCGTAGTCAACGTCTATACCACCCAAGTAATCAAGACACCGCCCTGGCAGAACGAACTGTTCGAAAACGAACTTTTCCGTCGTTTTTTCGGTTTTCCGCAAATGCCCCGCCGCCATCCCCAGGAACTGAAACGCACCAGCCTGGGATCGGGGGTGATCATGTCGCCGGACGGCTACATCGTCACCAACAACCACGTGGTGGAGGATGCGGACGAAATCAGCGTCAAGATCGCCAACAACGAGGAGTATCCGGCCAGGATCGTCGGCCGTGATCCGAAGACCGATATCGCCCTCATCAAGATCGACCCGAAGCACGACCTGCCGGCCGCCGAGTTCGGCGATTCCGACAAACTGCGGGTGGGCGACTGGGTGATCGCCATCGGCAACCCGTTCGGGTTCGAGCACACGGTGACCGCCGGCATCGTCTCCGCCAAGGGCCGGTATCTCGGCGGCTCGACCTACGAAAACTTCATCCAGACCGACGCCTCCATCAACCCCGGCAACTCCGGTGGGCCGCTCTTCGACATGAACGGCCTGATGGTGGGCATCAATACCGCCATCTACAGCCGCTCCGGCGGCAACGTCGGCCTCGGATTCGCCATCCCGGTCAACATGGTCAAGACGGTGGTGGAGCAACTGAAGGAAACCGGCACGGTGAGCCGCGGCTGGCTCGGCGTCATGATCCAGCACGTCACCTCGGAACTGGCCGATCAGTTCGGTCTCGACCGGCCCATGGGCGCCCTGGTCGGCGAGGTCACCCCGGACAGCCCGGCGGACAAAGCCGGCATCGAGCCCGGCGACATCATCGTCCGGTTCGGGGACAAGGAGATCGAGCAGATGAACATGCTGCCGGCCATCGTCGCCCAGACGCCGGTGGGCAAGAAGGTGAAGATCGAGGTGATCCGGGATGGAAAACGGAAAAAGCTCACCGTCACGATCGGCAAGCTCGACGAGGAGGGTGGCATCGCCAGCGGCGGCCGGGTGAAGAAGGAACTGGGCCTCACCGTCCAGGAACTCACCCCGGAACTGGCCGAGTCCATAGGAATCGAAGGCGAAGAGGGACTGATCGTCACCGACGTCGATCCGGGCTCCGCCGCCGCCGAGGCCGGACTCCGGCGGGGAGACCTCATCCTCGAGGTCGGCCGGCAACCGGTGAACACGGTGGAGGAGTTCACCGAGGCGGTGCAGCGGGCCAAAGGAGCCCTGCTCCTCCTGGTCGAACGCGACAACCACACCCGTTACGTGGTGATAAGGCGCAAGAGGAAGTAGCGATCTTTCCGGTCAGGACTCTTCTTCCTGCGACTGCGCGTCGGCGGCCTCGGACTCTTCGAGGTCGCCGTTTTCTTTGGCGGTGAGCAGGGCGTCGGCCTGGCGTACCGCCTCGACCAGGCGGCGGATAGCGCTTTCCTCCTTGATACCCGGCTCGCTCTCCACCCCGGAATTGACATCCACCGCAAATGGACGCACCATCTGGATGGCCACCGATACGTTGGCCGGTGTCAGCCCCCCGGCCAGGATAACCGGCCCCGGCGGCTGGTTGTGCTCCACCAATTGCCAGTCGAAGACCTCGCCGGTGCCGCCCACTTGGCCCTTGCTGTAGGTATCGAGCAGAAAACCGGCCACCGCCCCGTAGTAGGGGCCGAAGTCCACCAGCCCGCCAGCCAGCCGTTCGGCGGAGATCCGGAATCCCTTGAGGACTCGCACCGACAGCCGCTTGCAGATCGCTGGCGTTTCGCGGCCGTGGAGTTGGACCATGGTCAGACCGCAGTAGTTGACCAGTTCCTCGATGTACTCGACATCCTGGTCCACGAAGACCCCCACCGCATCGACGAAAGGCGGCAGGGATGCGACGATGTCGCGGGCCTGTTCCGGCGCCACCCGGCGGGGACTGGACTCGGCGAAGATGAACCCTATGGCGTCGGCACCGGCGGCCACCGCCGCCCGGGCGTCCTGGGGCCGGGTGATGCCGCAGATCTTGATACGGGTCCGGATGGGATTCATCGTCGTTCCTCCCGGGCCGCGGCCCGCAAGCGTTCAAGGGTGGCGGCGGGGTCCGCCGCCCGCATCAGAGTCTCGCCGATGAGCACGGCGGTGATCCCGGCCCCGGCCAGGCGGGCCATGTCGGCCTCGTCCCGGATACCGGATTCGCTCACCACCGGGATCTCGGCGGGGATCCGGCGTTGCAAGCGGAAGGTGGTCTCGATATCGACGGTAAAGGTGCGCAGGTCCCGGTTGTTGATGCCGACCAGGCGGGCCCCGGCTGCAAGCGCCTTGTCCAACTCGGCCTCGTCGTGCACCTCGGTCAGCACGTCGAGCCCGAGTTCCGCCGCCAACTGGAGGTAATCGCGCAACTGCACCGCATCGAGAATGGCGGCGATGAGCAGTACCGCGTCCGCCCCCCACAGGGCTGCCTGGCGCAGCTGGATCTCATGGATGAGGAAATCCTTGCGCAAGACCGGCAGCTCCACCTCGGCCCGCACCAGGGGGATGTAATCGAGGGAGCCTTGAAAAAAATCCTCGTCGGTGAGCACCGACATGGCACTGGCACCGCCGGCGGCGTACCAGCGGGCGATACGGCGTGGATCGAAATCGGCCCGGAGGAGCCCCTTGGAGGGCGACGCCTTCTTGGCCTCGGCGATGACCGCCGCTGGTCCGTCGGCGACCAGGGCGGCGATGAACGGGCGCGGCGGCGGGATGTCGGCCTCCGGCGGCCGCAACCCGTCGCGCAACAGCTGCGCCACCTCTTCCCGCTTCTTCTCGACAATGGTATCGAGGATCATCGTCACTGCTCCCGGCAGAAGGCCACCAGGCCGTCGAGCTTCGCCAGCGCCGCGCCGCTGTCGATGGTCTCCAGGGCGAGCCGCACGCCAGCGGCGAGATCCTCGACCCTGCCGGCGGCCATGAGGGCGGCGCCGGCATTGAGGGCGGTCATCTCCCGTCGGGCGCCCGGTGCGCCGGAAAGAATCTCCCGCACCTGCTCGGCGGCGGCCGCCGCATCCTCGGCACCGCGGATATCGTCCACCGTCGCCCGGGTAAGACCGACATCCTCCGGGGTCACCGTATAGGTCCGCACCTCGTCGCCCGTCCAGTCACTCACCCGGGTCGGGCCGGTGACCGTCAGTTCGTCCATGTTGCCCTCGCCGCAGACGACCAAGGCCCGGCGGGCACCGAGCCGCCCGAGGACCTCGGCCAGGGGCTCGGTGAGATCGCTCGAGAAAACCCCCATCACCTGGACATTGGCACCGGCCGGGTTGGTGAGCGGTCCCAGCACGTTGAAAATCGTCCGGATACCGATCTCGCGGCGCGGCCCGATGGCGTGTTTCATGGCCGGATGCAAGCGGGGAGCGAACATGAAACCGATACCGACCGTGCGGATGGCCTCTCCGATGGCCTCGGGCGAAAGATCGAGATCCACACCCAGGGCCTCCAGCACGTCGGCACTACCGCAATGGCTCGAAATCGACCGGTTGCCATGTTTGGCCACCGTCACCCCGGCGCCGGCCACCACGAAGGCGGCGGTGGTCGAGACGTTGAAGGTGCCGCTCTGGTCGCCGCCGGTACCACAGGTATCGACGACCACGCCGTTGCCCCCACCGACATCGATGCGGGTGGCCCGCTGACGCATCACCCGGGCGGCGCCGGTGATCTCGGCCACCGTCTCCCCCTTCATCCGAAGCGCGGTGATGAAAGAGGCGATCTGGGCCGGAGTGGCCTCACCGCCCATGATTTCCTCCATGACCGTCACGGTGGTGGCCTCATCCAGGTCGTGTCCAGCCACCACCTGGGCGATGGCTTCGCGTATCATCTTCCTTCCTCCTTGGTATCGCGCAGTCGCTCGGCATAATCGGGAGCGATGAAATTCCTGAGCAGTCCTCCGCCGGTCGGGGTCATGATCGACTCGGGATGGAACTGCACCCCCTCGATGGGTAGGGTCCGATGCCGCAGCCCCATAAGTTCACCCTGGTCGGTGCGGGCCGATATCTCCAGACAGTCGGGCAGGCTCGCCTCCTCCACCAGCAGGGAATGGTATCGCATGGCCTCGAAGGGGCTGGGCAGGCCGGCGAATACCCCCCGGCCGTCGTGGAAGACCGGGCTCGTCTTGCCGTGCATCAGCCGACCGGCCCGTACCACCTTGCCGCCGAAGGCGACACCGATGGACTGGTGACCGAGACAGACACCGAGGATGGGGATGCGGCCGGCGAAATGCCGGATGGCCGCCACCGAGATCCCCGCCTTTTCCGGGGTGCACGGCCCGGGCGAGATGAGCAACCGGCTTGGGGCCAGGGCCTCGATCTCTTCGATGGACACGGCGTCGTTGCGGAACACCCGGATCTCCTGGGGGTCCTCCATCGTCGCCATCTCGCGTTGCAGCACCTGGACGATGTTGTAGGTGAACGAATCGTAATTGTCGATGACGATGAGCACGGCGCAAACAATCCTTTTTTAATGTACCGTAATCTCTTGCCCCGTAACAGCCCGTTGAAAAACGGGCTGTGTGCGGCACAAGGATGTGCCGCCGAATTCCGCCGGTTTTTTTCGTATTCGCACGCCGGTTCTCGGACCGGGATCTTCTCCATGGGGAGCGGGCCGGTCCAGGTCGTGTCCGGGGAATACCCGAAAAGGGCCAAGGAATCCGTGAGGTTGGCCGAAACTCGGTTTTGGCCAGCCGTGGTCGAAAAAGCCAGGGAGGGCTTTTTCGACGGACTGGTAAGAACTCGTACTCACTCAAAAACCCTTCTCGGCCAGTTCCACTGCCCGGCGCATACCCTTGGCCTTGTTGATGGTCTCCTGGTACTCTCGTTCCGGGTCGGAATCGGCGACGATACCGGCACCGGCCTGCACCCACAGATCGTCGCCCTGCATGATGAGCGTCCGAATGGTGATGCACAGATCCATGTTGCCGCCGAAGCCGAAATACCCCACCGCGCCGGCATAGGGACCACGCCGTTCGGGCTCCAGTTCCTCGATAATCTCCATGGCCCGGATCTTGGGCGCGCCACTCACCGTGCCGGCCGGAAAGGTGGCGCGCAGGACGTCGAACATGGTCTTGCCGGGCGCAAGGCGACCGTGCACGCCGGAGACGATGTGCATGACGTGACTGTACCGTTCGATGACCAGAAGATCCCGGGTCTCCACCGAGCCAGGTTCGGCCACCCGGCCGACGTCGTTACGACCGAGATCGACGAGCATGAAATGTTCGGCCCGCTCCTTGGGGTCGGCGAGCAGTTCCCGCTCCAGGTCCCGATCTTCCTGTTCGGTCTTGCCCCGCGGTCTGGTCCCGGCAATGGGCCGCACCTCGATGTCGCCGTCCTCCAGGCGCACGAGAATCTCCGGTGACGAACCGATCAGGTGCAGATCGTCGAGGCGAACAAAAAAGAGATATGGGCTCGGGTTGATGTGGCGCAGGGCCCGGTAGAGGACGAAGGGATCGAGATCGGTCTTGGTGTGAAACCGCTGGGAGAGCACGACCTGGATGATGTCGCCGGCCCGGATGTACTCCTTGGCCCGTTCCACCATGGCGTGGAACTGCTCCCGTTCCATGTTGGAGGTGAACTGGTGGGCGGCGCCCGAGGCCCGCGGCTGGCTCACCGAGGCCGGCAGCGGCCGGCGGATGCGGGCGACGATTGCATCGATGGCGGCCACCGCCCGGTCGTAAGCGGCATCGGCATCGTCGCCCGGCGCCAGATGGACGCACTCGACGATGAGGAGCCGCTGCTTCAAATTGTCGTGCACCAGCACGGTGCGGGGAATCATGAGGGAGCTGTCAGGAAAGGCGGCCAAGGGAGGATTCTCCTCCGGCAGCCGCTCCATGAACCGGACCATGTCGTAGCCCAGAAAACCGACGGCGCCGCCGAAAAAGCGCGGCAGGGCATCGGGCACCACCACGGTGAAGGAAGAAAGCAGCTCCTCCAGGGCCACGAGGGGATCGCCCTCGACGCGCCGCTGTTCCCCGCCGCGGTCGATCACCGCTTCCCGGCCCCGACAGGTGAAGGTGGCCAGCGGATGCAGACCGACGAAGGAGTAACGGCCCCATTCCTCGCCGCCCTCGAGGCTCTCGAGTAGAAAGGCGTGCGGTTCGGCAAGGGCTACCTTCGCGAAGATGGTGAGCGGGGTGTCGAGGTCGGCGATGATCTCCCGGCAGACCGGAATCAGGTCACCGCGACGGGCGGCGGCGTGGAATTCGTTACGACTCGGAAAAAGCATGACGACGGGGGGCAGGTATCAGGAAGCAACGACAGCATACGGGGCCGCCGCTGGCCGGCCGGGACACCGGACAAAAAAAGGCCATGCCAGGGAAGACGATCCCTGCATGGCCTGTTGGAAACGCATCAGGGCCGGACGACGGGCGCACGGCGCAGACGGGACTGACGGGTTCCTCCATGGTCGTCAGGCGGCGTCCTGCACCGAGGCAACAAAGGCGTTGACCCGGCGGGTCAGGCGAGAGACCTTGCGGGAAGCGGTCTTGCGATGAAAGGTACCCTTGGAGGCGGCCCGGTCGATGACCGGGATCGCCGCCCGCAGGGCGGCCTGGGCATCCTCCACCGACGAGGCGGCGATGGCCTCGTTGACCTTGCGAATGGCGGTCTTGACCTGACTCTTGATCATCCGGTTGCGCATCCGGCGCTTCAAGCTCTGCTTGTGCCGTTTGAGGGCTGACTTGTGGTTTGCCAAGGCGGTACTCCTTCTAACGTAAAGCTATGAAATGAGACGATCGGCCAAACGAAAATCGTGAATTTACCTTGCGGCTCCTCCCCTGTCAAGAGCTTTGCGGCTTCCCAGCGGGAATTACGGGGAATCAGGTATGGTGTCCCCGTGATTCGCCCGGTATTTTTCCTACAATTTTCTTGCGTTGTCCACCGCTCTTGGTGTTTAATCGTAAGAACACAGCCCATTCCTTCACCAACGCCCGGAGTTCCAGCCCTCTTCTCGATGCACGACCTCCTCAAGGCCCTGCGCTGGCAAGACATCGCCGACATCGCCATCGTCGCCTTCATCATCTACCGTCTCATTCTTCTCATTCGCGGTACCCGGGCCATGCAGATGGTGCTCGGTATCGCGGTGATCATCGTTGCCTACTTCGCGGCCCGCGAACTCGAATTCATGACCCTGTACTGGCTGCTCGGCACCTTCTTGAGTTCGCTCTTCCTCATCATCATCATCGTCTTCCAGCGGGACATCCGCCGGGCGCTGACCAGCGTCGGCAAGACCCCCTTCAGTCGCACCACCGATGACGCCACCGTCATGATCGAGGCGGTGGTCGCCGCAGCGGCGGAGATGTCCCGCCGTCGGATCGGGGCGCTCATCGTCATCGAGCGGGAGACCGGCCTCAAGGACTATTTCGAGTCCGGCCAGCCCATCGACGCCCTGGTCAGCAAGGAACTTCTCCTTTCGATCTTCCATACCGCCTCTCCCCTGCACGACGGGGGTGTGGTCATCCGCGGCGACCGGCTGGCCTATGCCCGTTGTCTCATGCCCCTGTCGAAAAACCCGTATATCAGCAAACGGCTCGGCACCCGACATCGGGCCGCCATCGGTATCTCAGAGGAGACCGACGCGGTGGTCATCGTGGTCTCTGAGGAGACCGGCGCCATTTCCCTGGTCCAGCACGGCGCCATCACCACCAACCTGGATGAGACATCCTTGCGGAATCGGCTGGGGGCGATCTTCTCGCCGCCGGACCGGCAATTACACCTATGGAAAACCTGGCTCAACAGATCGTAGGGCTGCTCACCCCCCGCAACTGGTCCAAGGACCTGGGCCTGAAGCTCGTTTCCCTGTTCTTCGCCGTCTTCCTGTGGTACTTCGTGGTCGGTGAGGACAAGGTGGACATGAACCTGCTGGTTCCCATCGAGATCGTCAACCTGCCCCGCGATCTGGTCATCTCCAACCAGTACAAGAAGGAACTGGACGTCACCGTCTCCGGCTCCCGCAGCCTGATCCGCTCGCTGTCCCGACGGGAACTGACCCGCACCGTCGATCTCTCCAAGGCGGAGCCGGGCACCATGATCATTCGCAACACCCCGGATTCCATCTCCCTGCCCCGCGGCATCCGAGTGCTGCGCATCCAGCCCACCCATCTCGTTTTCACCATCGATCGGCTCATCGAGAAGAACCTTACCGTCAAGCCATCGATCACCGGCACCCCGGCCCCGGGCCATCGGATCGCCCGCGTCCGTCTGGAACCGGACAGCATCCACCTCACCGGCCCCCAGACCCTGCTCGGTCCCATTCCCTTCCTGGCCACCATCCCCATCGACGTGACCGGTCTCGACCGCACGACCACCGTCGAGACCCGGCTCGACCTCACCCCGGAGCTGGCCGAGCTGATCGGCGAATCGCTGGTCACCGCCCGGCTGGAGGTCCGCCAGGAATATACGACCAGGACCATCGAGGACCTCACACCCCGGATCGTCAACCGCCGGGACGGGTTCGCCTACCTGCTGACACCACCGACGGTCACCTGCGAGCTGCGCTTTCCAGCCGCCCTGCCGACAAACGACCCGACGACACTGGTCAAACTCTCCGTCGACGTTGACAATCTGCCCCCCGGCCGGCATGTTATCCCGGTGGACGGCAAGGCCGGTGCCGACATCGCGGTGCTCGCCATCCGGCCCAGCGAGGTGCAGGTGGATATCAGCCCCATCATCGCCCCGGCCCGGCCCCTCAAGATCAAGAAGGGAACGACAGAGGGCGGTCAGCAATTCCCCGGGGAGAAACAACAGTAAGGAGAAGCGGAACCATGCGACGACTCTTCGGCACCGACGGCGTGCGCGGCGTGGCCAACATCTATCCGATGACCACCGAGATCGCCATGCAAATCGGCCGCGGCATCGCCTTTCTCGTCAAGGACCAGCGCCACGGCCACCGCATCGTCATCGGCAAGGACACGCGCCTGTCCGGGTACATGATCGAAAACGCCCTGGCGGCGGGCATCTGCTCCATGGGCGTGGACGTCCTGCTGGTGGGTCCCTTGCCGACGCCGGGCATCGCCTTCATCACCACCTCCATGCGGGCCGACGCCGGCGTGGTCATCTCCGCCTCCCACAACCCGTTCCAGGACAACGGCATCAAAATCTTCGCCGGCGACGGCTTCAAGCTCCCCGACGAGAAGGAGGCCGACATCGAGGATCTCATCTTCTCGCAGAAGATGGCGGCCCTGCGGCCGGTGGCCGACGAGGTGGGCAAGGCGACCCGCATCGACGACGCCCGCGGCCGCTACATCGTCTTTCTCAAGAACACCTTTCCCACCAAGTACACCCTGGAAGGGTTCCACATCGTCCTCGACTGCGCCAACGGTGCCACCTACGGCGTGGCCCCGCACGTCTTCTCCGAGCTCGGCGCCACGGTCACCTGTCTTGCCGTCGAGCCGGACGGCAAGAACATCAACGACGACTGCGGCGCCCTCTACCCCCAGCACATGGCGGCGACGGTCCGGGAACTCGGCGCTGATCTCGGTATCGCCCTGGACGGCGATGGCGACCGGGTGATCATCGCCGACGAAAAGGGCAACATCGTGGATGGCGACCAGATCATGGCAATTTGCGCCGCCGACATGATGGCCCGCAAGAAATTGCGCCGCAAGACCGTGGTGGCCACGGTTATGAGCAACATGGGCCTGGACGTGACCATGCAGCGCCTCGGCGGTCAACTGGTCCGTACCCGGGTGGGCGACCGCTACGTGGTGGAGGAAATGCGGCGCGGCCGCTACAATTTCGGTGGCGAGCAGTCGGGCCATATCATCTTTCTCGACCACAACACCACTGGCGACGGCATCCTCGCCGCCCTGCAACTCCTGGCCGTGATGCGCAAGCGCAACCGGCCGCTGTCAGAGCTTGCCGCCATCATGGAGCCCTATCCCCAGGTGCTGAAGAACGTCCGGGTATCACGCCGCATCGATCTCGACCTCCACAAGGAATACACTGAGGCGGTGGCAGCCATGGAGGCGGAACTCGGCACGGAGGGACGCATCCTCGTCCGACCCTCGGGCACCGAACCGGTGATCCGGGTGATGATCGAGGGCACCGATGCCGACCGTATCGACCAGATGGCCGAGGAACTGTGCTCCGTCATCCGTGATCTGGACCGGTGAAGATCCGGCTCGACAAACTGCTGTTCGAGCGGGGGCTGGCAACGAGCCGCAGCCGTGCCCAGGCGTTGATCGCCAGCGGCCTCGTCCGGGTGAGCGGCGAGCCGGTGACCCGGGCCGCCACCCTGGTCGACACCGATGCAGAGATCGCCATCGCCGGCCAGGACTGTCCGTACGTCAGCCGCGGCGGTCTGAAACTGGCCGCGGCCCTGGACGGGTTCGCCATCACGGTGACCGGCCTCACCTGCGCCGACATCGGGGCATCCACCGGCGGCTTCACCGATTGTCTCTTGCAACGCGGCGCCGGCCACGTCTATGCCATCGACGTGGGCTACGGTCAACTGGCCTGGAAACTCCGCCAGGACGACCGGGTGACGGTGATGGAGCGGACCAACGCCCGCCATCTCACCCCGGCCGATCTGCCGACTCTCATCGATCTCGCCGTGATCGACGCCTCCTTCATCTCGCTGAAACTGCTTCTGCCGCCCCTCGTGCCCCTCTTTGCCGACCAGCCCCGGATCATCGCCCTGATCAAGCCCCAATTCGAGGCCGGCCGACACCAAGTGGGCAAAGGCGGCATCGTCCGCGACCCCGCGGTACACCGGGCCGTGATCGGCGATCTCCAGCAATTCGCCGCCGGGTTGGGGCTCACCGATCGCGGCGTGCTGCCCTCGCCGATCCTGGGCGCCAAAGGCAACCAGGAGTATCTATGGTATCTCACCGCATGAGGCCGTCCCGGCCACATCGACCACAAGGTCCGACTGGCCTGCACCCTTTTGTCCTGGTGGTATCACTGCTTCTTTGCCTTCTCGCAGCCGGCCCGCCGGCCCTGGCCGCCGGCCTGGTCATCGCCGACTTCGCAAACGGTATCGGCGACGGATGGAAGGAAAAGTCCTTCCTCGGCCATACCCGCTACCAGGTGGTACGCATCGACGGCCGCACCGCCCTGCGGGCGGAGAGCAACGCCAGCGCCTCCGGCCTGGTCTATAAACGTACCATCGATCTCGACCGCTACCCGATCCTCGAGTGGAGCTGGAAGATCGACCACGTGCTCACCAAGGGCGACGCCCGTACCAAGGCTGGCGACGACTATGCGGCCCGCATCTACATCGTCTTTCCCGGCACGTTCTTCTGGCAGACCAAAGTGGTCAACTACATCTGGGCCAACCGGTTGCCCAAGGGCACCACGATCAGGAATCCGTACACCAAGAACGTGGTCATGGTCGCCGTGGAGTCGGGCAACGATCTGGCCGGCCGCTGGCTGACCGAACGACGCAACGTCATCGATGACTACCGCCGCGCCTTCGGCTCGGCACCGCCGCAGGCCAAGGCCATCGCCATCATGACCGACACCGACAACACCGGCGAGAACGCCACCGCCTGGTACGGAACGATCCGACTGCTACCGGATTCCGCTCCCCCTCCGTCCGAGAAATTGACACTCGATGGGCGACCCAGTAAGGTAGACACCCATTGAACATGGGTTGGCAAGGAAATGGAGTCCTTCCTCGACTCGTTCGGTACAGAAATCGTTTTCCAGCCCTTTGCCCATCTCTCCGATTTCTACCGTAACCTCCGGTCTCAACGACCGGCCTTTCAACTGCTGCCGGCCTGGCACCTCGACCTGTACGGCAGGCAACTCAAGCTCCGACCGCTGCTGCAACCGCTGCGTTCCGGACGACGGTCCTACCACAAGGTGTTGCTGGCCCGCTCCGACTGGCAAGGGGATCCCGACTCCCTCGCGGGCCGATCGCTGGCCTTGACCCCCATGGGGCCACGAACCGCTTCCATCCTCGACACCGTCTTGTTCGGCGAAATGGCTATCCATGCCGACCGGCTCGACATCGTCTTCGTCCCGAAGGATTACGACGCCTTGTTCGCCCTGGTACTGGGCCAGGTGGACCTGGCCCTGATAACCAAGGACAACCTCGATCGTATTGCCACGCGCAATCCCCGGCTCGTGAACGCGATCAAGACGGTCCACCAGACCAGACCGTTGCCCCTGCCGGTAATCTGCTACACCGAAGGAAGCGTCTCCAACGAGGTTCTGGCCCGGCTCAACACCCTGTTCCAGGATCGGTGCTCTACCGAACAGTGTCGTACTATCATGGAGATGTTACATTTCGATGACTGGGAAACGGTTCATTAGCCTCCTGCTGGCCTGCTGGTTGCTGACGGCTCCGGCCTCGACACGGGCGGCCGGCGGTGGTACGGTGGCGGCCCTGCTCAGCGACGATATCGTCGCCTACCATCAGGTCGTCGAGTACTTCAAAACCGCTCTGGCCATGCCGGTGGCAGTCTACAATCTGGACGGCGACGTGGAGCGGGCCCCGGCCGTGATGGCGGAAGTGGCGGCCATCAAGCCGGCATGTATTCTGGCGCTCGGCGCCAAGGCCGCCCTGGTCAGCAAGACATGGACCGAAAAGAAAAGGCGGCCGCCCGTCCTGTTCGCCCTGGTGCTCAACTGGCGGCGGTACGACTTACTCGAAGCCGCCAACGTGGCCGGTATCGCGGCGGAGGTGGCACCAGGCACCCAGCTCGCCAACGTTTTGATGTTCGTACCGACCATCAAGCGGGTGGGGGTGATCTACAACAAGGATCAGTCGGAAACGACAATCGAACAGGCCCGAAACGCGGCCGAGATCCTGGGAATCGAACTAGTAGAGGCTACCATCGAACGGCCCGAGGAATTCGAGCGCAGCTACCGAAAAATGGCCGCCGATCTCGACGCCTTTTGGATGATGGCGGATCCGGTCGTCTATACCCTGCGCAATGTCGTCTGGCTGAAGGACCGTTGTATCCGAGACCAGATCGTCTGTATCGGTCAGTCGGTCAACATCGCTCGGGCCGGACTCTTTTTAGCGGTGGAGCCCGATCTCGCCTCCATCGGCACCCAGGCAGCCAACCTGGTCAAATCGATCCTGATCAACGGCACCCCCCCGCAAGAAATCGGGGTAATGCCCCCACTGGGCACAAGAGTCGTGGTCAATCTGGCCACGGCCCGCGCTATCGGTCTCGATCTGGAGAAAACAGCCCTGGACCTGGCAACGGTCGTGATTGACAAATGAAACGGTTCGTTCCTTCCTTTTCACCCCGTTCCTTCCTGTCCCGGCTGGTCACCGGCCAGATGGGGGCCGGCGTCTACCTGCTGGCCATGAACCTGCTGCTGCTCGGCTGCCTCTTTCCCCTGCTCAGCTATTTTTTCCTCGGCAAGATGGCAGAATTCCGTGATCTCCAGATAAAACGGACCGTCACGCAGATGGAGGCCTCGCTGCGCAGTCGCGGCGTCTCCCTGGCCAGGAGCATGGCGGTGAGCGCCGGCCAGGCGGTGGCGGGCTTCGATTATACCTTCCTGAATATCCTCATGCGCCAGGTCACGAACCGTGACCCGGAAATCCTTTACTGCATCGCCATGGACGCCAACCGCATGGCCATGGCCCACAGTGATCCACAATCACGCGGCCTCATCATGAACGATCCCCTGGCCCGCCAGGCGGCCGCCTTTCTCGACCAGCTGGCGACGACCGGCGAAATCGACGCCAAGACGGTCCGTTTCCTGGAAGGCCACGTGACGGTGAACCAGGTTCAGATCCCCGTCCTCGAGATCGTCGCACCGATCTACAGCGGCACCCGCCTCTGGGGGGTGGTGCGGTGCGGTTACTCCCTGACCCACTTTGTGCAGGAAGTGGCCCGGGCCCGGCAGAACTGGGCGAGCCAGATGCGGGCATCCAGGTATTCCCTTCTCTCCATCAGCGGCGTCGTGCTGGCCGCCGGGCTGCTGATCGCCTTTTTTTTCTCCCGGCTCTTTCTGCTTTCGACCCGCACCCTGAGCAGAGGGGTGAAACGGATATCCCAGGGCGATCTCGACAGCGTCATCGACGTGGACAAGGTGTTCGGAGCCGAATTCAAACAGTACGCTCGGGCATTCAACGACATGACCGCCAAGCTCCGGAAAAGTTATCACGCCTTGGAGGAATATTCCCGCTCCCTGGAAAAAAAGGTCGCCGAACGAACCCAGGAACTGAAAAAGGCCCAGAACAAATTGGTACGTCAGGCCCGAGAAGCGGGGATGGCGGAAATGGCGGTGGGTGTGCTGCACAATATCGGCAACGCCATCACGCCGGCCAAGGTGGGCACCTCGCTCGTCCTGCGCAAGCTCAAGGAGAGCCCTATCCGCACAGGCATAGACCCCATCTTCCAGCAGCTCCAGCAGGAACTCACGAATCCCGGCAGCATCCCGGAGGAAGAACGCCGGCGAGTACTCGACATCGTGCGCTTGTTGCCAGAAGGGATCCGCACGGAATACGACACGATCATCGATGAATTGGAACGCATCCGCGCCAAACACGAGCATATAGAATCGGTCATCAGCCTGCAGATGCGTTACGCCCGACTAGTGGGCACCACCGAGGTGGTGGACGTAAACAATCTCCTCGAAGATACATTGCGGATCCTGGAGGAGGCATTACGGAATCGAAATATCGTCGTAGAGAAACATTTCGCGCCGCTGCCCCCCGTCTCCATAGAGCAAGCGCGTTTGATCCAAATCTTCATCAACATCATCAAAAACGCCTACGAGGCAATGGACTCGCCTCAGATCACGGAAAAACGTATCGTCATCACCACCTGGCACGAAAAGACACCGGAAGATCAGGTGGCCGTTTCGATCAAGGACACCGGTATGGGATTCGAACCGCACCTGGCGGAGCAACTCTTTCGCTTCGGATACACGACCAAGGAGTCCGGCTCCGGTTTCGGACTCCATTCTTGTGCCAATTATCTGCTGGCGAATCATGGACATATCACGGCCAGGAGCGAAGGAAAAGGAAAAGGGGCGGAGTTCATCGTGCGCCTATCGGTCCGCCGCTCCCCCCCTGACCAGACCCTGGATCCGTGAGTGTTCGTGCGTGCGCCAGATACGCGAAGGTAACCGTTCGATTATAGTGACCTATATCGAACGGTCGGTCATTCGCTGCGCTCACCACCTGCCGACAAAATAGATGGCGTGCGCACGAACGCCCCGCAGGGCGGCTTTATCGCAGGGTGCGATATTCCCGAAAACGGTTTTTCCTTGTAACCAGCGGATCCAACCGGAAAAAAGAGAATATCGACAAAATTTCCGTCACGGATCCCAGGCAGACGTCAACGAACAGCAGCGAGGCCCCCCTTGGCGTACAACAACCGGATCCTGGTGATCGACGATGAAGAGGACATCCTGGCAATTTTCCGTACGATCCTGAGCGGTGCCACGGGAAAGGGAGAGGCCGAATCGAGTCTCGATGCCTTGAGCCAGCTCTTGCGAAGCGAACAGAGCGACTGGCCCAAACGGCAATTCCGCGTGGAGACCGCCCAACAGGGAGAGGAAGGAGTGGAAAAGGTCCGTAAGTCCTTGGAAGAGGACTCGCCCTACGCGGTCATCTTCGTCGACATGCGGATGCCGCCGGGCTGGGACGGCATCAAGACCATCCAAGAGATCCACAAACTCGACAAGTTCGTCCAGATCGTGGTGGTCACCGCCTACTCCGACGCCTCCCTTTCCGATATCGTGACGAGAGTCGGTTTCACCGACCGGTTGCTGTACCTGAAAAAACCCTTCGACGACGAGGAAATCCTGCAACTGGCCGATTCGCTGTCCATGCGGTGGAACCTGGAAAGGAAGGTGCGGAACTTCATACAGATACTCGAAGGCATTTTCAACAGCCTCGCCGATCTCGATCTCACCGGCGACGAGGAGGCGTTCCGTCCTTTCCTCCACAAAGTTCTTGTCCAACTCAGCGACTTTCTCGATACTCCAGACGTTTTCCTGGCCAAGATCATCGAGGACCGTATACAATTTCGGGTAGGCTTAGGAAAATTCGCCAACGGCATCACCATCAAGCCGGCCTTCCAGGAAATCATCCGTAGGGTACAGCAGCACAAACGGCTGGACGAAATATTCCGGGTGGACGAGTATATCGTTGTTCCCGTCATCCTGCGCAGTTGCCGTAACGTGGTGGTGGGCGCCATCAAGGAGCGGCAGATCGACGGCATGGACCAGCTCCTCGAAGTCCTGGCCGCCAATACCGCCAAGATTCTCGACCAAGGCGCCCGGGTACACAGCCTCTGCAACGAAGTCATGGCGTTGAAGAAGCGGGAACAGGCCCTGCTGGAAAAATTGCGGCAATACGAAAAGGATGCACAGTAACGAACAATCGGCAACCGGTCCAAGAACCATGCAAAATCGGCGCATTCTCGTCATAGACGATGATCGGGAAATCTGGCAGGCGTACCGGGATGTTCTCGCCGGCGGGGACAAGGGGGGCCTGACGGACCGCATTCGTGATCTGTTGCAAGAGGACGATGGTAGGAAAAACGACGATCCCGTTTTCGAACTGAAGTTCGCCGACCAGGGGAGGGACGGGTTCGAACTGGTACGGCAGGCACTGGCCGGCGGCCATCCCTTCGCCGTCGCCTTCATCGACGTCAGGATGCCACCGGGCTGGGACGGCATGGAGACCGCCCTCCGGATCCGGCAGATCGATCCGGAGGTGGAAATCGTCATCGTCACCGCCTACTCCGATCGCTCCAGGCGCGAGATCGTCAAGACGGTCGGCACGCCGGAAAAGCTTCTGTTTCTGCGCAAACCGTTCGATCCAGAGGAACTCTACCAGCTGGCCCTTTGCCTTAGCACCAAATGGAATCTGGCCCGCCAGGAACAGGCAAGTAAACGGGCGCTCAAGGCATCCGAGGCAAGATTCCGGAGCCTGGTGGAGACCTCCAGCGATTGGGTCTGGGAGATGGACGCCACAGGCGTTTTCACCTATTGTTCGCCGATTTGCGAGGTGATCTACGGCTACCGGCCGGAAGAATTGATAGGTCGCAAAGTGGATATGCTGGCCAGTGACGACGACGAGGCACAGCGGGTGCAAGCGTTCATTGCCCGGCATGCCGCGGACCCCCAACCTTTCGAGCCCTATGAACGACGTTGTCGCCGCAAGGATGGGAGTGAAATCTTCATCGAAACCAGCGGCGTGCCGGTGATCGACGATTACGGCACCGTGATCGGCTTTCGCGGTATCGACCGGGACATCACCGAACGCCGGAGGAACGAGGAGGAACGGCGACAACTGGAAATGCAGTTGAACCAGACCCAAAAGATGGAGGCCATCGGCACGCTAGCCGGCGGTATTGCCCACGATCTCAACAATATCCTGACCCCGATTCTCGGCTATTCGGAAATGAGCTTGGAGGAAACAACCGACAATCAGGTACTTCACGAACAGTTTCAGATCATTCACCAATCGGCCACCAAGGCAGCCAGCCTGATTCGTCAAATCCTCACTTTCAGCCGCCGTCAACCTCTCCTCTTCCAGCCAGTTAATCTCAACGAACGGATCCGAGAATCTTTCAAAATTCTTCGCCGATTGATCCCGGAGAATATCGATCTGGAACTTGACCTTGCCGAAAATCTTTGGCTGACAACCGCCGATGCCAACCAGTTGGAACAGATCCTCATCAACCTGCTCGTCAACGCCCGTGACGCAATAAAAGACAACGGCCACGTGACGATTCGTACCCAAAACGTCAGTCTGACGCCGGATGAGGCAAAAGATGTTGATCATCAGCCGATGGTCGGCGACTATGTCGTATTGCAGGTAGAGGACAACGGTTGCGGCATGGACGAAGCCACCCGTACCCGTATCTTCGACCCGTTTTTCACCACCAAAGAAATCGGCAAAGGCACCGGTATGGGGCTCGCCACGGTTTACGGTATCGTTCGCCGACACCAGGGGCACGTCAGACTGGAAAGCCAACCCGGTCAGGGAACGACCTTTTCCATTTACCTGCGCCGTTCCCGGCAACCAACCGAGACCGAGCAGCCGACCGTGGCGCCACCGACCACCGGTGGTACCGAAACCATCCTGGTGGCCGAAGACGATGACACGGTGCGGACGTTCATCGTAACATCCCTGGAACGATTGGGATACCGGGTTGTTGCCGCCGCCACCGGCCTGGAGGCGATGGAACTTTTCACCAAGAGCGATACCATCGATCTCTTGCTCACCGACATGGTGCTGCCAGGCATAGGAGGTAGGGCACTGGTCGACCGCTGCCGCGAGACCAAGCCGTTCTTACCCGTCGTTTACATGAGCGGTTACCCATTCGAGGACGCTTCCAAAGCACTCCTTGCAGCCAAGAATACCGCTTTCCTGGCGAAACCGTTCACGCCGGAAGTATTGGGCCGCAACATTAGAGAGATACTGGATCGTCACTAAAGGCACGCCCCACACAACCGAAAAAAAAACACCAGGCAAAGAGGAGGGGAACATTGCGACGTTATTCCGGGGTCGTTGCGGGGCTGTTGGCAGCCGTCCTATGCTGCCAGCCGGTCTTGGCAACCAGCCTGGCAGAGAAGATGCACGAAATCAAGGCGATATTTCAGTCTCCTTACAACGGGGAGGATTACTACCGTACCGATCACCTGCTCCTCACTGCCACCGGGAGCCTGGTGCCGGTTTTCAAGGCACCGTCGGTGGCGACGGTCATCACCAGTGCCGATATCGAGGCCATGGGCGCCGCCACTTTGGACGAGGTGTTGGAAACCGTGCCGGGAATCCACGTGGCGCCCTCGGACAAGAACCAGATGGACGCCGTTTATTCGATCCGCGGCATCCATACCAGCCTCAATCCCCAAGTGCTGGTCATGGTCAACGGCATCTCCACCACCTACGTCTACAGTGGTTCCCGTCCCATGGGTTTCCAGATGCCGGTGTCCATGATCCACCGGGTGGAGGTCATCCGCGGCCCGGGTTCGGCGGTGCATGGTGCCGATGCCTTTGCCGGCGTCATCAACATCATCACCAAGGACGCCCAGGCGATCAACGGTACCAAGGCCGGTATCCGCTACGGCTCGTTCGATTCCACCGACCTGTGGGTCCAGCACGGCAAGCGGTACGGCGAGTGGGACGTTGCCCTGGGCCTAGAACTCATGAAAAGCGGCGGCGATCCGCACCGGGTGATCGACAGCGATCTGCAGACTGTCCTGGACGGCGCCCTGGGCACCAATGCCTCGCTGGCCCCGGGACCGCTGCACACCTGGTTCGAAAACCTGTATGGTCATGTCGAAATCGCGCGGGGCAACTGGCTGCTGCGGGCATGGGGCATGCTGGTGCAGGACGACGGCATGGGGGACGGCGTGACCCAAACACTTGCCGCCAATAGCCTCGACGGCCGCCAGTTCGTCCTCGACCTCAACTATACCAACGACTCCCTCGTGCCGGACGCCACGCTCACCACCCGGCTCAATTACGGTTATGTCAAGACCGACCCGTATTTCCAGCTCTTTCCTCCCGGCGCGGTGCTACCCATCGGCAGTGACGGTAATATCGATCTGCGCACCCCGGTCGGGCTGACCGCCTTTCCAGACGGCGTCATCGGCTACCCGTCAGGCGTTGACCATCTGCTGGGCGCCGAACAGATCCTCTCCTACCGGGGCATCCCCCGGCACCACTGGCGCCTGGCCCTGGGATTCAAGTATATCCACGAAGAGACCCGGGAAGAGAAAAATTTCGGTCCCGGCGTTCTCGACGGCACCCAAGCGGTCTCCACCGGCGCCCTCACCGATGTCACCGGCACGCCGAACATTTTCATGGAGAACCAGGTCCGGCGGCTCAGTTACGTGTCGCTCCAGGACGAATGGTCCTTCGCCCGCGCCTGGCAGTTCGTCGCCGGCATCCGTTACGATCACTATTCGGATTTCGGCGATACCGTCAATCCCCGGGCCGCCCTGGTCTGGGAATGCCGCTACGACCTGACCGCCAAGCTCCTGTACGGCACGGCTTTCCGGCCGCCGTCCTTCGTGGAGCTCTACGCCAAGAACAACCCCTCCAATCTCGGCAATGCGGATTTGGTACCGGAGACCATCGACACCTATGAGCTCTCCTTCGACTACCAGCCAACCAGTCGACTCCGCACCATTGCCAGCGTCTTCTCGTACACGATCCATGATCTGATAGAACTGGTGCCCGATCCCGGCAAGACGACCCTGACCGCCCGCAACAACAAGAGCCTGGAAGGACGGGGATTCGAAATCGAAGCCGACTGGCAGCCGGTGGACTCACTGCACCTGCGCGGCAACATCGCCTACCAGCGTTCCCGGGACAAGAGGACCCATGAACTCGTTCCCAACGCCCCGCAGTGGCAAGGATACCTGAACATTCACTGGCAGTTCCAGCCCAACTGGTCCCTGGACGGCCAGCTCTTCTGGATCGGCAGCCGGCACCGTGCCAGCAACGATCCACGGCCGGAGATCGCCGATTACCAGGTGGTCAACCTCACCGCGCGGCGGGTAAACATCGGCCGCACCCTCGACCTGGCCCTCGGCATCCGTAACCTCTTCAACGAGGATGTGCGAGAGCCGAGCCAGGCCAGTATCGGTAACGATTACCCCATGCCGGGCCGATCGATTTTCGGCGAACTCCGCATCCACTACTGAACAGCCCATTGCCAAAGAACGTTCCCGTGCCCCGTACCCGTCCCACCGTCCACAAACGCGATCAACAGTTCACCCGCCGGACCGTAACCAAGACCTGGAAGGAGCGTCCCTCGCCAGACACCCCGTATCTTCTTGCCCAGGGCTGTCGTTGCCACGGATACGACTTGCTGGAGTTGGCCGCCAAGAAAAGTTTCCCGGAAGTCCTCTTCCTCCTTTTCAAGACGAACTTCCCCGAGACGATCAGACCCAGTTGCTACAGGCCCTCTGCATCCTTTTCATCAATCCCGGTCCCCGCAAGGAGATGGACGTCATGCCCGCAACAACCATCGCCATCCCGGCCGCCCCCGGACGCTCTAGCCGCCATCGACGGCCTACGCAACAAAGAGCTGCCGGCGTTTTCCACTGACGACCTCTGCACCGGCAGCGGCACCTGTCACCATTAACATTTAGCTCTTTCCGAACCGCCGAGGACGCACCATGCACGACGTCAAACTGACCATCGAGGGCCAGCCGCTCCACTTCGAGCTGGCCAGAAGCTTGGCCAAGACCCTGGCTGAGGACGGCAACGACCAGGCCGACCTGGTGGCCTGGTGTGACCGGGAGCGCAATCTCCATTCCCCCTGCTGCATCCACTGCGTGATCGGCGACCGCCCGGGCTGGGAAGTGTACGGTGAAAACCACGGCGGCCGCCTGCGCATCTCGGTGAACGACGACGCCTTTGTCTTTATCTACAGTTGACACCGCCAACCACCGTCGCGCCTTCGGCCCCGAGTAGTCGCCGGCGCTACTCGGCCGCTAACTGCTCCCGCCGTCTCCTCGACGACGGCCTGCCACCGCATCAGAGAGGGAGAGCGGCCGTGGGGCATTTTGCCATACGTATCCCGATCCCGGATCGTTGCCAGTCAACAGCTGCAAGGTGGCGAGCACCGTCTGCAAGGTGGCCATCTGCCGGCGCGGATCGCTCTCGCCCGCGTCGACCCTGCCGTTGCCGTTGCGGTCTTCCATGCCGTCGGCCAGGATGTCTCCGTCGGTGTCCGGATTACAGGGACCGGTTTCACCGCTATCGACTACGCCGTTTCTGTTCGCATCCTCGATCCCGTCGTTGTCGGTATATCCCACCGGTAGGGATCCAGGCAGGCGTGATGCAGCTCGACCTCATCGGCAATGTCGTCGAAGTCGTTGTTCTTGTGGTCGCCGCAGATCTCGATGGAGCCGCCGTTACAAGTTGTATCATCAGAGGGGTGAAAGGTGACACTCACCCGGCAATCCCCCGTAACTGGGCCGGTCGTATAGGTATTCTCGGCCAGCGTACCGCTGCAGCCGCTCACCGAGGCGATGGTGTAGCCGTAGGCGGGCCGCACCGTAAAAATGACCGTGCAGGACTTGTCCGCATCCATGGTCATGGTGCAGCGATTACCGAATGCGGCGTCGCAGTTGCTCCACGAGTCGAACCGGTACCCCGGCGCGGCGGTGGCCGTAAGGGTCACCGTACCGCCATCGGCATAGGTAGCTGTGCAGGCGCCGGGGCACTGTACCCCATTGCCGGTGACAGAGGTGGCCTTGATCTCTACCCAGTTACCCACTGAAATCCCGGAAGGACCTTGTCTCACCCCCCCCCCCGCCTCTCCCTCCGGCCGAAATTGACATTCCCGGCCCGACCCATTATGGTATTGCCGGGTCTTTCGGGACCGGCATACCCTCACACCACACCAACCAACGAGGACGATCGCCATGCGTTTCGCCGTCACCGTTTGCACCGTTGTCACCGCCCTTTTCCTCGCCGCCGCCACGGTCGCGGCCGGCCAGTACGTCTCGGTCAAGAAGGACGGGGTCAACATCCGTTCCAAGCCCAACACCTCCAGCGAGATCCTCTGGGAGGTCTTCAAAGGCTTTCCGCTCAAGGTCCTGGAAACCAAGGGTAAGTGGGCCCGGACGGTGGATTTCGAGGGAGACAAGGGCTGGATCTACCGCCCCTTGCTCTCCGACAAGAAGACGGTCATCGTCAAGGTCAACACCGCCAACATGCGCATCGGGCCGGGCAAGGCCTACGAGGTGGTGGCCACGGTCAAGTACGGGGTGGTCTTCACCCCGGTGGACCGGGAGGGTGACTGGGTGAAAGTGCGCCACGACGACGGCACCACCGGCTGGATCCACAAGAACTTGCTCTGGCCCTCCGAATGACCCTTCCTGTCCAGCGGCACTAGGCACACCGAAGAGATGAAAATCCGCCCGGACACCGACCGTGCCGGAAGTGTAATGGTTCATCGAAAATGGGGCTTTCCGGTTTGCGGGTCTCCCGGGCCTGCTCGAGTTTAAGGCCCCCTTTGATTGCGATCTATCTCTTCCTGGCATGTCGTGCAATACATCGCGCCGGGGACGGCCAGCAAACACTTCACAGGTATCTGGCAGCCGCATTCGTGGCACATTCCATACGTGCCATTCTCAATGGCGTCAAGAGCTTGCTCGATATATCCGAGTGATATCGTGACCTTTAACC
>CAYRGZ010000005.1:0-41440 GCA_964423785.1 uncultured Desulfobulbia bacterium
GTAAAAACTCGCAGTCGGTTCAGGCCTGACACGATAATTCAATGGGTTACAAAGCGTGAACTCGATGGAATCGTACTTTTTACGATTCCATCAAATCTGATGGACCCGTAAAAACTCGCAGTCGGGGCAGGTCTGACACGATAATTCAACGGGTTACACACGGTGAACTCGATGGAATCGTACTTTTTACGATTCCATCAAATCTCTACTTCCCCCAATTTGTCGATGCGCCGATTGTTGTTACGGCGGCTACTGCGCTTCCTGGGCCTGCCGGGCCCGGAACTCCTCGATGAGTTCCGTGAGCGGCCGTCCGTCCGGCGCCATGGCCGTCGGGTTTATCCGGACCAGCGCCTCCCAGCTCGCCAGGCCGGCTTCAAGATCCTTCAGGTCGAAGATCTGGACGATGCCCTTGTTGAAGTAGGGGGTATCATGCTTCGGATCAATGGCGATGGCCCGGTCGAAACACTCGATGGCCTTGTCGGGCTTGCCGATGCGCCGGTACATGACGCCGAGATCGGTGA
Source organism: uncultured Desulfobulbia bacterium (assembly GCA_964423785.1). Classification (GTDB taxonomy): domain Bacteria; phylum Desulfobacterota; class Desulfobulbia; order Desulfobulbales; family S012-135; genus S012-135. The sequence continues at coordinate 522 of CAYRGZ010000005.1, forward strand.
GCACGTCGGGATTGTCCGGCTGGATGGCGAGTGATTTTTCGTAGGCCTCGATGGCCTTATCGTACTTGTTGGTGTCGAACCAGATGTTGCCGAGCTGAGCCCAAGCCTCGGCATTGTTGGGATTGGCGGCCACCTCGCGTTCCAGGGCGAGAATCCGGTCCGCCTGGTTCGAGGTCACCGGCGCCGCCGGCGGCGCCGCCGTCTGGTTGGTAGCCACCGGCACGGTCGGTTGCCGGAAGGCGCTGAACACGATCCCGGCCAGAAAGCCGACCACCAGACAGCCCAGGCCGACCAGGAGCATGGTCTCCCGCTTGACGTACACCGCATCGTTCTGTTGTGCCATGAAAACTCCTCTTTCGTTCGTCCGTTTCGTTGTCGTTCTAGGATATGGTCACAATTATCAGGGTAGCAAACCCGGTCGGGGAAGTAAACTGAGCTCCGCGCCCCCGCCGAGCGCTCAACGCCGCCACTCGCGCACCAGGGTAAGGAAGGTGCGGACGCCGATGCCGGAAGGTCCGGCGGGCACGTACGACTTCTCGGTGAAGTCCCAGGCCGTACCGGCGATATCGATATGGGCCCAAGGGGTATCGCCAACGAACTCCTGGAGAAAGACGGCGGCGGTGATGGTGCCAGCGTCCTTTTTCTTGCCGACGTTACGAATATCGGCCACCTTGGAATCGAGCTGCTTGCGATACTCCTTGCCAAGGGGCAACCGCCACAGTGGCTCGCCGGCCCGCTCGCCGGCGGCTATCAGCCGACCGACGAGTTCGTCGTCGTTGCCCATGATGCCGCTGTAATGATGGCCGAGTCCCACGATCACCGCCCCAGTCAGGGTGGCGATATCGACGAGCGCCTGCGGCTGATAACGTTCCACGGCCCAGGCCAGGGCGTCGGCCAGGATCAGGCGGCCCTCGGCGTCGGTGTTGGCGACCTCCACCGTCTTGCCGCCGTACAGGGTGACCACGTCACCGGGTTTGACGGCCGCCGGCCCCGGCATGTTCTCAGTGGCCGGGATGATGCCGACGACATCGAGGCCAGTGGGCCGCTCGGCGCCGATGCCGTACATAGCCGCCAGGACTGCGGCACCGCCGCACATATCGTATTTCATCTCCTCCATGCCGGCGCTGGGCTTGAGCGAAATACCGCCGGAATCGAAGGTGAGGCCCTTGCCGACCAGGACCAGGGTCGGCACCCGGCGGCCGGTACGGTACTCGAGCACCACCAGCCGGGCCGGCCGGGCGCTGCCCTGGTTGACGGCAAGCAGCCCACCCATGCCCATGTCCGCCAGGGCGTCGTTGTCATACACCGCGACATCGAGGTTCACCTCAGCGGCGATGTCCCGGGCCCGGTCGGCAAAGGACTCCGGCGTCCAGCGATTGGCCGGCTCGTTGGCCATGTCCCGGGCCATGGCGGCGCAGCGGGCATCGAGCAGCCCCCGGTTGAGGGCGGCCCGCTGACGCTTCATCCCCAGAAGCGCAACCAGTTCCAAAGTATCCTCGTCCCGTTCCTGCCGATACCGATCGAACCGATACCGGCCAAGGAGGAAACCGACCACGATCGCCTCGGCGGCCTCGGCCTCGGGAACACCGGTTTCGGGAAGATGGATGAGGAGCCGTTTCGTCTTGCCGGTGAGGCCTGCCAGATGCCCGCCCGCCACCCGGAACGTCTCGTGATTGAAGGGAGGCTCGCCGAGTCCGACCACCAGCACCCGCCGTCGTTTCCCCACCACGGTATCGTAGAGCACCAGCTTCTCATCGGCTTTACCCGCAAAATCGCCCAGCTCCACCGCCTGCTGCAACCGCAGACCCTCCGGGCCGGGAGGCAACGCCGCCAGTTCATCCTTTTCCTGCCAGACGAAAAACGCCTCGGTATCGTATTCCCCGGCCCGCGGCGGGGACGAAAGCACCTTCCAGTCCATATCCTCTTCCTCTCCTTCCTTGACAGTCTATTGCCAGAGCCGTGCACGGCTTTTTCAGTCAGCAGTGGAAATCCTACTGGTTCCGCTCCGGTTTGCAAAGCAAAAAAACGCTGTCGTTCCCCTGACAAACCGGGTATCCTGGCCGCACCGACAAGGCGCCACAACTGCGCCAAGTTCGATGGATCTATAAAAAAATATGGTTCAGGAGGCCTTCCGTGGTCGTGCAACTGATCCTCGCCGTTACCGCCGCCATCGTCGTCTCGGCCCTGTGCTCGGTTGCCGAGGCGGCCCTTTACTCCATTCCCCAGAGCCAGGTCGAAGTGCTCGCCGGCTCGGGCAAGCTTTCCGGCCGCCTGCTCGCCGAGTTGCGCCGGGAGATCGCCCGACCGATCACCGCCATTCTCACCTTGAACACCATTGCCAACACCATGGGAGCGGCGGTGGCCGGCGCGGCGGCGGCCGTGGTTTTCGGCGACCGACTGCTGCCTCTCTTTTCCCTTGCCTTCACCCTGGCCATTCTGTTCTTTTCGGAAATCATCCCCAAGACGGTGGGGGTGGCCCACAACCGCACCATCGCCCCCCTTCTGGCCATCCCCCTCCACGGACTGGTGAAGATTCTCTCCCCGCTCATTGTCCTTTGCCAGGTGGTCACCCGCTTCGTCGGCCCCAAGGATAGGGAGAACCTGGTATCAGCGGATGAGATCACCGCCCTTGCCTCCATGAGCCGCAAATCCGGCATCATCGACCTGCAACAGGAAAAGGTCATCCGCAACATCGTCCTGCTGCGGGAAAAAAGCGTCCGCCAGGCCATGACACCCCGCACCGTGGTCTGCTGCCTGGACCAGCACCTGACCATCGAAGCGGCCATGGCGGTGCGGCAGGAATGGGACCGACACAGCCGTATCCCGGTCTACGACCAGGATGTGGACGACATCGTCGGCATGGTCCTCGGCAAGGAGATCCTGTTGCTCGCCGCCGATGACCGCCCGACCGAAACCCTGGCCTCGATCACCAAGCCCATCCATTTCGTCCCCGAGACCGCTTCCCTTTATGCCGTACTCATGGACTTTTTCGAACGACACCAGCATCTCTTCGCCGTGGTGGACGAGTACGGCAGCTTCACCGGCGTCCTCAGTCTCGAAGACATCATCGAGGAGATCGTCGGCCGGGAAATTATCGACGAATCGGACAAAACGGTGGACATGCGGGCCCTGGCCCGGCGGCGGCGACGCCAGCAAGGGCTCGATGCTTAGCAGTCCGTTGAAAAACGGGCATGCAGCACAGGGATGGCTTCTTCGACAAACTAGAAGATGACGACGAGATAGGCGAGCAGGAGAAGACCGATGAGCAGATTGAGGGCGAGGAAGTTGCGCAGGGGCAAGAGGCCCTCGAAATCTTCGAGGCAGAACCGCCAGAGGATATAACAGCCGGCGATGGCGCCGTTCAGCATAAGGAAGGCGGAAAGGATCTGGACCGGGAAATCGGGGATGGAAAAACCGAGGCCGACGAGCCAGTCGATGCCGGCCTGACGGCCGAGGATGGGCAAGAAATCCCCGATGCCGTGGGCGAAGAACTCCATCCGATAGACGAGTTCCCCGGTGAAGGCCATGGGGATGAAAATCGGGATCATGGGCGAGAACTTGCCGAATACCGGGTCCTCGGTGATGCCGAACAAACCGGCCCCCAGCCGGATGGCCCCGATGACCAGGAAAAAACAACCGACGAGCACCAGGCTGAAGGCGAGTTCGTCCGGGATGCCGGTGGCAGCGAGATAGTCGCGGTACACCGCCTTCTCGCGGAGAAACCGGCCGATCTGGGAGCCGATCAGAAAGGGAACGATATAACTGCAGGTGATGTAGCGTCCCTTGTTGCGGATCAGCTCGGCATAGGGGTTGCGGACGAGAAAGCGGGGCGAGTCGCGGTCGCAGCAGGTCAGGCAATGGCCGCAAACGAGACAATGAAGGTTGTGCCGCACGTTGAAGGCGCCGAGATAGACGGGACAACCGCGCCGGCCCTCACCGCCGGTGCGGCAGGCAAAGGTGGTACAGCCCCGGCACTTGTCGAGATCGGGCCGGAATTCGGTGATCGCCATGGTGGCGGCAGCGCCACTGATCCGGCCCAGCGGACAGAGATGCCGGCACCAGGCCTGGCCGGGATAGAACAGGGCCAGGACCGCCGATCCTAAAGCGATGGTGAGCACCAGCCACGAGGTGCCCAATGGCCAGTTCGGCAGATCGGCGACGATCTCCACCCAAATGATGACCGCCAGCAAAAAGACCGAGATATAAACCCCGTAGCGACGCATGAACTCCGGCACCGGCCGGTTCAGGGTCCAGCCGCGCCGCTGCAAAAAGACGCCGAGCCCCGGAAAGGGACAAATACCGCACCACATGCGGCCGACGAAGAACCAGGAGAGCACGATCGCCGGCCACAGGACCCCCCAGGTCAAGAAGACGGCAACGTTCCGATCCGGTTTCTGGGGACCGAAGAAACCGGAGAGGAGAACGAGGACGAAGAGGATGTCACTGATGGTGCGGATATAGGCGTAGTGGTGACGGGCGGCGAGGAAACGGCGGAAACCCGGGAAGATGCGAAACAGGTCGAGCCGGTCCTCCTCCGACGAGATGAGGCTGCGAAGTCCCCGGATCCACCAGGTCACGATTACTCAACCGCCTCCAGGGTCACCGGCAGGGTGATGGTCTCGTCGCCCCGCAGCACGGAGAGTTCCACCACGTCTCCCACCTTGTAGTTGTCGAGCACGTTGCGCAGGTCGTCGTATCTGCGCACCGGCTCGCCGTCTATCGCCTGGATGATGTCGCCGAGAACGATCTCGCCGCCGAACTGCCGGGTACCGCGCAGGCCGGCCTGCTCGGCGGCCGATCCCGGTTGGACGTTGACGATGAGTACCCCTTCGATGCCCAGGCGGCCGGTGATCTGCTGGCTGGCCACCATCACCCCCAATCCCGGTCGGATGAGGCGTCCGTACCGAATCAGGTCCGGCACCACCTGGTTGACTACGTCCACCGGCACGGCGAAACCGATGCCGGCCGAGGCGCCCGAGGGACTGTAGATGGCGGTGTTGACCCCGATGAGGCGACCGGCGGAATCGAGCAGCGGTCCGCCGGAGTTGCCCGGATTGATGGCGGCGTCGGTCTGGATCACCCCCCGGATGGTGCGGCCAGTGACCGCCTTGATCTCCCGGCCGAGGGCGGAGACGATCCCCGAGGTCATGGTCTGGTCGAGACCGAAAGGATTGCCGATGGCATAGACCTTTTGCCCGACCTGCAGGGACGACGACTCGCCCACCGGAATCGGGTGCAGCCGGTCGGCCGGGGCCCCGATCTGCAAGACGGCGATATCCTTGTCCGGCGCCACCCCGACCAAGGCCGCCTTCCAGGTTGAATTGTCGGCCAGGGTCACCTCCACCCGGGAGGCATCCTCGATGACGTGGAAATTGGTGACGATACGGCCCTCGGTGTCCCAGACAAAGCCGGAGCCGGTGCCCTTCGGGATCTCGTAGATATTGAGGCTAAAAAAATTGCGGTGCAGCTCGATACTGGTGATATAGACCACCGACGGCGCCACCCGCTGAAAGACCTCGATGGCGTTTTGTTCGTCGGCGGCGAGATCGCCGCGGGCGGTGACCGCCCGGGGCGCGGCGTCGGGATGGGTCACCACCCGGTAGTCGCGAAAGAAGATGATCCAGACGAAGGCAAGAATGACGAACAGGATGACGACAGGCGAAATGCGCCACGACGGCCGCTGCTGCATGGTTACAACCCCAGGATGAACTTGGCGAGGGTCAGGTAGATGGTCACCCCCATGACATCCAGGCAGGTGGTGACAAAGGGGCCGGTGGCCACCGCCGTGTCGATGTCGAGCCGCCGCAAGAGCAAGGGGATCACGGTACCGACGGTGGCAGCGTTGGTCATATTGATGAAGATGGCGAGCCCCACGGTGGGGGCGAGCAGGAGCAGACTCGGATAACGGGCGTAGGCGACCACGGCGAGGATGAGACCGAAGAAGGCGCCGAGCAGGAACCCAACCCGCATCTCCTTCCAGATCACCTGGCCGATGGCCTGCATGTTGACCCGGCCGGTGGCGATACCGCGCACCACGATGGTGGAGGACTGGGTGGCGATGTTGCCGGCCATGCCGGTGACGATGGGAATGAAGGCGGTCAGGGCGAGCGCCTGCTGGAGTTCGGCCTGGAAGAAACCGATGACCAGCGAGGCGGCGATCCCGCCAAGCCAGGTGGCGAACAGCCAGGGCGCCCGGGTCAACGCGTTCTGGAGCACCGGCTTGAGCAAGATCTCGCGGTCCTTGCCGGCGCCGGCCATCTGCAGGAAATCCTCGGTGGCCTCCTCGCGGATGACGTCGATGATGTCGTCCACGGTGACGATACCGACCAGCTTGTAGGAGGAATCGACCACCGGTACGGCGAGAAAGTCGTACTGGGAGACGATGTGGGCCACCTCCTCCTGGTCGGTATCGGTGGTGACGGCGACCACCTTCGGATTCATGATGTTCTTGAGTTTGCGGTACGGCGGGTGCATGAGCAGTTCCCGCAGGGAGAGGACACCGCTCAATTTCCCTTCCTCGCCGTGGGTGATATAGAGGTAGAAGGACATCTCCTTCTCCTCGGAACGCTGCTGGATGCGCTCGATGGCGTCGCCGACCGTGAGTTCCTCGTCCAGGGCCATGAAGTCCGGCGACATGAGACCGCCGGCGGTCTGGGGATGGTACTGGAGGAGTTCGTCCATCTCCGCCCGGTCGTCGGTCTCCATGAGGCGGCGGATTTCCTCGGCCTTTTCGTCGGGGAGGGCCTCCAGGAGATCGGCGGCGTCGTCGGAGGCCATCTCGGCGATCACCGAGACGAGGAACTGGGGGGTCATGTTCTCGGCCAGTTCGAGGAGGATGGCCCGGTCGAGTTCGCTCAAGAAATCGGCCACCAGGTCGGTCTGGGCGATGATGCCGAAGACGGCCTGTCGCTCCTCGGGCACGAGATGCCGGAAAACCCAGGCGAGATCGGCGGGGTGGGTCTTGAGGATCAACTTCAGGAGATGGTCCACCGCGTTGCGCCGGTTGAGGCGGCGGATGGTATCGAGGAGCACCATGCCCTCGGTGCCGATCATTTCTCTGCGCAGCTTATTCTTCATGGTGGTTCCTGGTGCAATAGGGCTCCCCGATGGCTATCTCCTGGATCCGTGCCGGAAATCTTGCTGATATTCTTTACTATTCTTTACATGAACGGCCGGTCCCGGTCGCCTTACGCTTCAGCCATTCCGGTAAACGAGTATTTTTACCTGGTATCACCGGGAAACACAAGGCCGATTACTGGGACTGGCCCGCCGGCGGCCGGTAGCTGACGAGTTCTGCCACGAAGGACCCCACCGCCACCCGGCTCTGCGCCCGGACCAGGAGACGGCGGTCGTCGGCGGTGAGCCACAGGTACATGGTGGCGCCGGCGGTCTTCTCGAACACGCCGCGTACGTCCTTGATATCCGGCTCCAGGAGCACGGTGTCGAAGCGGCCGGCCGGAGTGGTGATGGTCTCCCGCCGTACCACCCGCACGCGACCGACCACGGTCTTCTTGCCGTCGGTCACCGGCCGCTCGATGACCGTGCCAGGCTCAAAATCTTGGGAACGGAGATAGTAATAGGCGGCAAGAGGATCGACGGTGCCGGGCAGCAGGGCAACCGGATCATGGACCACGTCGAAGTTGCGGTAGGTTGCCGTGCCCCGTTGCCAGTCAAACTCGACCAGGACCTGTCGGCGGTGGCGCCCCTCCTGCTGATCCTTCTCGTACCGGTAACTGCGCTGGCCGTCGAAATAAGAATCGATCCGGTCCCGAACCCGATAGAAGAGGTCGAGATGTGGCAGGCTGCGGGCCCGCAGTCGGTAGTGACCTACAGTGCGCGGACCGATGGACGCATCGTCGAGTACCTCCAGGATCACTTCGCCGGCCGGGATAAAGCTCCAGCGCAACTGGTAGACGGATCGCTCGCCGGTAAGCGGCGCCGCGAACGCCGGCCGAACGCCGACAACCATAAGCACAGCGGCCATGGCGAGCGTCGCTACGCCCCGAAAAAACCTCCGGCCGGATGAAAAACGCCTTTTCTTTCGACACATTGGCCTGATACAATATTCCCGCAACCAGCCAGTGGATGTAAACATGACAAAAAAACCGTTCCTTTACTTCTTGCTTCTCTTGATTTCCGCCGTTGTTGTGGCCGGTACCGGCCAGGCGGCGTCACTTTTTTATACCGTACAGATCGGCAGCTTCGCCAGACAAAACCGGGCCGAGACGGCCTTCGAACGGGTGCTCACCCGCTACCCCGAAGCGGCCAGCCAGGAACTGCGCATCGAGAAAGTGGGCGCCTATTTCGCCCTGCGCATCGGCCGCTTCACCAACCGGGCCGCCGCCCGCCGGCTGCTTGCCGAGGTACGTCCCCATGCCGGCGGCGCCATGATCCTCCAGGCGTACATTCTGCCCGAACGCACCGTACGCACCACGGCAACCGGAGCTTCCCTTACCACCACCGGCCCCGAACCGCCAGTCGGAGTAGATGAATCCGGCTCCGCCGTGACCACGGAACCGGAACCGCCCCCCACTCCCGGTAGTATCACCGAGGAACCTCTGCCGCCGCCGGACGACCGGCCGGCAGCGGCAGAAGCGGCAGAGATCGCTGGCGAAGACGATACCGGGGCGCCGGCAGCCGAGCCCCCGGAATCCGAACCTGCTGGAGACGAAAAAGGCGAGCAACAAGAAAAGGAAGAAAAAAAGGGCATAACCGTCACCATGGTGGCGGAGCTTAAGAGCGATGACCTCGGCTCCCCCCTCACCTATCCGTCCGCCGTCTTCACCGATGCCGCCCACCGCGAGATCTATGCCATCGGCGGCGGCAAGGGCCACATCGTCATCTTCGACCGCGACTTCTACCCGGTGGCCTCCTTCGGGGGCGGCCGCGGTATCGGCACGCCCACCGGCGGGGTGGTGGACCGCAACGGCCAGGTTCTCATTTGCCAATCCGCTGCTGCTGGCGTCGGACCGCATCTCGCCGTCTACAACGGCGCCTTCTTCCAGGAGCGGACTATCTCCTTTGCCGGTATGCCTCGGGGTGCGGATTTCATTCCGGCCCAGGTGGCGGTAGGAAAAAGCGGCATCGTCTATGTCATCGGCGCCAACGTGCCGGCGGTGTGCACGTTGAACGCCGATCTGTCGTTCCGCTCCTGGCTCGAGGTCCACGATCCGCTCTACGACGCCATCCACGGGGCCGACAAAGGTGTCGACCTACCGGTACCGATCCGCGACGTGTACGCTGATACCAAGGGCTACCTCTACTTCCTCTCCGAAGACACCAGCAAAATCTACGTCTACGACCAAAACGAAAAATTTCTCTTCGCCTTTGGGAAGAAAGGAGGTTCCACCGGCAAGCTCAGCCGACCGCGGGCCCTCGCGGTGCTCGAAGACCTGCGGCTCATCGTCGTGGTGGACTACATGCGGCACGTGGTGGCATTCTTCGATCTGAACGGCACCTTCGTGGACGAGGTGGGCGGCCTCGGCTGGGGACCGAAATGGTTCGGCTACCCCACCCACGTGGATGTGCTGCCGCCGGATCTCATTGTGGTGGCCGACAATTTCAACCACCGTCTCCAGGTGCTACGCCTCGTACCCGCAAGTCCACTGCCCAAACGGGATCCGGATCGTTGGCGTTAACGCCGTTAATACCTTGTGGCATCTGCCAATCTTTTTTATTTTTTTAACTTTTTAATTTTCTGGTATAATAAAAATAGAAAAAATCAGAAAAAAGCCTTACTTTTCGGATAGGTGGCTTTCGGGGTGCTTCCCGTGCCCCATGCGGGCCTCGGGACGGCAATCCCGGCGGAGCCACAGCGGGAGGGTCCATGAATCAACCAGGAGAGGGAACCAGATTCGACCTAACGAGGGGGAGTTCATGAAACGCATCATCACCATCATCATCATGGTCGGCATCGCTGCCCTACCAGCCATGGCAGCGGCGGCGATTTCCGGGCCGTGCAGCGCCTGCCACACCATGCACTACAGCCAGGACGGCACTACCCCATCAGGAGCGTCCGGCGGTCCCAACAACCGGCTGCTGCTCAACACCTGCATCGGCTGCCATACGGGCACCAATTCGAGTCCGGGGAGCGGCAATCCGCCCTACGTGCTGGACACCAGTGAACCGAACTACGGTACCGGTCTCGGCACCGGCACCGGCACCGAATCGTCGGCCACCACCCTGGCGGGCGGCAACTTCTACTGGGTGGCCGATACCGGCGGCAACGACGATACCACCGGTCACAACGTCAACGGCATCTCGGGCGCCGACGCCAACTTCTCCGGCGACACCATTCCCGGCAGCACCGTCTCGTACGACTCATGGAACTCGGGCAACGGCCTCAACTGCGCCGGCACCTACGGTTGTCATGGTCTGCGGGATACGGCGGACAACGACAATGCCATGACCGGCACCCACCACGGCGACGCCACCGCCAACCGGACGGCGGACAATTACCGGTTCCTGGAATATGACGGCGTCGGCATCGGCTCCACCACCGGTGACGCCACGGCCATCGACGGTCTCGAGGACCCAGACTGGGAGTTCCAGCCGACCACCAGCGCCCACAACCAGTACAAGGGTGCGGTCCGAAGCTCGGACGACATCAGCGACTACTCGACTATCAGCGCCTTCTGCGCCTCCTGCCACGGCAACTTCCACAACAACGGCGGCACGGCGGGAACCGGCAAGGGAACGGCCGGCACCAACACCTGGGACACCGACCCCTGGATCCGCCACCCGGTGGACTACGAAATGGCCTATTCCGGTGAATTCCAGAACTATAACGGCGCAACCAGCAATTCAGCCACCTACAGCCTCATCGCGCCGGTGGCCAGTTCCAATGTCTCTTCCGTGCTCTCCACCGTGACCATTGGGGGCGGCGCCGGGGAGACCATCGTCATGTGCCTCTCCTGCCACCGAGCCCATGGGACGCCCTTTGCCGACATGTTGCGCTGGGATTATTCCAGCGGCAATTGTCAGGCGGGTACGGCGGATTCTGATTGCGGCTGCTTTATCTGCCATACCGGCAAGGACTGAGAGCAGCCCTGAACAAGGATTTCTCCTCTCTTGCAGGGACGGCAAGCCGGCCAGCGCGACCGACACCGCCTCCCCGAAAAAAGCACCGGCGGCCGGCCACGTCCTTTACGTGGTCGGCCGTATGTTCGGCTAACGAACAACCAACCGAAAAAAACGGACAGGAAACCGTCGACCGCCCTCCTGGCAGACGCGGTCGCTTCCTTTTTTCTGGATGAACCATCGCTCCCGATCCCTGGCCCTCCTTGTTGCCATCGCCGCACCGTTGTTGGCTCCCATCCGGCCAGCCAACGGGGCGAACCTCCATTTCAACGGCGAGCTCGCCGGCAGGGACGGCTCGCGGGCCGACGACCAGGACCTCGAACAGCGCTACGACCTCTATTTCAGCCACGTCAGCACCCTCACGCCGATTCTCGAGCTGCAGGGCGCGATCCGGTACTCCCGCACGGTGCGCGATGCACAAACCAATCAGCTCGTCACCCCCAGCCTGCGTGCCTCTCTCGTCAACCCCTATTTCACCCTCGATCTGCAGGGGACCGCCAGCCGCAGTATCCAGGAGACGGCCCCCGATATCACCACCCGGACCTGGGAGGCCAGCTGGCGCAGTCGTTGGTCCACCGGGCTCCTCCCCGCCATCCGCCTCTATGCCGGCCAAACCTTCACCGAGGACGACGGGGAACCGCAAACCACGGACACGAAAAACACCCACGCCGGTGCCAGTGCCGACTGGCATACCGGTATCGGCAGCTTTTCCGCCAACTTCAATACGGACAAGAACACCAACTCCATCAGCCGCAGCAAAAGCACGAGCGATACCGTCCTGGGCCGCTATGCCACAAATGTTGTTTTTTTCGATCGTCGGCTGCAGATGAGCTTTTCCCAACAAATCTCCCATACCAAATCCCACAATGAGGCGCCGGTCCTCAGCGGCGGCTACGCCCAGTTACCGGTTCCCCTCCGCCAAGGGTTGGCCGGTGACGATCCCACCCCTTCCAGCGGCACTCTGCCGGCCGTGCCTGGACTGGTCGATGGCGATCGGAATACCGGCACAGTCACCATCGATCCGCCACCGGTACGCACCAACATCGCCGTCCAACACGACTTCCGGCCCCTGGACGTCATCGTGCTCACGACAGAGACCGATATCAGTGCTCTCGTCGGCCAACTGGCCTTCGACATCTACACGAGTGACGACGGTTCCATCTGGACCCGTAAACGCACCGGTGTACCGGCAACCTACGACGCAGACAAACGCGAACTCACCGTTGAAACCGGCCGACGCGATAGCGGATATACCAAGCTGGTGGCCACCAGCACACCGACCACGCCGGTCTCCATCACTGAGGTCACTGCCTACCGGCGAATCGCCGCTACCGGCGATCTGGTAACCATAGAAAACGAAACCGAGACCAGCACATCCACCCTTGGCGTCGATGCCGTTCTGCGACCCGATCTCACCCTGCACTACAACATCTCTTACCAGAAGAGCCGCTATACCGATGCGGCGGATTTCTGGCGGGCCAACACCAGCGGCTCCCTCAACTGGCAGGCGGCCGACGATCTCGCCATCGATCTCACGAGTAACGCCACCCTTCAGCACCGCGACGGCCAGGCGGAAACCCTCAACCGATCGTACGGGATATCGACGTCGGCGAGGCCGCTGCCAACCCTGGATCTGACGGCGGGCCTCACCTTTTCCGAGTCCTATACCGGCAGTCGGCGACAGACAAAAGGGGTGCTCTACTTCACCACCGTCGGCGCCCAGCTTTACCGAGATCTGGACGGACGTCTCAACTATACGCGCAGCGAGGTCAAAGACCTCGTCGCCGATTCCACCTCCCGGACCGACAACGCCGATCTCATCTTCACCGCCCGCCTCTTTCCTTCCCTGCTCGGGGATCTGCGCTTCGGCTACCAGGGAACGAGCGGTGGCGACGGCAGCACCTCGGCCACCGACGTAACCCTGCTCCTCAACTGGCGGCCGTCGGCGATTTTCGGCTTACGGGCATCCATCGGCCAGACCTGGGCGGCGAGCGACACCACCACCGCCGGCCTCGGCTTCGATCTGGCCATGACCCAGAAGACCCAGTTCTCCGCCTCCTGGGACATGAGCCGCTCAACGATCACCACCCAGACCGTGCATGCCACCTGGCGCTGGACCATCGACGAACACCTGAGTTTCCATTGCGACGGCCAGTACCGGGACGCGCAAGAGACCACCTGGCAGATCCTGGCCCGGCTGCTGGCCAGCTACCAGATACTCTGACCCGACACGATTTTTTCCAAATTCATCACGAATGTTGCTATAATCAAAGAAGAAACTCCCTGCACAGAAGGAAACGAGGAACCACGATGCACCGTCCCATCAAGATTGCCCTGCGTTATGCCATCGGCCTTGTCCTCCTCTTCGTTGTCGCCGGTTGCGGCAGCAAGATGGCCCATGAAACCTTCCTGCGACCCGATGTCGATCTCGGTTATGTGGAGACCATCGCCGTCTTGCCGTTCGAAAACAACTCCAGCGATTCGTATGCCGGTGAACGACTGCGCGACATCACCACCACCCATCTGCTCGCCCGAGGACTCTTCGATGTCCTCGACAAGGGAATCGTGGACAGCGCCATGAAGGAAGAGGCCATCGATCCGCGGGCGCCCCTGGGTCCCGACGCCATGAAACGGTTGGGCCAGTCCCTCGGGGCCCAAGCCCTGCTCCTTGGCACCATCGACCAGCTCACCGAGGAACGGCGAGGCAACTACTCCTTCCCGCGTCTCAGCCTCACCTTCAGACTCGTGGACGCCACGGCCGGCACCATCCTCTGGCAGGCAACCGGCAGCCGTTCAGGGGCCACCCTGGGTGGTCGGCTCTTCGGGACCGCCCCCCGGGACAATTTCCAGGTCGGCCGGGAACTGGTGGCCGAATTGCTCGCCACCTTGCCGGCGCGGCCCGCCGATCTTGGGACCGAACCGCCCCCCGGAGCGGAGAATCAACCTTGACAGTGACATGCGGCGAACCATCGGCCATAGCATCGTTCTCACCGTTCTGCTGATCGCCCTACAGGGATTACTGCCGGGCGGCGGCAACGCGGTGATGGCGGCTGCCCGGGTAGCGATTCTGCCGCCGGCCGACCTTTCGCAAGGGATCAACGCGGTGTCCCTTCACCTGGGCCGTGCCGTCGCAGACATCCTAACGGATAAAGATATCGGGGTAGTGCCAGGGTCGGAGATCATCGATTTCTTCGCTCGCCATCGTATCCGCCAAACCGGACTCGTGACATCGGCGACCGTATTGCTCGCTGGCAAGGAACTCGGGGCCGACTATCTCCTCGTTGCCAGCCTTTGTCAACGGGTCGACGCCCCGGCGAGCATCGGTTTGACCGCCACGTTATACCGAACCAACGATGGCCTGGTGATATGGAGCGACAGTGCGGCGGTGAGCGCCAAGGAATGCCAGCGGCTGCTCGGCATCGATAATCCGACGAATGCCGACGATCTGTTGCCGGTGGTCCTCGACCGGCTTTTCGCCGATCTACCGGAGCTTAACGGCACCCCCGCCGTGGCCACATGGCAGATCGCCGCAGCGCCACCGCCGGAGATCCTCATCGAATCGACCCGCATCCAACCACAGGTGGTGCGGCCCGGCGAGCAGGTCCACTGTCTCGTCCGCCTGCGTCCTCTGGCAGGACCGGCTCCCAAGGTATACATCAAAGCCGGTAACACCTTGCACCAAGCCGAGCTCCTGCCCGACCGGAGCGGCTTCGAGGTGAGCTGGACGGCTCCACGGAAACGCCCCGTCCGGCCGACTCGGGTCGCTGTTCAGGAGGGTAAAGGCGTCCTCTATCGCGATCTCCTCGACGCCAGCCGGGACGACGACGAATACCCGATATCCCTGGAGCTCCTCTGGCCCAATCAGGAACGGCAGAGTGTCTTCCTTGGTACCTACCGGGTGGACGGCACTCCACCGTCTTTCGCTCTGCGCCCCAAGGGGACCATGTACGGAGGGATGGCCGCCTTCCGCGACCGGTTGCCCATCAGTCTGGCCTGGCCACGACCTGAGCCGGTAACTCACTGGCGGGTGACCGTTACCGACCAGAACGGCCAGCTCCTTTTGGAAGACGAGGGGGCGGGCCGACTGCCCACAACTTTCGTGTGGGATGGCACCATTATGGGCGGCAAGGCCACCACCGGCCGCTACACCTTTGCGGTTGCCGCCACCGACCGGGCCGGCAACGGGGGCGAGGCGGCCATCGACGTTCTCTACCAGCCCCAGGCTCCGGAGCCAACGATTACCGGGTGCGGGGGCGATCGATGCCTCACCATCGACGCCGATTCCCCCGTTGCGGTCACTTACTGGCGTCTCGAACAGTGGAATGCCGATGAGGCTCTGCTCAAGACCATGGAGGGCGACCGGTTGCCGGCCACTGTCCATCTGGCCGGCCCAGCGTCTGAAGGTCGACTCATCCTCTATCTCCGGGACGCCCTCGGCAATCGGGCTCGTCGCGATATCGCCCATGCGGCCCAGACCGCCCTTCTCCAGGCCCAGCAGCCGGAACCAACGAACCAGGCGACCGATCCAGGACATCACTGGCTCGACGAGTTCTGATCGAGCGTACCCATGCGATATTGCACGTTGGCAACGTTGCTTCTCGGCCTCCTTCTTGCTGGTTGTGTCACCTCCAGGCCGGAAGTCGATACCATCGAACCGCTGGACGGGATGAGCGCCTGCCGCATCCTCGTGCTGCCGTTTGAAAACGACTCGGACTTCACCAACGGCGGCATCATCGCCACTCGCATCTTCCAGGCCGCCCTGTTCAAGGAAACCGGTATCGTGCCGATTCCCGAGGGCGATGTCCGCAACCTCTACCGACAGTTGCGCATACCGCCGACGGCCCAGCCGGACGACGAGGAGCGCCGAATCATGGCCAGCCGCCTCGACGTAGACTACCTCATCCGTGGCCGGGTCATCACCATGACGGAACGCCGCAGCCGACAAGGCACCGATCCGGACGTCGCCCTGCGGGTGGCCATCGTCCGGGCCGCCGACGGCCGGATCTTCACATCCACCTACCATCGACGGCAGGGCAGCCAGTACCGCAAACTGCTCCACTTCGGTGCGGTGGATACCATTACCATGCTGACCCGCCTAGTCAGCGAGGAGATAATCGATACATGGCGTCGACACGGCTTGCAATCCTGCCGCTGATCAGCCTTCTTTTCCTATCCGCCCTCCGGCAACCTGTCCTGGCGGCCCCGGTGGTGGTGATCAACGGCGAGACCTTTTCCGAGCAGGAGATCATCGACTGGTGGCAAAGCTACCGGCCGGATCCGGACACCCCCTTTCCCCCCGATCCGGCACCGTTCATCGACTGGCATCTCCTGGTTCAGGAGGCCCGGCGAATGGACCTGGAGAAATCCCCTTCCTTTCGCCACAAGGTGGAGGTCTTCTTGAAGGTACGGGCCATCAACCAGTTACGCTACGACGAGGTGGAGTCCAAGATCCAGATCACCGACGCCATGATCCGCCGTCGATACCAGGAACGCTACCAACCACGCTACCTGGTGACACTGCGCTTTTTCCATTCCCGGGACGAGGCCGAGGCCGCCCGGTCAACGATGACCGACTCCGACGATCACCACCGCCGCTGGCTACGGCCCGCCACCATTTCCCCCGCCTGGCGGGCCGCCCTGAACGCCATTGAACCGGGTGGCATCACCGAACCGGTGGCCACCGACGGCGGCTTTCTGCTCCTCGCTCTCCTCGAAAAGCGGACCGGTGACGACGCCGATCTCGCATCCCTCGCCGAGCGGATCAAAAAGGAACTCCGCAAAGAGGAGGAGGCCCGGCTCACCGCCGCCCTCCTCGATCGGCTGATGGCAAAATACCAGGTGGAGATCGACGACGACCTGCTCGCCGCCACCGATATCACCGCCGATCCCGGGGAAGCGGCGGACGAGATTCTCGTCACCACGAAACGTGAGTCCCTTTCCGTCGGTGATTTCGTCCGTCTGGCGCGGCAGGCCGCACGGTTCGATTCCAAGGCAGCCACCGACTCGCTCGCCTGGAAACAGAAGGTGGTGCGCGACATCCTGGCCCACAACCTGGTGGCCTGGGAGGCACTCGACCGGGGGTACGAACGACATCCGCCCCTGGCCCCCATCTACCGATTCTACCGGGGCCATCGACTCATCCGGGAACTGGAAGGTGTGCTCATCGCGCCTCGAATCTCGGTTGCCGAAGAGGATATAACACGGTATTACAAAACACACCTCGACGACTTCACGCCGCCAGCCTTCACTGCATTCCTGCTTTTCGAGGGATCGAAGGAGATGGCCCGCAAGGTGTGGGTGGCGGCGCTCGCCAGCGGAGACCTAGCCGCCGCCGCCAAAACGGTGACCGGGACGCCCCTCTCGCCTCGCTCCGGACCCGTCGCCGAACTGCCGGTCGAACTCGCTGGTGCCATCGGGAAACTGACGAAGGGCGAAATTTCCCGACCGCTGGCCTTGGGCGGCCAGCACGTGGTCATCCAACTGCTGGACCGCCGTCTTCCCCCGCCCCGTCCCCTGGAAGAAGTGCGCGACCAGGTCATCGAAATCTTGCAAAGAGAGCAATTCGCAGCCGAGGAGAGGCGTCTCGTCGAACAGATCCGCAACCAGTCAACCATCACCGTCGATAAACAGGCATGGCAGACGATCGCCGAGACATACCAGTAACGAACCGCCGTCCCCAAGACGGCAGGCCTTCGTCCCCATCGGCAATACCGTTGCTTGCCGCGCTTCTCCTCTTCTTTTTTGGGCTTACGGCCTGCGTTTCCCAGGCACCGACTCCCAAGCCGTCGGTGTCTGTGAAGCCACGCAAAAGCTGCGCCGATTGCCACCCGCAGATGGCCGCCCGGCTCCAGAAAGGGTACCCCCACCGGCCGGTGAGGGAAAACCGCTGTTACGCCTGCCATCGGCCGCACGGACTCATCGGTTCCAGCACGCCGATCAAACGGCCGCCGCAGCTCTGTTACGACTGCCACCGTTCCTTTGCCAACTTCACGGGGAAACGATCGGTTCACCCGGATGTGGACACCGGCCGCTGCCAGACCTGCCACGCCACCCATACCAGCGACTTTCAGAACCTTCTGCCGGCCGCCCCTAGTGAGTTCTGTTTCCAATGCCACGATCGCGCCCCCTTCTCCCGGCCGGTAGTCCACCAGCCGGTCACCCAGGGCTGCACCATCTGTCACGATCCCCACGCCAGTAATTACGCGCGGCTCCTCACCGATACGCCAGACAAGCTCTGCCTCTCCTGCCACCGGCTGGACACGACCATCCATGGCGGCTATCAGGTTCAAAGCGGCTGTACCGGCTGCCACGACCCGCATGGTGGTAGTGATGACGCCATACTGCGCGCCATTGTCCATGGCCCGGTTGCCGATCGCGACTGCGCCGTCTGCCACGGCGCGCCGCGGCCCGGTGGTGGTCTTGGACCGATGGCCGATATCGACCGGCTCTGCGCCACCTGTCATGCCCCATCGGCCAGCCCACGAGACCACGTCCCCTACCGGCAGGGCAAATGCAGCGTTTGTCATGCCCCACACGCCAGCGACCAGGCGGGCATGCTCGTCGGTCCTTCGAAAACCCTGTGCACCACCTGTCATCAACCCTTCCAGGCGCCGCCGAACGGTAGCCTTCATCCACCGGCAGCGGACAATTGCCTGGCCTGTCACCGGGGACACGGTTCCGAGCGGCCGGCGCTCCTGGTCGCAGAACCCGGAAATATTTGCCGCCGTTGTCATGCCGGGCAACCGGAGTCTTTTCTCCACGATCCAGCGGCCAAGGACGATTGTCTCACCTGCCACCGGCCACACCAATCACCGGACCCGGCCCTGCTCGTCGCGCCGGAAGGGACCCTCTGCCTTGGTTGCCACGCCACCACGGCCGGGGAGCTTGGCCGCTACAGCATCCACCGCCCCTTTGCCGACGGTCGCTGCAGCGTCTGCCACCGGCCGCACGGGGCGGACAACCGAGATCTACTTCGCAAGAGCGGCTCGGCCGGCTGCAAGAATTGCCATATCGAAAGCAGGCTCCTGCCAACCGGCGCCTCCGCCCACAGCGGCTTTGCCGACGAGGACTGCACCACCTGCCACGCCCCGCACGCCAGCGACCATCGCCGACTCCTGCGGCGTGCCACCGCCGATCTCTGTTTCACCTGCCACGCGGACAAAAAACCAAAGAAACGTACAGGGACCCTCATCCATGCCCCCTTCGCCCGTGGCCGGTGTACCGCCTGTCACGACGGCCACGGCACCTCCCACCCGAATGCCCTGGTCAAGGACGAACCCGCCCTTTGTCTCGGCTGCCATACTGCGATCAGCGCCCCCTGGGCCGAGGGCACCTTGCACGAACCGGCGGCGACATCCTGCACCACCTGTCACGCCCCTCATTTCGCGCCCCGAGCCGCGCTGCTCGTCCGCTCCCGGCCCCAGCTCTGCACCGAGTGCCACGACATAACCACCAGCGACTTCATCCAGCGACACGGTGGGCAAACGCCGACGGCCAGCGGCTGTCTCGGCTGTCACGATCCACACGGCAGTGAGGACCCCAACCTGCTCCATCCGGTCCAGCACCAGCCTTTCGCGGAAAAACAGTGCGCTCCCTGTCACCGGGAGGGTAAAAAACCATGAGATCAGCAGTGGCGCGCATCTTCGTCTTTTTCTTTTTCCTGGCCGCATCCTTTGGCACGTCGCTGGCGCCGGTGGCCGCGTCGAACGATACGCCGGACGGGACCACATGCCTCACCTGCCACGACGCGGCCACATTACGCGGCGCCGTGCAGCACCGGCCGGCGGCGGAAAAACGCTGCCTAACCTGTCACCTTCCCCACGTATCGCGCTACGCCAACCTTCTGAGCCAGCCGGAACCGGATCTCTGCCTCGACTGCCACCAGAATTTCACCGCAATACTCCAGAAAAAAAACGTCCATCAACCAGTACTCGACGGTGCCTGTAGCCGCTGTCATCGCCCGCACGCCGGCAACCGACAGGCGTTGCTGGTCGCAGCACCGGCAACCCTGTGCCGCGAATGCCACCCCATGCCGGCAATCACCGGTAAACAGGCGCACCGGCCGGCCATCGCCGATTGTCTCGTCTGCCACGCACCGCACGCCTCCAGCAACCGGGCCCTGCTTCGTCGCACCGGGGACACCCTCTGTCTCGGCTGCCACGACCGCGACCGCATGAACGCCCGCCACCCCCGCTCCGGCCCCAGCCCCAGGCACTGCCTGTCCTGCCATCAACCCCACGGCAGCTCTCAGCCGCATCTCCTGCGACCGGTACTCCAT
The DNA here is from genome assembly GCA_964423785.1 of uncultured Desulfobulbia bacterium. Taxonomy (GTDB): domain Bacteria; phylum Desulfobacterota; class Desulfobulbia; order Desulfobulbales; family S012-135; genus S012-135. The sequence goes on from CAYRGZ010000005.1 coordinate 20,878, forward strand.
CCACCCTTTGCCGACGGCTGTGATTCCTGCCACCAGGGGACGAAACCGGTGGCTACTGATATCTGCCTGAATTGCCACGAAGATATAGCCGACGCCCTGGGCGCGGTCCATACCCACCTCACCGCCGCGGTGGGCGAAAACGCCTGCAGCCGCTGCCACGATCCCCACACCGGCAACACGAAGAAACTCTTACGCGACACGGAATTCTTTGTCTGCACCGGTTGCCATACCGATGTTCCCGATCGCTACCGCGGCGCCTACTCCCATCCACTGAACAAGGCATCGTGCAGCGACTGCCACGAACCGCACGGCTCCAATCGTCTGGCCATGCTGCGGGGTGACGGCTCCGCCGTCTGCAGCCAATGTCACGAGACCCAGGGCACCTTTACCCATCCGGTGGGAGAGACGACCAGGGATCCACGCACCGGACAACCGGTCACTTGCCTCACCTGCCACGATCCCAAGGGATCGGACTTCCCGTACCAACTCCTGGCCGACCCGACCCGGGATCTCTGCGTCGGCTGCCACCATTACTAAGGGGGATACCAGGGAGACGATTGCACATGGATACGAACCGTCTCGTCGGCAACCGCATATCTCCACACGCCCTCGGCATCCTGCTCGTCCTCGTGCTGCTGGCGTACACGGCAGACACGGGCAACGCTTCTCCCTGGCGGTGGCGTCACACTCTGAAAACCACTGCAGAAGTCGGCCCGATGCACAATCCGTCCGCCCTGTTCATCGACGCGCAGCGCCAGCGGTACTATATCGCCGACAGCGCCAACCGGCGACTGCTCTCCTTCGACCGGCAGGGAACGTTCATCGACGCCTTCGACGCTGGTGGCGAACTCGGGCTTCCCCGTGATCTCGTCCGCACGCCGGATGGCCGCTGGTGGGTACTCGACAAACAAACGAACAGTCTGTCGGCCATCGACCTCAAACGACGCAAGGTCATCCCCCGAATGGTCGAGCGAGAGGGCGGCCCGGTGTTGCCCGGCCGGTTCGAGTACCACGACGGACAATTCTACATCCTCGACAACCGCGACGGTGCCATCGTGGTGACGGACGAGGATCTCGCCGTTCGCCGGACCTACACCGCCTCGGACGCCCCCTTCGGCTTCATCGACTTCGTCATCCAGGGCGAGCGGCTTTACGCCCTCGGCCGCGGCCAGGCAACCATCACCGTCTTTGGGCTCGATGGAAGCCGGACGCGGGACATCCCTCTGGAGCACCGCTTCGGACTCGCCGTGTCCTTGGCCGTCACTCCGGACGAGAACTTTCTCGTCCTCGACCGGCACCGGGCCGAGGTGGCCGTTTTCTCCCCCACGGGGGAACTGCGGTATACCATGTTCTCCCGGGGACAGACACAAGGCAAACTCTACTTCCCGGCCGAAATCCGACTCGATCCCTGGGGCAACCTCGCCATCGTCGACGAGGGTAACGGTCGGGTGGAAATCTACCGTCACTGACCCCATGATCGACGCTATTACTTTCCATAGTCGATTCCTGATCGGGTTCTTGACCGCTGTGGCCGCACTCCTGATGGGGCAGCCGGCCACGGCCACCTTCACCGGCTTATGTTCGAGCTGCCACACCATGCACAACAGCCAGGACGGCACCACGGTCACCAACTGGGGCTCCTGGGGTGAGGGCGGCGGGCCGGCCTTTCTGCTGGCCGCCTCCTGTATCGGCTGCCACACCGGCGACAACACATCCTCGTCGGTGGCCCTCACCAACGGCACCGACGCCCCGTACGTTCTCGGCAGCACGGCACCGGCCTACAACAACACCGGTACCGGCACCGCCGCCAACACCCTGGCCGGCGGCAACTTCTGGTGGACGGTCAACACTCCGCCCTCCGGCCACACCTCGGACCGCACCGGCCACAACGTCGCCGGTATCGCCGCGACGGATGCCACCCTGGGCAACACGCCGCCCGGCGGCACCGCACTGGCGCAGCAGTTACGTTGCGCCGGCACCTACGGCTGCCATGGCGATCGCTCCCAGGACGATCCCTACCTGGCCATGGAGGGCACCCACCACGAAAAGGTGATGACCAGCAACTACCGACTCTTGCAGAACTCGGACGGCACGGCCATCCTCGGCTACGAGGATCCGGACTGGGAGTTCCAGGCCACGGACGGCACCACGGAACACAACCAGTACAAGGGCAAGGCTCGAACCACCGACACCGACGAGGACAAATCCACCATCAGCTCGTTCTGTGCCTCCTGCCACGGCGACTTCCACAACGGCACCTCACCAGACGGCGTAAGCGGTTCATCCTGGGGATCTCCTTGGATCCGCCACCCGGTGGATTACATGCTGCCAAACTCCGGCGAGTACGCCGGCTATAATGGTGGTTCCGGCGGTTCCGCCAACTATTCAGTGATCGCGCCGCTCGCCGAGGACGCCGCCAGCATCACGGCGGCGCGGGCAACCGTCACCCTGGGTAGCAACGAGAGCATCCTCATGTGCCTCTCCTGCCACCGGGCGCACGGCACCCCCTACGACAGCATCCTGCGCTGGGACTACAAGAACTGGCCCGGTGGCGGCTACAACGGCTGCGCCATCTGTCACACGGAAAAGGACTGATCCATGCACGAAAGACAAGAACGGCGTCCCTGCATCCTGACCGTGGTCTGGGCCCTGCTGCTCGCACTCGGCGCCTGCGTTCCCCAGAAAGGGCCGGTAACGATGTCGGAGGAGCCCCGGCAGGCCAGCACGAGTTTCTTCTTGAATCTCTCCGGCGCCGCCCCAAAGGATTTTTCCTGCACGATCGCCGAAATCGCGGTGCGGCGCGGCGGCCAGTGGTCGGTACTGGCCTCCGATCTCGTTGTCACCGCGGTTCCAGGTCAACGGTTTCTCGGTCGATTGGCGCGTGGCGCCATGGAGGACTTACGCCTGCGCCTCGGTCCGGTGCGACGGAGAGACACCGTACTCACTCCGGCATTTACCGAAAAGATCCTGACAATACCGACCGGGAATGCCCGTGATCGAATCGTGTTCGTCGAACTCGATTTCCAGCCGGCTTTCGATCGATCGGGAGAGTTCGCGCCGGTGGTCCGGGTACACGGCCCCGACCGGTTGCTGGATCGCGACCTCCTCTTTGCCGCCTGTCCCTCGCTCGATACCGTCTATCTCGTGCGGACCGATACCAACCGGGTGGTAGGGGCCATGGATGTCGCCGGCGGCCCGGTTCGGATCGGCGTACTCGCCGAACGGAACGAACTTCTCGTCCTCTGCCGGCGCAATGCCACCATCGCCCGCATCGATCTCAACACCGGCCGAGAGCGGGATCGCTACCGTATTCCCCTGCTCAACGATGTCCGCGACATGCTGCTGGCCGCCGATCACCGCACCATCTACTGTATCGGCGACGACAACCTGCTGGTGGCGCTGGACCCGCGCACCGGTTCCTTGGTGGGCCGCCAACGGCTCGGCCGCAATCTGAGGACCATCGCCGCCCTGGCCGACGGCGGCTGGCTGGCGGTGGCGTCCGCCGGGACCAACGAGGTGCACGTCGTCGACGGCCGCTCTCTCGCGGTCCAGGCCGTCATTTCCACCGCCGGTCCTCCGGTGGATCTGATTGCCGTCGACGGAGACATTCTGGTGGCCGAGGAGCACAGCAAGGGAATCGTCCGCTATCAGGCCAGTGGCCAGCTCACCGAACGCCGCTCCCTACGGATCGCAGCCAGCAGTCTGACAGCCGGCGACTCCTTTCTCTATGTTGCAACCAAACAGGAGGTGGTCATCCTGGGGCGTGACTCTCTGGCCGTGGTGGCCCGCGTCCCTACCGGCGCCGCCGCCGGCGAACTGCTCCTCGATCCCGAACACCGCTGGCTATACACGGCCCTGCCGACCACCGGCCACATCGCGGTCATCGACACCACCAGCCGCCGGCTCCACGGCCGTATCAGTCTCGGAACCCCGGTGGCCGGTCTGGCGCTCCTCGACATCACCGGCCGGTAAAAAGCTCCTGCCGCGCACTGCCCAAAAAGAATATTGGCGGTAGTGGCCGGTTTTGTCTTATAATGGTACGATCAAATTGCCAACCAGCCGCCAACCAAATAACCGGATGAGAACCGCAACCACCATGCCGGCCACCGAGACCTCCGTCGTCAGCCAGCGTTTCCGTCTGCATGGCGGCATGCTACGGTCTCCCCTGTTCCGCCGCTTCCTGCTACCCATCGTCGCCGTGGTGCTCAGTTTCACCGCCGCCATCTACTTCTTTTCGGTCCCGTATCTCAAGAAACTGGTCTACTCCCTGGAAGAACGGGCGGTTCTCACCAACCTCAACAACGTCCACGAGTTGGTGCGGGCCAACTACCTGGCCATCGAGGCGTACAAACAGGCGGTTCTCGACGCCCACAAACGCCAACTGAAAAACATCACCCTCTTTGAAGAAGCCTACATCAAGAACAAGTACGAGGAATACCGAAGCGGTCTGCTCACCGAGGAGGAGGCGAAGACATCCGCCCTCGAGGAACTCAAGCGGTTCCGGTACGGGAATGACAACTACGTCTGGGTGGCCGATCTGAGCGGTGTCTTCCTCTCCCATCCCGACCCGGAGATGGACGGCCGGGATTTCTCCGAGGTCCGGGATGTGTTCGGCAACTACGTTCTCACCCCGCTCATCGAGAAGGTGCTGGCCAACGACGAAGGGTACCACTCCTACTGGTGGCAACGTCTTGGCCAGGATCTACCCGCCGAGCAACTCACCTACGCCCGCCTCTTTCCCCAGTGGGGCTGGGTGATCGGCACCGGCGTCTATCTCGACGACCTGGAGGCCGAGGTCATCCTCCGCAAGGAAAAGATGATCGACGAGCTGCGCTCCATTCTGCTGCCGATCCGCATCGCCCGCACCGGTTACATGTACATCTTCGATGCCTGGAAGAACATCATCATTCATCCGGACAAGTCCCTCGAAAATACCAACATGAGCGAAATCATCGACCCGGCCACCGGCAAGCCCCTGGCCGAGGAGTTGATGGCGGCCGCGCTCACCGGGCGCCACACGCTCCATTACCGTTGGGACCGACCCGACGATCCGGGCAACTTCGTCTACGAAAAGATCGACTGGGTCAAACACGTGGACGGCTTCAACTGGTATATCGTCGCCTCGGTGTACACCGACGACCTCAATGCCAGCTCCATGGCCCTGCGCGACAAGATCGTCGTCGCTTCGCTGGCGATTTTCATCGCCACCTCCGTTCTCATCACCCTGCTGGTCGGGAAACTGCTGGCCCCGATCCAGGAACTTACCCAGACGGCGAGCCGCATCCAGGAAGGGGATCTCGACGCCCGGTGCGAGGTGGACCGCGACGACGAGATCGGCTTCCTGGCCACCACCTTCAACGCCATGGTGGAGCAGTTGCGCCGCAACATCGAGGAACTGGACCAGAAGGTCCTGGAGCGCACCCGGGAACTGGATGAAAAAAACGCCCAGCTCACCGCCAACGTCGCCAAGCTGGAACGGCGCAACCGGGAAATCAGCCTGCTCAACGAAATGGGGGAACGGTTGCAGGCCTGCCACAGCCTGGAGGAGACCTACCCGGTGGTAGCCAAGATCGCCGCCGAACTCTTTCCCTGTGCCGGCGGCGCCCTCTACATGATGGACGGGGAAAGCGGCCGTCTGCGCCGGCGGGCAGTCTGGAATGATCTGGCCGACGAGGTCGAGGAATTCGCGGTGGACGATTGCTGGTCGATACGGCGCAACCGTCCCCACCTGGTGGCCATGCCGACGCAGGAACAGCTCTGCCGCCACGTCCATGCCGACGGCGACGATCTTGTCACCCTCTGCCTGCCGCTGGCCGGCCACAACGAGATGCTCGGCGTTCTCCACCTGCGCCGGTCCGGCAACGTCCAGTCCGACCACCTGACCGGAGACCGGCAGAACCTGGCCATCACGGTCGCCGATCACCTGGCCATGGCCATGGCCAATCTCAAGCTACGCGAACGGCTCCACCACCTGTCGGTACGCGACGGCCTCACCGGCCTCTTCAACCGCCGGTACATGGAAGAGACGTTGCTGCGGGAATTCAAACGAGCCGAACGGCTGCAGGCCCCGATCGGGGTCATTATCCTGGACGTCGACTTCTTCAAGAAATTCAACGACACGTACGGTCATGAGGCGGGGGACGTGGTACTGAAGTCCCTGGCCCGGCACATGCAGAAAAAGGTCCGGCAAGGCGACATCGTCTGCCGGTACGGCGGCGAGGAGTTCGTCATCATCATGCCCGGCTCGCCCATCGAACAGACGGTGGAACGAGCCGAGGCGATCCGGCGCAGCGTCGAGGAGGAGATGCGGCCGACCTACGGCACGGAAACCTTCAAGGTGACCATCTCCATGGGTGCGGCCTCCTATCCCCGCCACGGCAAGACGCCGGAGGAGGTCCTCGGCCAGGCCGACGCCGCCCTCTACCGCTCCAAGGAGGCGGGCCGCAACCGGGTCACCGCCGCGTAGACGGCAGGAACCAGAGCCGGCTGGCAAGAGCTACTCGCTGCGATACCGATCGAGAACTTGGCGAACCAGGGTGGCGAGCTGCCGCTGGGAAAACGGCTTGACGAGCAGGGCGGCACAGCCCCGCTCGCCGAGACCCACCGGCGCCACGGCACCGCCCAGACCGGTCATGAGGATGGCGGGCAGCTGGGGCTGAGAGAGATGGACGCGTTCGATGAAGCGCAGGCCGTTCATCTCCGGCATCAACAAATCGACGATCACGAGATCGAATCGATCCCGTGGCAACAGATCGAGGGCCGCGGCGGTACTGGTACAGCCCTCCACCCGGTAGCCGAGGGGCAGCAGGTGCTTGGTCACCAGATCAACGATCGGTTCCTCGTCGTCCACCACGAGCACCCGCTCCCGGCCGAGGGGCAGGGGAAGTCGCAGCACATCTTCAGCCGTTTCCCCAGAATCCTCCATTTCCATGACAGGCAGATAGACATCGAAGGTGGAGCCCCGACCCACCTCGCTCTTCACGTCGATGGCACCGCCGGCGTCGGTGACGATACCATGCACGACGGCAAGTCCCAGGCCGGTGCCCTCACCGGGTTCCTTGGTGGTGAAATAGGGATCGAAGATACGCTCAAGGAGGTGGTCCTCGATCCCGCAACCGGTATCGCCGACCCGCAGGCGGAGATACGGTCCGGGGGCGAGGCCGAGATGCCGACCGGCCTCGGCGTCCAGGTCGACCCGGCGCAGGGAGACGGACAGTACGCCGCCCTCCTTCTTCATCGCATGGTAGGCGTTGGTGCAAAGATTCATGACCAACTGGTGGATCTTCGTCGGATCCGCTTCGACCCGAACACCGGGGGCGACCATATTCTCTTCCAGCCGGATGGTCGGCGGAATGGAGGCCCGCAACAGCTTGAGACTCTCCTTGACCAGCGGCTGCAAGACGACCGGCCGCTTCGTCTGCTCGTCTTCACGGCAGAAGGTGAGTATCTGGGCCACCAGTTCCCGGGCCCGTTCGGCGGCATGGATCACCTGCTCGAGATCACGGCTGGCCGTTCCCTGGACCGGGATATCCTCCCGGGCCAACTCGGCAAAACCGAGGATCGCGGTGAGAATATTGTTGAAATCGTGGGCAATGCCCGCCGCCATGGTACCGATGGCCTCGAGTTTCTGGGCCTGCTGCAGCCGGCGGGTGAGATCGGCCTTTTCTTGCGCCGCCCGCTTGCGCTCGCCGATGTCGCGGACGATACCCCAAACGGTTCCCTCCTCCGGAGGCACCGCCCGTGAACGGTAGAATCGCACTTCGACGTGGACGGAGGCGCCGTCCTTGGCCCGATACTGGACCTCGTACAGCGGCGTGTGATCCTGTTCGTCGAGCAGCCGGCGCATGTCGGCGTCCCGCTGGCGAAACTCCTCAACGACAAGCCGGTCGAGAACCAAGCCGGCAAGCTCGTCGGCATCGTAGCCCACCATCTGCCGGAAGCTGGAGTTGGTCTCCATGATGACTCCCTGCCCGTTGAGACGCAGGTAACCGTCGAGACTGCACTCGGCCAACTCACGAAATTTCCGCTCACTCCTCTCGATCCGGTCCGCCATGACGAGTCGGCTCAAGGCCAGGCCCACGTCACCGGCGAGCCGTTCCAGGAGTTTCTGAAGATCGCTGTTGATCTGGAACGTGGCGGCCAGGGTGATGATCAACAAGCCATCGAGGCCTTCGTCACACAGGAACGGGAGGACCGCCACCCGGTCCTCGTCTCCGTGCAACTCCCGGAGGGGACAGGCGGGGCAATCGGTGGCTGGATGCAGGATTCGCGGCCCCTTGGTCAGATGCTCGAAACAGGCCGGCCGTTGGTCGCTGCGCAGCGAAGCAGCGAAGGAGGCGAAAGCGGCCCCCCATCCCGCCTCGACGACGATGCCGACCGTCCCATCCCGGCGTAGCACCGCCCAACAGGCCTGAACGAGAGAATCGGCTGCCAGAGTATCGCAGACTTCCTGCAAGAGGGCCTTCTCGTCGGCGGCGGCCAGGAGCACCGCACCGGTACGGTGCAGGAGATCGAGGAAGTCGACGAACTGTTGCCGCTCTTCCTCCAGTTCCTTGACCCGCAGAAGGAGTACCTGATCGCCACCGAGCACAGCATCCACCCTGCCCGCACGGATGGCGTCCAGAGTGGCCTGCAACTCGGCCAATCGGCGTTCGGTGTCGGAGCGGTCATCAGCGGCCATCACTCCTCCTCTTGGCAACCAAGAAGTTCGCGCAGTCGCTGCTCGTCGTCGAGGGAACCGACCACCACGACGGGTGGATCTGGTGGACTGATGTGTAAGGTTGGCGCCACCAGCACCCCATGCTCCAGGGCCGCCCGGTAGTCTTGCGTCACGTCGATAATCTCGAGCCGATACCGACCTTCCGGCAGGCGCCGGCAAAGACGCCGCAGGACATCCTGGGCGCGGCGGGAGTGGACCTCGTCCCCGGCAATGAACAGCCGCAGCAGGTACCCTTTCTCGGGGGTGTTTCCCATGGCATGTATTCCCTGGTCACGAGAGTTTGTCGCAAAAGCCGTCCCTGGCTTTTGTGACCACCGGTTGGGCAAAGCAGAGCTTCGCCCAACCTCACGAATTGCTTGGCTTTTTTTCAGGTAGTTCCCCGGCACGGCCCGGTTCGGGCCGCTCCCCCCGGAACTTCCGGCGCGGCAGCCGGTTTGGGGATACGAAAAAGCCGGCGCAATTCGGCCCCGCTTCTCTGCGGGGTACGTGAGCCTGTTTTGTGCAACAGGCTCACGAGTCCGGCAAATCGTCGGCGCCGGCCTCGTCCTCGTCGAGGATCTGGATCCCCGCATCGGTGATGACGAATCGTCGTCGGCGGTTACAGTGGCCGCTCCCCCGGGTCTTCAGGACCTCAACACCCCGGTTGGTGACCATGGAGCGCCGGAGATAGGTGAGAAAAAGCACGGTATCGACCATGGAGGAGATACCGGCGCCGGATATCTCGAAGTGAGAGGTGGTGCCAGTGGACTGGTTGATCAACAGAATAGTGATACCGCGCTCCTTGCAATAATTCAACAGCCGCATGAGATACTCATACGAGGCCTGGTATCCCCCCATGCGGGAACAGGCGGATATGGCATCCACCACGACATGGGCCGGCTGGAAGTCGTCGATGGCGTCAATGGCCGCGAGCAAATGCTCTTCGGCACCGGTTGCCTCGGGCATGGTGGCGATGATCCGCAGGCAATCCGTGGCCAGGGCCTGCTCCAGGCCGATACCGGCGCTCTTGACGTTCCCCACCAGGGCGGCGGCCGATTCTTCGAAACTGATGTACAGAACCCGCTCGCCCCGGCAGCAAGCGGCTTCGGTAAAGGTGGTGGCCAGAATGGTCTTGCCGGTACCGGGAAGGCCGGAAACGAGAATACACGCAGCCCGCGCATAACCGCCGGCCAGCATATCGTCGAGCTTGGCGATGCCGGTGGTCACCCTCTCTCCCAGGGGTTGATGGTTGAGGGCCACGGAGGAGATGGGAACGGCACGCAGTCCGGTGGCGGTGATGACATACGGGTACTCGTTCCGACCAAAGGCGGAACCGCGGTACTTGATCACCCGCAAGCGTCGGGTGGCGATCTGGTCGGCCACCCGGGTGTCCATGGCCAGCACGCAACTGGCCATGGAGTCGAAAAAATCCTCGAAGGGGGTCGGACCGGCGATGCGCGGTTTCAGGGTCATCACCGTGGTGAGACCGCTGGCCACGATCCAGTCGTGCAGGGCGTGCAACTCGGCCCGCACGGCAGCGGACGAATCGATGAGCCGGAGCACCACCTCCAGGGCATCGAAGACGATCCGGCGGGCCCCCATTTCCCGCACCTTGCCATCGAGAATGGCAAGCATGCCCGCCAGACTGAAGGAGCCGCCCAAGATCGCTTTTGGATCGAGATGTCCCTTGAGAAGGAAGAGCTTGCCTGCCGCCTCGCAGCCGGCGATATCGAAGCCGAGCGTGGAACCGTTGACCCGCACCATGTCCGGCGGTTCCTCGAACCCGACCAGGATGCCAGGTTCACCGGCAAGGGCGCCACGGTAAAGGAATTCGAGACCAAAGACGCTCTTGCCGCTCCCCGGACCACCGGTCACCAGACTGATCCGGCCGACGGGAAGTCCTCCTTCGAGGATCTCGTCGAATCCCTGGATATACGTCGGCGTCTTTTCAAGCCTCTTTCTGATCACGTCGTTTTCCTCTCCCAGCAGTTACAGGTGGATATTGTCACAGTCTTTCCTCGTTTCTTCTGTTACAATGAAAGACACGCTCCATCCCCTACTGGTTCTCCTCAATCTTGATGAACTCGTAAAAACTCGCAGTCGGTCCAGGTCTGACACGGTAATTCAGATGGTTACACACCGTGAACTCGATGGGATCGCACTTTTTGCGATTCCATCAATCTTTCTAGCGTAGCACGGAATGCGTACAAGTTCCATCCGAAAATTCACCCAGGCGCCACTGGTCGCCGGGCTGCTGGTGACCTTTCTCGTGGCCGGCCTCTATGTCCTGCCCATCGTCCGCCTGTCACTCTTTCTCCAGACCGTGGACAACCGAGTCGCCGACGCCATGTTCCGGGTTCGAGGGCCGATACCCACCACCGGTCGCGTGGTGATCGTGGACATCGACGAGCGTAGCATCGCCCGTCTTGGACAGTGGCCGTGGCCGCGTACCGTGCTGGCCGATCTCCTGCAGAGGTTGACCGCGGCCGGCGCCCGGGTGGTGGGATTCGACATCGTTTTCGCCGAACCGGACCGCACCTCGCCCGCCTCCATCGTCACCCGTTTAGCAAGAACCGATCTCCCGCCGGCCCTGCGCCGCCATCTCAAGGCCCTGCCGGACAACGACCAGGTCTTCGCCGAGGTCATCGGCCGCTCACCGGTGGTGCTCGGCTACATCTTCGAAACCGGGACCAATACGGCCGGCGGTGGCGATACTCCCTTTCCATCCATCACTGTGCGGCCGCGGCCTCCGGGGGTGGCCTTCTCCGACATGAACCTGCCCCGGGCCCAAAGGGCTATCCTCAACACCCCGACCATCGCGGTGGCCGAAACGGAAGGATTCTTGAACTTCTTTCCCGACCCGGCCGGTACCGTACGCCGCAGCCCTCTCTTCATCCTCTACCAGGACATCCCCTACCCATCCATGGCCTTCGAGGTCTTCCGGCTCGGAACCGCCACCGAAACGGTGACCATCGAGGCCGGCGGTCAGCGCTACCACCGAGGCTGGACGGTGACCGGCATCGACATCGGCGACCGGTTCATCCCCACCGACGAAGCCGGCCGTCTGGTCATCAACTTCCGCGGTCCAGCCCGAACTTTCCCCTATATCCCGGCCATCGAGGTCCTGGAGGGCAAAGCGGACGACCAGGTTCGCGATCGCTTCGTGATCATCGGCACCTCGGCCGCCGGCCTGCTCGACCTGCGCTCCACCCCCTTTGCTCCCGTCTGTCCCGGCGTCGAGGTCAACGCCACCATCATCGACAACCTGCTTGCCGCCGATCCGTTGCGCCACGACCAATTCACCGAGCAGGGCGTCACCTTCCTGTCACTCATCGGCGGCGGGTTGCTCATCACCATCCTGCTCACCGTGGCCGGGCCGGTGGCGGGCGGCGGTACCGGTCTGTTGCTGCTCGGGGTCCTGGTGGCCGGTGATTACTGGTTTTTATTTCGGCGCGGCATCCTCATCGGTATCACCTATCCGGTCCTCGGTCTCACCTTCGTCTTTCTCGTCGTCACCCTGGCCAACTATCTTTGGGCCGGTCGTCAGAAACGGTTCATCGAAACCGCCTTTTCCCGCTACGTCTCACCCCAGGTGGTGCGGCAGTTGGTGGCCGATCCCGGCCGGCTGCGACTGGCTGGCGAGCAGCGCCAAGCCTCCATCCTGTTCAGTGACATCCGAGGGTTCACCACCCTGTCGGAAACCATGGAACCGGATGCCCTGGGCCGGTTCATGAACCGCTACCTCACCGAAATGAGCGACATCATCATGGCCCACGACGGGATGGTGGATAAATTCATCGGAGATGCGATCATGGCGGTCTGGGGGGCACCGGTAACCGACGACCACCATGCTACCAAAGCGGTGCGGGCGGCGCTGGCCATGCAGGATCGGCTCACGGAACTACGGCCGGCCTGGGAGGCGGAAGGATTGCCGACCATCGCCATCGGGGTGGGGATCAACTCTGGACTGGTGTCGGCCGGCAACTTCGGCAGCCGCCAGCGCTTCGATTACACGGTAATCGGCGATGAGGTCAACCTGGCCTCCCGCCTCGAGGGAGCCAACAAGGCGTACGGCACCACGGTGATCATCTCGGAACACACCCGCGCCCTGGTGACGGAACCACTCTTCTGCCGCTTCCTCGATCTCGTCCGGGTCAAGGGCAAGAAACAGCCGGTGCGCATCTACGAACCGCTCCTTTTCGGCGAGCCCGATCCGGCACTGGCCGCAGAAGTCGAGCGATACCAGGCGGCCATCGATCTCTACTACGACCGGCAGTTCGCCGCCGCCCACGACCGCTTCGCCGCCCTGGCCACCGACCATCCCCATCCTCTTTACACGCTGTACCAGGAGCGCAGCCGCCACTTCCAGGAAGAACCGCCGCCGGCCGACTGGGACGGGGTCTTCGTCTTCACGACGAAGTAGGATGGGCGCATCCGAAGGTTATGGTGCACAAGCAGGCCGACTCACCGATCCGAGGCGAGCAATGCCTCGATTTCACGCCAGCCGACAGTCAGGCGCCGCCCGCAGTAGCCGCAGGTGATGACCGCGTCCTCGCGCCGCTCGACGTACTCGGCGAGTTCATCGGCCGGCAAGGCGCCGGCGATGGCGGTGGCCGCCAAGGTTTCACAGGCGCACGAAAACCGCAAAGGGACCCGGTCGGAGACGGTAAACGGTACAGGGCCGAAAACGGCGTCGAGGAGCGTGCGTGGGTCACCACCCTTTTTCAGAATATCGGTCACCGGCCCCAGGGACCGGAGGCGTTCCTCCAACTCGGCGAGCAGGCTGTCCGGGCATCCCGGCATGGCCTGGACCAAGAAGCCGCCCGCCACCTGCACCTCTCCGTCTGCCGACGGCAGAACTCCCAGGGCGACGGCCGATGGGATCTGCTCCGAGGTGGTGTAGTACCAGGCGATATCCTCGGCGATCTCGGAGGATACCAACTGGACCATGCCCCGGTACGGCTCCTTCAAGCCGAGATCCTTGATCACGTGCAGGAAACCAGCCCGGCCGACCGCGTCGGTCACCGAAGTGACCGACGCGGTCGCTAGGACCTGGCCGTGGCGCACCGCGGCCCGGACGCCGCCGTCGGGATGCGCCTCGGCCTGCATCCGGCCCAGCGGCCCGTTGCCCTCCACCAAGAGAGCGACCCGTACCTGGTCCTGGATCGCCATGAGGGCGGCGCCGGTGGCCAGCCGGCCGACGGCAATGGTGGCCAGCCCGTCGGTTGCTTGCCGGTTGCGGATCGTCTCGACGAGACCGGTGGAACAACAGGCGACGGCCCGCAGCCGGCCGTCGGTATCATGGGCACGAAGACAGTGATCGGACACGATCATTTGGGTGGTGGGTATTTCATCAGTTTCCGCTGCAGAGTGCGGCGGTGGATGTTCAACCGTCGGGCGGCGGCGGAGATGTTGCCTCCGCAGTCTGCCAGGACCCGGTTGATGTGTTCCCACTCGGCCCTGGCCAAAGACGGGGTGGGGATGTCTTCCCCTTCAGGCAGGCTATTGACCCGGGATTCAGGGTCGAAGGCGGCGAGGATGTCGTCCACATCGGCCGGCTTCGGCAAATACGAAACAGCGCCGATCCGCACCGCCTCCATGGCGGTGGCGATGGAGCCGTAACCGGTCAAGATGACCACCCGCAACGCGGGCCGCACGGCGAGGGCGTCGCGGGCCAGCTCGAGGCCCGATTTTCCCGGCATCTTGAGATCGATCACCGCCCGATCGGCGGCAAAATCTTCTAGCAGGGTCATGGCCTCGTCATAGGAGCCAGCGCCGCGGGCCTCGAAATCCCGGCCGGCAAAGGCGGCGACCAAGCGCTCCCGCAAATGGGCATCATCGTCGACGATCAGTATCTTTTCCACGGCATCATCATCCACGAATAGTGACAACTCGTAATAAATCGTAGTCGGACCAGGTCTGCCACGATAAATCAACGAGTTACGACGGAGAACTCGATGAAATCGCATTTTTTGCGATTTCATCAATATTATCAGTCAATTACAAAAGCCATCCTCCGGCTCTTTCAGCCATCGGCACCTCCCACTTGCAGCACGTCCAGGGCAAGACGGAGCACTACCCGGCACCCCTGGCCCGGCATGCTGTGGAGTTCGAGATCACCACCGTGCTGCTCGGCCATGGTCCGGGCGAGGAACAAACCGAGCCCCATGCCGTGTCCGGCTCCCTTGGTGGAAAAGAAGGGATCCACGGCACGCCGGCGCGTCTCCTCGTCCATGCCGGGTCCATCATCCTCCACCTCGATGACAAGATACCCGGCCTGCCGGTAACAACGCAAGTCGATAGTAGCGGCACCGGCATCGACGGCATTCTTGAGAATGCCCTTCACCACCCGGACGAACGGTTCGATGGGAATACCGAGTTCGAGATCGCCGGCGGTATTCGTCAGCCGCGGCCGTCGTCCGGTCTCTTCGACAAACTCGAAGATCGCGAGGTCGAGCAGTTCGGCGACCACCACCTTCTCGATGGGGGCGCCGGTATGCTGGCCGGCGTCGGCGGCCAACTGGTCGAGGATATGGCGACAACGCTGGACCTGTTGGCGGATGAGGGTGGCGTCCTCGATCAACTCCGCCGGCGCCCCCTGCTTCCGGAGCCGATACAGCATCTCGCCTGCCGCCACCGCGATGGTGGCGAGCGGCGTGGAAAACTCGTGTGCCGCGCCGGCGGACAACGTGGCCAATGCGGCCAGGCGGTCACTCTTGTACTTCTCTTCCTGCAAGCTGGCCAGCCTGCGCCGGTGCAATTCCAGGTCCTTCTGGATACGGCCGATGAAAAGAACGATGAAACAGACCGTAAAGGCAAAGGCCACCCACATGCCTTGGAGGTGCAGGTTGAGGTCACCGGCATGGCCGCCGGCCTCCAACACATCGATACAGAGCGGCCGCGCCGGCCGAGGAGGCCAAAGACCGGCCAGGGGAAAGAGTACGGCATAGGCGGCGATGGTGGCCCCGGCAAGGCCCCAGGCCCAGATCGGCCGCATGAGCACGGCCCCGAGAGCGACATGGACCAGGTACAGAAAGGTGAACGGGTTCATCGGTCCACCGGTATAGTGCAGGAGCAGGGTGAGGTGGACGACATCCCACAGCATGACGAAACCGAACACGCCCTCGGGAACCGTCTGCCGGCGATGCAGGAGAACATGAAAAAAAACGTTACTGGCCGCCTGGAAGACGATGAGGACGGCGAGAATCGTCACCGGCACCTGGATGGCCAGAAGGCGGGAGACGAGGCCGATGACCACCACCTGGCAGACCACCGCGGCCCAACGCAGTTGTAAAAACCAGCCGAAGGCAATGCGGGCGGCCGTATCACCAGGAACAAAAGGTGATTGGCGGGTCATCACTGATCGTCCGGGGTAGCGAGCACGGTGCGCAAGAGCCGGTCCATTTCGCCGGCCAGAAACGGCTTGACCAGAATACCGGCGAATCCGTACTGCCGATAGGATGCCAGTACCCGTTCCCGGGCATAGCCGGAAGTAATGATGATGCGCGCCGTCGGATCCATGGCCAGGATCCGCTCGCCGGCCTCGCGGCCGCCCATCCGGCCGGGGACGGTGAGATCGAGGATGACAGCGGCAAAGGGACGGCCGGCGGTGAGCGCCTCCTGGTAGCGCGCCACCGCATCCTCGCCGTCCACCACCGTCTCGGCCTCGTATCCCAAGAAACCCAGCATGTTGACAGCCAAAAGCCGGATGGCTTCATCGTCGTCCATGACCAGGATCCGTCCACTGCCGCCGACGATGGAGGTAGTGGGAGGAGAAGACACCGTTGTCTCCTCTTTCTGGGAAGCGGGCAGAAGAAAGGTGAATCGGGTTCCCTGACCGGGAGACGACTCCACGGTGATGTTTCCCCCGTGTTTGCGGATCACCGAATGGACGATGGCAAGGCCAAGACCGGTCCCTTCCTCCTTGGTGGTGAAGTACGGATCGAAGATATGGGGCAGGCGATCGGCGGGAATGCCGGGGCCGTCGTCTGCCACCGACACCTCGATGAACCGCTGGGGCTCGGTGCCGTCCTCCGTGTCCGGCCTTTCTTCCCGGTTGCGGCAGGTAATGGTGACCGTGCCGCCGTCCGGCATGGCCTGCTTGGCGTTGATGACCAGATTCTGGATCACCTGGCTCACCTGGCCGGAATCGATGTCGGCCAGCCAGAGATCCGGCGCGAAATCGTAACGGCAGGCAACGTTGGAGCCACGCAGCACGAAGTCCGCCGATTCACGGATGACCTCGTCGATGGCGGCCGCCTCCCGGATCGGGTCGCCGCCCTTGGCGAATGTCTGTAACCGCCGGACGAGATCACGGGCCCGCAAGCCCGCCTTTCTGGCTTCGGCCAACAGGAGTTCCACCTTTTCCTGGCCGGAAACCAACCGTTCGGCAAGGCTGATATTGCCGAGGATGGCAACAAGAATGTTATTGAAGTCATGGGCGATACCACCGGCCAGCACGCCGAGGGATTCGAGGCGCTGGTTGCGGCGAGCTTCCTGCTCCAGCCTGGTCTGCTCGGTGATGTCCCGGAAGACGAGAACCACGCCGATATTCCGACCGTCGGCATCGCGAATCGGCGCACCGCTGTCGGCGATGAGAAGCCGGCGGCCGTCACGGGAGATGAGCAGGCAATCCCGCTCCAGCGTGACCATGGCGTCCCGCTCCAGGATGGCGGCCACCGGATCGGGCAGCGGCCGCTCGTCCTTGGTGTCGACGAGACGCAACACCTCGGTCAGGGAGCGGCCCACCGCCTCCGCTTGGGACCAGCCGGTCAGCTGCTCGGCCACCGGATTGCAAAGCAGGATACGGCCGTCGGTATCGGTGGTGATCACCCCGTCACCGATGGACGCGAGGGTGACGGCCAGCCGGTTGCGCTCCTCAGCCAGGGCCGCCTCCGCCCGCACCCGATCGGTGATATCGAGTGCCTGCCCCTCCAGGTAGGGTAGATCCGTTCCCTCGGTCACCAACCGGGTCGAGAGCAGCACATGGATGACGCTGCCATCCCGTTTCCGTAGCCGGGTGACGACCCCCTGCACCGGTCCCTCCCGCAGTTGGGCGATGAGCCGCTCGCGATCAGAAGGATCGACGTACAGCTGAGAGGCGATATCGGTCACCGCAGCCATCAACGTTTCAGGCGAATCATAACCGAGCATCCGGGCCATGGCCGGATTGCAGGTCCGAAACCCACCATCCAGCCAACTCTGGTAGATGCCGGCCTGGGAATACGTGAAGATATCCCGGTACCGCTCCTCCGCCTGGCGCAGTTCTTCGATTTTTCTGGTCACCAACTCCTCGAGATTGACCTGGTAGACGGCCAGGTCGTCCTCGTAACGGAACCGCTGCAGGCCACCGGCCACGATGTCGGCGGCGGCGGCCAGAAACTGATTGTCGGCCTGACTCGGTACCATGCCGCTGGGCAGGGCGAGGCAAAAGACACCGAGAACCTGCTGCCCAAGACGCACCGGCACGGCACAGACGTCTACCCCGGTTGGCAGGCCAGTGGCGCAACGACGGCGCTCGGCTTGCGCCGCAGCGGCGGAAAAGAGCAGCATGCCGGACCGGGCCGCACGCCGACACAGACTCCCTTCGGCAGCGCAGCAAACTTTCGCCTGCGGGAAATCCTGTTCCACCGCCAGGCGCACGTCGTCATCCTCGGTAAGGAAAAGGGCTCCCCGGCCCTCGATGGCAAAAAGTTCCTGGGCCAGGAGAATATCGAGGCAGCCAGAGAGAAACTCCGCCTGCCTGCTGGACTGCAAGGAGAGGGCGAGCATGGCGTTGATCGCCGCCCGCCGCTGTCCTTCGAGAAAAGCAGTCCGGCTGTTCTCCTCGACCATTTCCTCAAGGAGGCGAACCTTGTGCTCCAGGCGGGCTATTTTTTGCTGCAGGGCGTCAGGTGCGGTCATGGGAGCGGTCATGGGAAACGCAGGACGCTCACGCCTTCCGAGGGGCATCCTCATCCGGAAAATGGAGAAAGAATTCACAGGATGCAGCCCCGTCGGCCATACACCGGCGGTGCCGACAGTCGATGGCCACCCCGTAATGGACACCGACTCCCTCGATGAGACCCTCGACAAAGGGACAGAGGAGCCGCTCCGAGTGATAGCCGAGCATGAGGGTACCGTCACCCTCCTCCCGGCAGGAGAAACGGGGTACGTTGGCGTCCTGGTAGAGTTTCTTGATCTCGACGTGGTGCACCATGCCGATGAACCGCAAAAACTCGCGCGCGTGGCGGAAGGGAGCGAAAAAATCCGGATACCGGTCCGCCAGACGGGCGAGGGCGAAGCGGCCGAAATCCCGCAGCAGTTCAGGCACCGCGACGCCGATCCGCGTCGCTGCCCCGCGAACGAGCCGAAAGAAATCCTCGTCGGCATAGGTTCCCGGCGCCACCATCAGACGGGGATCGGTCTCGAGTTCCTCGATATCCTCGACCAGGGCTTCGTAGGTCTCCTCGCCGAGACGGCGGATGCAGAACGCCTCGAACAGGTTGAAGATGATACCTTTCATCTCGCCCCCAACCGGAGATGGGTATACGATTCCGGCAAGGTTATCATGTTACGAGTCCGTCCTCGCTTCGAGATCGTGTATCTTCTCGTAGAACTCGTCGATGATGTCTTCCATGTTGCGGTGAAAGCCGGGAACCGCTGTATAGATCCGTTCGTCGACAAAATCTTCGATTTCCGGCCGCACACCGTCTTCGGCCACGAATCCCATACCCTCCACCAACAGATTGGCCAGATGGACGATGAGGGTCGGCAACTTGTGGATGAGGGCCTTGTGGAACTCGTGATGGAAGCCGACCGGTACGGTGATCACCGCCGGCAGCCCCCATTTTTCGAGCAGAAACATGCCCACCCGGGCGTGGTCGGTGCGCAACAGGGTCTGTTCGATGGCAAGCGAGGAGGCGGAGATTTCCTGTTCGGTGCGATTCAAAAGGGCGACCTGCAGAGGCCGGTTGAGCACCACCTTGCCGACATCGTGCAAAAGGGCCGCGGTATAGAGGGCGGCACTGTTCTTTACCCGGGCATAACGACCAATGATGGAGGCGAGCACTGCTGTGGCATGGCTGTGCTTCCAGAGCATGCCGGCATCGAGGTTATACGCTTCTTGCGGATCTTTCAGCAGACCGATGGAGGCGCTGGTGATGACGATCATCTTGACCGTCTCGATGCCGAGGCGGACGAGGATGTCGTGTACCGACGAGATCTTGCGCATATGGCCAAAGTAGGCGGAGTTGGCCAGCTGCAGCATGTTGGCGGTCAAGCTCGGGTCCCGCTCGATCTTGTCGGCCAGCTCACTAAAATCACATGCCTCGCCGTACGCCAGTTGCAGAACCTCGAGCGCGATATCCGGCCGCGGCACCAACTTGTCGACATCCCTGATATATTCCTGCTCAACGGGCTGCATCAATTTATTCGATATTTCGAAAAGTTATCGAAAACGCCAGCCGGGCCGGCCGCCATCCAGCGACATAAAAAATCCAAACGATTACGATCATATAACGGCGCTACAAAGGGTGTCAAGGAAAAAGGAATCAGGAAACCGGACGACAAACGACGGATCGATGCAACCGTAAAAATACGGTTTCATCGAGTTCTCGCTTCGTAACCCGTTGAAGTACCGTGTCAGACCTGAGCCGACTGCGACACTTTACAGGATCATCGCGGATTCCCGAGCCGCTTTTGCGCTCTTTGTCGCCCCGTTGCACCGCCACATCGATGGCGTTCCACAAACCGCGCAGGATGCCGTGGAGCAGGAGTCATGCCCATCCCTTTCACTGCTGGAATGGTCCAAGGGAGAGCTATTGACTTGGTAACAGCCCGTTGAAAAACGGGCTGTGTGCGGCACATGGACGTGCCGCCGAATTC
>CAYRGZ010000006.1:0-39404 GCA_964423785.1 uncultured Desulfobulbia bacterium
TCAGAGATGGCGTGTCGTGGCAGGCAAATAATGCGTAAAAATTCGGTTGACTTTATCCACAGTTGCTGGATCCGTGACGAAAAATCAGCTAGCCTGTTTTTTCCTGTTGTATCAGCATGTCACAAGGAAAGTTCGTTGACGCAGAATGTTGACGAACTCGTAATAACACGAACGCTCACGGAACCAGGAGCTCATTCTGGGGACTCGCCCGAGGCGGTCTGCTCACGGATGGCGGCCAGCCGGGCCATGGTGCGGGCCTTGAACCGCTGCTGAATCTTCTGCATGGAGATCATCTCGCGGCTGCGGGCCGCCGGGGTGAGAAAGCTCTTGAGCTTGCGTTCCAGGACGCGGGGATTGATCTCGCCCTCGATGGCGACCACCCCTTCCAGGATGATCTTCTGGAGCAACAGTTCCTGGTCGGTACGCTCCCGCAGCCGGGCGGCGAAGGGCAAGAAGAAAAAGTTGGCAAAGATGATGCCGTAGAGGGTCGAGGTGAGAGCGATGGGAATCATGGACAGGATGACGCTGGTATCGCCGATGCCGCCCAGCATGCCGATGAGGCCGACGACGCTGCCCACCATGCCGAAGGCGGGAAAATAATCGGCAATGGTCCGCAGGACCCGTTCGCACTCCTCACGACGCATCTGGAAGAAATACATTTCGGCCTGGAGCATGTCGCGGATCTGTGCTCCCCCGAAGCCGTCCACCAACAGCCCCAGGGCCTGACGCAGGAAAAGGATGGAAGTCTCCTCCTCGTCCCGGTGCAGGGCGATGATGCCCTCAAAGCGGGACTTGACCGACAGATCGATGAGAATCTCGATGATCTC
This sequence comes from uncultured Desulfobulbia bacterium, assembly GCA_964423785.1. GTDB lineage: Bacteria > Desulfobacterota > Desulfobulbia > Desulfobulbales > S012-135 > S012-135. Next base: position 828 of record CAYRGZ010000006.1, read on the forward strand.
GTCCGGTTGCCGCGGTATGGACCGAAAGGATGAGATCAGCACCTTGGCGACGATGACCAGCCGTTCCCAGCGATAGCTCATCAGGGCGGCGCCGACAGTACCGGACAGGACGATGAGCAATCCGGCCAGGTTGGCGTACAGGGCCAGGTTGCCATGGATGGCGAAACCGCCGAAAAAGACGAAGACGCAGAAGAGGATACCGATGAGGTTCTTGTGACGCATGACACGGCCTTCAGAAGGCATTGCTGGTTCCCGGCAGGTAGCGGGCGCCGGGCATATCCCGGGTGACAATAATCTCAACCCGCCGATTCTTCGCCCGGTTTGCAATGGAATCGTTCGGGGCCACCGGCTGGAAGTAGCCGTGCCCGGTGACGTAGAACCGCTCGGCCGGCACCCCCCCCTCGTGGATCAGAAACCGGGTGACCGCCGTCGCCCGCAGGACGGACAGCTCCCAGTTGGAGGGGAAACGGGGCGAGTGGACCGGCACGTTGTCGGTGTGGCCGACCACATTGATGACGTAAGGGTTGAGGCGCAACAGCTCGGCAATCTTGCGCAGCTTGCTCCGGGCCGCAGGCTTGAGCTCGGCGTCGTCGGAGTCGAAGAGTACGTCGCCGGTGAGCACGATGCGCACCGTTTTGTCCGGCGCCAGGGAGATGTCGGCGAAATCACCGAGATCGGTCTCGGTGATCACCCGGCGGCCGATGTCGTACACCTGGGCTAGGGGACCAGCGGTGGTGGACAGATCCCCTTCAGGGGCCTGGCCGAGGACCGAGGCCGGCTCCACCCCACCGATACTTTCCGGCTGCAAAAACTCCCGCTGGCTAAGCTGGTAGACGTAGAGCACGGAAAAGAGGATGAACATGGTCATCATCAGGTCGGACCAAACCACCGACCAATGGGTGGGACGGACGGAAGCCCCCTCGGGCCGGCGGCCCGGACGCTCGCCGATGGCCGCCGGCAACACCGGCGGAGCGGCCGCCGTACCCAGGAGGGCGGCCCTCTCCCGGCGCCGCCGGGCGAAGAGTTCCTCTTCCATCGACCGGGCGGTATCCTCCGTACCGGGATCCCCATCGGGAGCCGCCCCTGATGATGCCACGGTACCGGGCCTTGCGTCACGCACGTCGTCCATCACCTATCCTCTCACCCGCTATCGGCACGGACGGGCAAGTTCTTGACCCTTTCACCGCACTTCAACCTGAATCCGTGAGTGTTCGTACGTGCGCCAGACACGCGAAGGCAGGTGGTGAGCGCAGCGAATTCTGACAATCCCGTAAAAAGTCGCTGTCGGCCCAGCCCTGACACGATAATTCAAAGAGTTACGCTCCGTGAACTGGATGGAATCGTACTTTTTGCGATTCCATCAATTCTGGCTATTTGAGGGCCGGCAGCAGGGCCTTGAAGGCCGGGGTACCGGCCCGGCCGAGAAGATCGTAAACGATCATCTCGGTGGAGCCCACCACCCCGCCGATCTCCCGAATGCGGGCCAGGCCCAGCTTGCGGTTCGCCGGGGTCCGGGAGGAGACGGCATCGGCGGCCACCCATACCCGGTAGCCCATGTTGAGGGCGCCGACCACGGTCTGGTAGATGCAGATATGGGTTTCGACACCGCAGACGAGCAGGGTGTCCACCCCGCCGGGCAGGGCAGTCACGGCCTCCCGGAAGCCGGGGTTGGCAAAGCAGTCGAACTCCATCTTGTCGAGGGGCTCGATGCCGCCCAGCTCGGCGGTGATCTCCGACAGCAGCGGCCCGATCCGTTCTCGGTACTGGGTGGTGGCCAGCACCGGCAAGTCGAGCACCGCTGCCGCCTTCAGGAGCAAGGCACTGTTGCGCGTCACTCGGTCGGCGTTATCGATTACCCGCATGAGACGCTCCTGGATGTCCACCACCAGGAGGGCACACCGTGTCGCATTGAGATGGGAAGGAGTGTCAGGCATTTTGCAGCTCCTTGGCTGGAATTCAAGGATCGTTTCCGGTACAATCGACGAACTCGTAACAACCTATGTTGCCATTCAAGCACAAAGCCTTGGGAGCTTCAAGCATGACATTGCCGATACGCATCAAGACGGTGCTACGGGACCAGCCCGTCGGCCGCCGCCTCGAAATCCACGGCTGGCTGCGGACGCGGCGGGACGCCAAGGGAGGATTCTCTTTCCTGGAACTGAACGACGGCTCTTGCCTCGCCAACCTGCAGGTGATCGCCGATTCCAGCCTGGAAAACTACACCACCGAGATCGCCAGGCTCACCACCGGCTGCTGCCTGCGGGTGCGCGGCATCCTGGTACAATCGCCGGCCAAGGGCCAGCCGGTGGAGCTACGGGCCGAGCGCGTCGAGGTCCTGGGAACGGCCCCGGCCGAACACTACCCCTTACAGAAGAAACGCCACAGTTTCGAATTCTTGCGCACCATCCCGCACCTGCGGCCGCGGACCAACAGCATCGCCGCCGTGGCCCGCATCCGTAGCTCCCTGGCCATGGCGGTGCATCACTTCTTCCAGGAACGCGGTTTCATCCACGTCCACACGCCGATCATCACCACCAGCGACTGCGAGGGGGCCGGCGCCATGTTCACGGTCACCGCCGTGGATCTCGACCACCCACCTCGTCTTCGGGACGGCGGCTTCGACTACCGCCGGGACTTCTTCGGCCGCCGGGCCGGCCTGACGGTCTCCGGGCAACTCGAGGCCGAGGCGTACGCCCTGGCGCTTGGCAACGTCTATACCTTCGGGCCGACCTTCCGGGCGGAACACTCCAACACCAAACGGCACCTGGCGGAATTCTGGATGGTGGAACCGGAAATGGCCTTCTGCGATCTTGGCGGCGATATCGACCTGGCCGAATCCTTTCTGAAGGAGCTGGCCCGCTGCGCCCTGGAGGAATGTACCGACGACCTCGCCCTTTTTGCCCGCTTCATCGACGCGTCCGTCGAAGATCGACTGCGGGCGGTCTGCGACCGCGAGTTTGTCCGCATGTCCTACAGCGAGGCCATCGAGCACCTGGCCGGAAGCGGCCGTTCTTTCCAATTCCCGGTGGAATGGGGCTGCGATCTCCAGGCCGAACACGAACGTTACCTCTGTGAGGAACTCTGCAAAGGACCGGTGGTGGTCTACGACTACCCGGCGGCCATCAAACCGTTCTACATGCGGGCCAACGACGACGGTCGTACCGTAGCGGCCATGGACGTTCTGCTGCCGGGCATCGGCGAAATCATCGGCGGCAGCCAGCGGGAAGAACGCCTCGATGTCCTGGAAGAAAAGATGACGGCCCTCGGCATGAACCTGGACGACTACCGATGGTACCTCGATCTACGGCGCTACGGCACCGCCCCGCACGCCGGCTTCGGGCTCGGCTTCGAGCGGCTCATCCAGTTCGTCACCGGTCTGCCCAATATCCGGGAGACCATCCCCTTCCCCCGCACCCCAAAGTAACAATCCATTCTGGTCTTCCTTTTTTGATGGAATCGCAAAAACTGCGATTCCATCGAGTTCGCGGTGTGTAACCCGTTGAATTACCGTGTCAGGCCTGGGCCGCCTGCGAGTTTTTACGAGGTCATCTTTTTTGATGAAATCGTAAAAAGTACGATTTCATCGAGTTCTCGCTTTGTAACCTGTTGAATTATCGTGTCAGGCCTGGACCGACTGCGACTTTTTACAAGGTCTTGCTTTTTTCGCCGGCTCGCATATGATTGTCGGCCGCGCGCCGCGCTGGAACTTTTCCAGCCGACGGCGTATCTATCAGTCTGTCGAAAAAGCCGTCCCTGGCTTTTTCGACTATCGGCTGGCCAAAACAAATTTGACGGAATCGTGTCACGATTCCGCAGGGTTACGGTCCTTCTCAAGGAATTGCCACGGCAGACCTAGACCGACTGAGAGTTGGCGTCGTCGGTTCAACTTTGATGGAATCGTAAAAACTACGATTCCATCGAGTTCACGCTTCGTAACCATTTGAATTATCGTGTCAGGCCTGCACCGATTGAGACTTTTTACGAGGCCATCAACTTTCGGCCAACCTCACGAATTCCTTGGTTTTTCAAACCGGCGGAATTCGGCGGCACGTCCCTGTACCGCACGCAGCCCGTTTTGCAACGGGCTGCTATCATCCCGATATCCCAAAGCGGCCGCTTCAGCGGCCGGCAGCTCGATTGGAGGCTCGTCCCATGCGCATCTTCCCGAAAACCATTTTCGTCGTCGCCGTCGCCGTACTCCTGGCCGGCGGCGGCTGTTCCGACTCCCCGAAACAGGCCGCCACCACCACTCCGGCGCCGGCCCAGGCAGCCACCACCAGGCCGGCCGCGGCCCGGCACCCCTTCCAGAGTATCCCCCCGCAGCAGGCATACAACCTCATCAAGAACACGAAAAACCTGCTCGTCGTCGATGTGCGCACGCCCCAGGAAGTGCGGCAAGATGGGGCAATCGAGGGCTCGATCCTGCTCCCGTTCTGGGCCGTGCTGCGCGGTCAGCACAACCTTCCCAAGGACCGGCCTCTCTTGGTGGTCTGCGCCGTCGGCGGCCGCAGCTACGCCGTCGGCCAGGCCCTCGTCCGCCAGCAGGGCTACCGGCAGGTCTATAATCTCTCGGGCGGCATCGCCGCCTGGAAGAAGGCCGGCCTGCCTGTGGTCCACAACCCATAGCTAATCCACCGCGTTCGCCATGCCCCCGGCAGAGGCCCTGTTCGCCTACGGCACCCTGTGCTGCACAGCGGTCCTGGAGCGGGTCTGCGGCGAGCGCTTTGCCGGCGAGCCCGCCGTGCTGCCCGGCCACCGTTGCCGCCTGCTACGGGGTGAGATCTTTCCAGCCGTAATCCCCGACCCGGCGGCAGAAACCACCGGCATCCTCTACCGGGACGTGGACCACCGTATCCTGTCCCTGCTGGACGCCTACGAGGGCGAATGGTACCAGCGCCGACGTCGAACCGTCATCACGGCTGTCGGCGCCGAGGTGCCGGCCTGGGTGTATCTCCTTGCCCCTGCCTTCACCCATCTTCTCTCCGACCGCCCCTGGGACCTGGACCACTTCCGCCGCCACCATCTGGCTCATTTCCTGGCCACCTTTTCCTGAATCCGTGACGGAGTAACGGTTGCCTTCGCGTATCAGGCGCACGCACGAACGCTCACGGATTCAGGACCTTTTGATACCTCCGACGATCACAAATCACTTGCCAGCAACGGGATAAATCCGGTATGCCAAAAGAGGCAAAAACGCGGGAGGCATGCCATCATGGAGTACTACGACACCGCCATCATCGAGGTTCCCGGCCTGTTCAAGGTCGTGCCCTTCACCCCCTTCCGTTCCACTCCGGGAGTGATCTTCGATCTGGTGCCCCCGGGTCTGGTTGACCGCATCAGTTCCATCGACCGAGTGATGCACGACCATGACGCCCAATCACCGGGGCCGGTCGGAGATGTCGAACGTCCCTGGTACATGCACCCGAACCAGGACGACAATCTCATTGTCCTGGCCGGGGTACGGCATGTCGAGCTCTACCGCAAGTTCCACGGCGAAATCGAACGGTTCATCGTCACGCCGGACGAGATCATCCATCGCGACACCGTGGTGCACCGGGGCGGCGCCATGCTGGTCTGGCCGCGGGATGTCTTCCACCGCATCCGCAGTGGTCCCGAAGGCTCGGCCTCCCTGAACTTCGCGGTCCATTACGCCGGCTTCGACCTACGGACCAACTTCAACATCTACGATCTCGATACGGGAACCGGCGAATTCACTGTCATCCGGGAGGGTTTTCGCGATCAACGGCCCATCGAATAACCCCTTCGAGTCCTGTCCCGACCGTGAATCCGTCGTTGCGCGGCAGAATCCTGGTGGCCGGCACCCTGCTCGGCATCGTCACCGCCACCGGAACCCTGGGCTACTACCTGCTCGGTCACATCGGCGGTCTCGACCACCCCTGGTCTCTGGCCGACTGCTTCTACATGACCGCCATCACCCTGACCACGGTGGGATTCGGCGAGGTAATCGACGTGGCGACCGTGCCGGGCGGCCGGGCCTTCACCGTGGCCGTGCTGTTCGCCGGTCTCGGTGTGGCGGCCTACTTCGTTTCATCGCTCACCGCCTTCCTGGTCGAAGGCGAACTCACCCATGTATTCTGGAAAAAGAAGATGGCAAAGGAAATCCGGGGATTGACCGACCACATCATTCTCTGCGGCGTCGGCCGGGTCGGCTTTCACATCCTGCAGGAACTCAAGAAAACCGGCCAGCCGTTCGTGGCCATCGACTGCGACGAGGAACGCTTGCGGCAACTGCAGGAGGAGTGCGGCCACTTTCCGGCCCTGACCGGCGACGCCACCCACGCCCACGTCCTGAAAGAGGCCGGCGTCACCACGGCCCGTGGTGTCATCTCGGCCTTGAACGACGACAAGGACAATCTCTGCGTCGTGGTGACCTGCCGGCAACTCAATCCGCGCTTGCAGGTAATCTCCGCCTGCAAGGAGGCGGAATTCGCCGGCAAGCTCGAACTGATCGGCGCCGAGGTGGTGATCCCCAACGCCATCGGCGGGCTGCGTATCGCGTCCAAGATGATCCGGCCGCAGGTGGTCGGCTACCTGGACACGATGCTCCGGGACCGGGACTGTCCGGTGCGCATCGAGGACGTCACCATTCCGGGCGACTCCCCCCTGGTGGGCAAACCACTGCTCGCCCTCGACTTCGACCGCTACCAGCAACTGTTGGTGCTCGCCATCATCCGCCCGGGCGAGGAGCGTCCCCTCTACAACCCGCCGCGCAGCGAGATCGTGCGGGCCGGCGACACCCTCGTTCTGCAGGTGGACGGCGAATCCTTGCGCCGCTTCCGGGAGGCCTACACCTGACCCGCACCCCGGTCACAACACGATACCGCGCCGCCGCAGCTCCGCCGGGGAGAGACCGACAGCGGCCAAAAGCCGCATGGCCTGGGTACGGGGAGGAATGTTACCAACGGCCAACACGGCGACAATACCGAGAAAAACAGCCCGCGACTCCGCCGGCCTGTTCAAGAACGACAGTACCGCCAGCCCCAGGAATCCGGTGGCCAGGAAACAAAGCCGCCGGTAGGCGGTGGCGAGCAGTTCCCGAAAACGGTCTCGAGTAGCCGGATCGAGTTCCGGCAGGGCACCAGCATCGATCCGGGCAACGGACTGCTGCCGGACGACAAAGAGATAATAGCAGACCGCAGCGGCCAACAGACTCATCTCGCCGATCATGGTCTCCCCTACGGCGGAGCCGCGGGCAAGGTGCCCGCGGCCCCTCCCTTTCCGTTTTCCTGATCACGGACGATCGTCGCCCCCCTCGACGTTGGAGTAACAACGCTTGCGTTCCTCCTCACTCAACATCGATGGATCCTTCAGATCCTGGAGACGGCAGACGTACTCATTGCCCTTCTGGTCCTTGACGACGACGAAATCACCGGCGCTGGATTCGGTTATCTCCGGCTTGTCACTCATGTCCAACCTCCTGTTTTCATAAATTATTCATCATCCCACCATGTTGGGGATCTCCATGCCGTGATGGAAGAGATACGCGATGATCACCGCCACCGGAATGATGAACAAAAACAGCGCCACGAAATAGACCCAGACCATCTTGCCGAACTGGGCCTCCTTCAGCTTCTTGAAGTCGGTAATCACCCCAAGGCTCATGAAGGTGAGCATGAAAAAGAGCTTCCGCAGACCCTTTTCCACCGGCACGGCGCCGGCCTTGGCCATCTTGAGCAGTTCCATGCCCTCGGCACTGCCGCTGTGCCCGGGAACGAAGAAGATGAACAGGTAGATCATCCAGGCGGCGAAATAACCGAGCACGAACTTCGGAAACCGGTGCCAGACCTCGGAGGCCGGCACCGTCTCCCCAGGCCGTCTATCGATCTTGTAGACCCAGACCATGGCCAGCACGAAGGCCCACAGGCCGATGAACATGTCGATCCAGATCTTGGTCATGACCGCCGAAGTGGTAATGATGCCCTCCGGCCACTTGACGGCGCCGTTGGTCTCCACCTCGATCTTGGACCGCAGGAATTCATCGAGCAGCTCTCCAGCCGCGGCATCGGCACCGTCGGTCTTGACCGCCATACCCATGGCCGACCCCGCTACCAGAGGATCGCTGGTTCCCGGCCAAATATGGGTGAAAAAGCCGGGCAGAACGACAAGCTCAATGACCGCCCAGATGACCACCAGGGCGGAGACCATGATCGACACCACCGGCTTGGCCCGGACCGCGCCGCCGGTGGCCACCGCCGCCGACACCCCGCAGATCGAGATGCCGGAACCGAGCACGGCGGCGGTCTTGCGCGGTAGTTTGAAGAGCTTGCGGGCAATCACGTAGACCCCGGGCCAGAAGATCAAATAGGCGACGATGGTGGCCACGGCGCCGGCGAAGAAGAGATGGCCGGTGAGGCCCGCCACCTTGTGGCCGAGCTTCATGGAGGTGGCCGCCGCCTTGATCGGCAGGTAGCCGACCTTGACGCCGAGAAAGACGATGGCGGTCTTGATGTACCATTCCGGTTTCGCCGCTTCAGAGAGAAACCCGGCGAACTCCTTGAAAAAATTTCCGATGATGAGCCCGACGATGAGCGCCAGGATGAAGGACGCGCCACCACCCAGGGAAAGCGAGAAATCGAGTCCGTACTTTTTCATGTCGATGGGCGTGGCGGCGAAAAAGGCGTGATGCCCCACGAACCAGACGGCGATGGTCAAGAAGTAGAGCACGGTCCAGCCCTGGACGAACTTCTTGACGTTCCACTTCATGCAGGTCGCCCCCACCGTGGTCACCACGGTGAGGACCACGTAGGTCCACAGGATGGACCACCAGCCGAGCCCCTTGTAGAAAGCCTTGGCGTCGGGGTCAAAGGCGTATTTCTTGCCGAGGGCATAGAAGGCGTGCGAAATCGCCCCCTTGCCCTCCGGCGGCGGCGAGAACACCCACTTGCTCGGATAGGTAACCCAGCCGATGATATCGATGTTGACACAGGTGAGCAGGCCGAGACCGCAAAAGAACATTCCCATCCAGACTGCCCACCAATCTTCCTGGCTGAGCATGCCGGTATACCACTTCCGGTTGGTCATGGGCGCCATGGATTCCTCCTCCTTCAGATTCAATTTTTGATGAAATCGCAAAAAATGCGATTTCATCGAGTTCACGTTTTGTAGCCCGTTGAATTACCGTGTCAGGCCTGAACCGACTGCGAGTTCTTACGGGTTCATCAATTTTTGAAATCAGCGGTTGTTAACCGATGACGGTGATGACTCGATTGAAATAGTGCTGGGCGTACTGGCGGATCCATTGGGGAATAGTGGAGTTGTCGAAGGCCATGAACACTCGGGCCTGCTCGCCCGGGGCCACGACGCCCGCGGCCCGCAGCTGCGCCGCCACCTCCCGGTCGAGATCCTCCAGTGTGGGAGCCGCCACCCGTAGGCTGGAATTCTCCACCACCCAGTTGCCGCCCTCGTGCCGGATGACGCACTCGATTTCCATGCCGGGCCTCTAGTGGAGTACCGAGGTGGGAACGATGAACAGACCGATGACGAGGACGACGACGGCGATGACAAGGGACCAGACGACCAACCTGGTCTCCACCGGGTCCCAAGGTTCGGCGCCGGCCAGAACGTCGTCGGCTTCCAGAGACTCACTGGTCAGGCTGCCGCTGCCGCTTTTGTATTCTTCACTCATGAAGCACCTCCTGTCGTTGGTGGTTGGAAGTTGCGGGCACGTCCCTTGCCTATAAGCCCCACAGGATACCGCTTGTCTGCGGGGAACCCCGTGGGTAACCTGAAGCATATCGGGTCACGGCCCTTGACATCGTCTTCCAGAAAAACAAGGCAAGGGGCGTGCCGGCCTGGACCGACAGGCGTTATCGCCCCTCATCAATCCGTTGAAAAAGCTGTCCTTGCCGCACACAACCCGTTTGGGGGCGGGTTCCAGCCCGGGCGAGACAGGGCAACACAGCGACGCAGGCGGTGTCCCGCACCGGGCCGCAGAACGGCAAGTGGCGTCGAACGGCAACAGGAATGGCGCCGAACGGCAACATCCAACCACGCTGTAACCACGTTTGATGAAATCGCAAAAAATGCGATTTCATCGAGTTCACCGTGTGTAACCCCTTGAATTATCGTGTCAGGCCTGCACCGACTGCGAGTTTTTACAGGTTCATCACGTTTAACAGGTCGTTGAAAAACGGACTGCGTGCGGAACAGAGACGTGCCGCCGAATTCCGGCGGTTTTGGAAAACCAAAGAAATTCATGGAGTTGGCCGAAAGTTGATGGCCTCGTAAAAAGTCTCAATCGGTGCAGGCCTGACACGATAATTCAAATGGTTACGAAGCGTGAACTCGATGGAATCGTAGTTTTTACGATTCCATCAAAGTTGAACCGACGACGCCAATTCGTAGTCGGGCCAGGTCTGCCACGGCAATTCCTTGAGGAAAGCCGTGAACCTGCGGAATCGTGACACGATTCCGTCAAACTTGTTCTGGCCAACCGACTAATTGAAAAAGCCAGGGAGGGCTTTTTCAGCGGACCGTTAGACAGAGGGATTCTCGATGAGAAACACGGGTCTCGGCCTCCAGGGCCGCTTCTTGCTCGGACTCGCCTGCATCCTGTTCGGCTGCAGCCTGGTCTCAGCCTGTTTCATCTACTTCTGGGGCAAACAGACCATCGAAGAAGAGGCCCGTCACCGCACCGCCCTGGCCATGGCGGCGGTGGACGCGGTGCGCGACTACGTGCGCGAAGAATTGCGGCCGCGGATGTACGAAATCGTCGGCCATGACCGCTTCGTCCTCGAGGCCATGTCCGCCTCTTACGCATCCCGAGCGGTGATGGAACGTCTGCGGCGCTATTTACCGGAATTCCGCTACCGGCGGGTCTCCCTCTTCCCCCTCAACCCGCAATCCCGGGCCGACGACACCGAACAACGCATGATCGGCTACTTCAGCATCCATCCCGACCAGAAACAGTGGCAGGGGATCACGACCGTGGACGGACAACCGTACTACATGCGCTACGAGCCGGTAGCCTACGACGCACCGTGTCGCCGGTGTCACCAGGATCTCCCCACGGTACCGCCGCCCATCCGCAGCCGTTACTCGGCGGCCCGCTATCTTCCCCCCACCGATCCCCCCCTGGGCCTGGTGAGCATCGGCATCCCCATCGACACCAGTCTCGCCCGCATCCGGGAACGAGCCTTCTCGGTCTTCGTCTTCGCCTTCACCTTCATCGTCATGCTCTACAGCATCATCGCCTTCTTCTTCGACCGGGTGGTGATCCAGAGTCTGCGGGATCTGCTCGCCCTGTTCCGGGACAGCCTGCGCGACGAACAGGGCATCCAGATCTACGAACGGGCGACCAGCCGCGACGCCATCGACGAGATCACCCGGGCGGCACAGGCCATGGCCGCCTACATCCGTGAGACCGAACGCCAGCTCACCGATCACGCCTGCAACCTGGAAGCCCTGATCGCGAATCGCACCGCCGCCCTGCTTATGTCCCGCAAGCAGCTCCAGGAAAAGGTCAGGACCCGCAACCGGGAGTTGCATACCCTGACCAGCATCGCCGAACTGATCACCGGCGCCCCGGAACCGGCCACCACTCTGCCCGCCATCCTGCGCCACGTTCTGGCCGTGGTGCCGGCCGACGGCGCCGCCATCTACATCATCGACAACGACAAAGCGCGGTATCTCGATCTGCAGAGTGCGGAAAACGCCGGCGACCTGCCGACCCGGGTGCAATGCCCCCCCTCGGGTCGAGAGGAAACGGAGCCCCAGACCCTGGAGGAGGTCCTGGCCGAGGCGGCGGCCGGTCGGCTCGGATTCCTTGCCAGCGAACAGGAACGGGTCGACTGCCTCAGCGTGCCGCTCATGAGCCGCGGCCGTGTGCGGGGCGTGATGCTCTTCGTGGCGGTGGACTTCATGGTCCTCAACCAGGAGACCACCACCCTGCTCACCGCCGTCGGCCGACAGGTGGGCATCCTGCTCGAAAACATGCAGACCATGCGGCATCTCATCGAAACCGCCACCCTGCTGCAGACGGTCTTCAACGGCATCACCGATCCGGTCGCCCTTCTCGACCACCGCTATCGGATCCAGATGGTGAACCATGCCCTGGCCGCCCTGCACAAAGGTGTTCCCCTGGTGGGGCGCGACTGCCGCCAGCTCGACGGTTGTCCCTTTGCCGACGCCGGCGGTATCGAATTCCAGCCCCACACCCCGGTCACCCATCTCCAACGGCTGGAGGACGGGCGCATCTTCGAGGTCCACTTCTACCCCCTGTTCGACGACAGCGGTGTGCTCACGAACATCGTCGGCTACGGCAAGGACGTCACCGAACAGCAGCGGGCCGCGGAACGGGCCCAGCACACCGAGAAGATGGCGGCCATCGGGCAGCTCGCCGCCGGCATCGCCCACGAAATCAACAATCCCCTCGGCGTCATCCTGTGCCATGCCGAGCTGGCGGCAGGTGAGTTGGACGACCCGGCGCAGGTACGCGAGGATCTTGCGGTGATCGTCAAACACGCCACCGCCTGCCAGCGCATCGTCGGTGATCTCTTGCAGTTCGCCCGCTCCACCGCCGGCCGCAAGCTCCCCACCGCCATCGGCGAGCTCATCATGGAGACCGCGGCCATGATCGGCCGCCAACTGAAAAAGGACGGCATCACGCTGCGCCTCTCCCTTGACGAGAAGATCCCGGACGTGGCACTGGACAGGGACCGGATGAAGCAGGTGCTGCTCAACCTGGTGATCAACGCCGTCCAGGCCATGACACCGGCGGGTGGCACCATCACCATCGCTTCCCGCCGGGAAGACGATACCATCGCCATCCAGGTGGAGGACGACGGCCCCGGCATCGATCCGGCGATTCTCGACCGGATTTTCGACCCCTTTTTCAGTACCAAGGCGCCGGGTGAAGGTACCGGTCTGGGACTATCGGTGAGTTACGGCATCGTCCGCGACCACGGCGGCACCATCACCGCTGCCAACCGGCCGGGCGGTGGAGCCGTCTTCACCATTATCCTGCCGGTGGACACCACCGCCGGCGACAACTGATTCGACATTCGACTCGTTCAACTTCCTGGAGGATCAGCCCGTGGAACGTCTCTTGATCGTCGATGACGAACCGGACTTCCTTTCCGGCATTCGCCGCCTGCTGCAACGGGAATTTCCCGAGCTTGCCGTGGAGACGGCGACGCGACCGGGCGAGGCCCTGCGCCTCGCCCGCCGCCAGCGCTACGATCTCGTCCTGCTCGACATCAAGATGCCAGAGATGGACGGCCTGACCCTCCTCGACGAGCTGCTCCGGCTCGACTCATCTTTGAGCGCCGTCATGCTCACCGCCCACGGCACCATCGACACGGCGGTGGCGGCCATGAAGAAAGGGGCCTGGGATTTTCTCACCAAGCCGGTGGATCGCGCCACCTTGTGCCGGGTCGTCTCCCGGGGGTTGGAACGCAACCGCTTGAAACGGGAAAACGAGTCCTTGCGGCGCCAGCTCTCCGACCGGCACCGGTTCGTGGGCAGCAGCCCGGCCCTGCGCCGTTTCCTGGATGAACTGCACAATGCCGCCGTCACCGATTACAATGTCCTCATCCGCGGCGAATCCGGCACCGGCAAGGAACTGGCGGCCCGGGCCCTGCACAACTGGTCGGCCCGCAAGGACGGCCCCCTGGTCATGGTCAACTGCCCGGCCATCCCCGAACACCTCCTGGAAAGCGAACTCTTCGGCCACCGGCGGGGCGCCTTCACCGGCGCCGACCGGGAACACCGCGGCCTCTTTCCCGCCGCCGACGGCGGCACCCTGGTCCTGGACGAAATCGGCGACATTCCGCTTTCCATTCAGTCCAAGCTGCTGCGGGCCCTGGAGGAGCAGGAAATAAAACCCCTCGGCGCCAGCGAGTCGATCCCGGTCAACGTGCGCATCGTCGCGGTCACCAACCGCAATCTGGAGGAGATGATCGCCGACGGCCGTTTCCGCCAGGATCTTTTCTATCGGCTCAACGTCCTCACCCTGGAGACCCCCTCCCTCGCCGCCATGCGGGAGGATATTCCGGAACTGGCCGAACATTTCCTGCGCCGGGCGGCGGAGGAGACCGGCCGACCGGTGCCGCCGCTCACCAAGGAACTCCTGGCGGCGTTGATGGACAGGCCGTGGCCGGGTAACGTCCGTGAACTCCAAAACGCCATGCGACGCCTGGTGGTGACCGGCGACCTGCAATTGCCCGTCGGCGCCCGTCGCGCGGTGGCCTATAACGACATCCCGTACGCCGACGCCAAGGAGCGGATCCTGGCGGATTTCAACCGCGATTACTTCCACTGCCTCCTGCGGCAGACGGCGGGCAACGTCAGCCGGGCGGCGGTGCTCGCCGGCCTCAACCGCAGCGCCCTGCAGAAAATCCTGCGCCGGCTTGGCATCGATCCGGACGCTTACCGACCCTGACCGTATAAGGATATTCTTGACTTTACAGGGTGGCTTGCTATCCTACGCTTTTTGTGACTTTGATGCGCAATTCGATTTCAATACCTGGTAATTCTACTCAGCCTTTCTATACACATTCCATGTCCGTTACTGTTCATTTCCTGCCTGAAGATATCAAAGCGACCGCCGAACCCGGCGACAACCTGCTGGCCGTGGCGGCGGCGGCCGGCGTCTACATCCCGGCCGCCTGCGGCGGCGACGGCGTTTGCGGCAAGTGCAAAGTCAAGATCGAAGAGGGCTCGGTGGAAACGGTCGCCGCCGGCCGGCATCACCTGCGGGAGGAAGACCAACAAGCCGGCTTCTGTCTCGCCTGTCAGGCCGAGATCCGTTCCGATCTCGTGGTCCGCATTCCGGAACAGACGGTGGACGGCAAGGCCACCCGTCGTAAGCCGAAGACCACCCACTCGATTTCGGCCCGGACCCTGGACGCCCTAGTCGGCAGCTGGCAATTACGGCCACCGGTCCAAAAGGTCTTCCTGCGCCTGCCGCCACCGAGCCTGGAAGACAACATCCCCGATCTGCAGCGGCTCATGCGGGCCCTGATGAAGGCCCTGGGCACCGACCAAGAGCTCTCCTACGACCATCCGGAACTGTTGCGGGAATTGCCGTTCATCCTGCGGGAGGCCAACTGGGAGGTGACCGTGCTGCTCCTGCACGGCAAGCGGGAGTCTGATCCGGACCGGATCATCGCCGTCGAGCCCGGCGACACCACCGATCAGCTCTACGGCCTGGCGGTGGACATCGGCACCACCACGGTCTGCGGCGTACTGCTCGACCTCAACACCGGCAAGACCCTGGCCGAGGCATCGGCCTACAACGCCCAGATCGAACACGGCGAGGACGTCATCTCGCGGATCATCTACTCCCAGCGGCACGGGGGGCTCAAGCGCCTGCAACAAAAGGTGATCCGCACCATCAACGAGATCATCGAGCGGGTCTGCCGCAAGGTGATCATCAGCCCCAGCGACATCGCCTACATCATGGCGGCAGGCAACACCACCATGGCCCACCTGCTGCTCGGTATCGACCCGAAATTCATCCGCGAGGCCCCGTACGTGCCGGCCTGCAGCCAGTTCCCCCTCACCCGGGCCGCCGATCTCGGCGTGCTCGCCCATCCGTCGGTGCGTCTCTTCCTCTACGCCTCGCCGGCCAGTTACGTGGGCGGCGACATCGTGGCCGGCGTCCATGCCTGTCAGATGTACAAGAGCTCGGAGGTCACCCTGTTCATCGACATCGGCACCAACGGCGAGATCGTGGTCGGCAACCAGGATTGGATGGTCTGCGCCGCCTGCTCCGCCGGTCCGGCCTTCGAGGGCGGCGGTATCCGGTACGGTATGCGGGCCAGCGCCGGCGCCATCGAGAATTTTTCCATCCACCCCGAGACCCTGGAGCCGATGATCGTCACCATCGGCCAGGAGAAACCGCGCGGCATCTGCGGCTCCGGCCTCATCTCCATCGCCGCCGAACTGCTGGAGGCCGGGGTCATCGACCAGCGCGGCAAGTTCAACCGCGAACTCGATCATCCGCGTATCCGGCAAGGGGAAGACGGTTGGGAATACGTCCTGGTATGGGGAAAAGAGACAGGCAACGGCGACGACATCGTCATCACCGAGGTGGACCTGGACAACCTGATGCGGGCCAAGGGGGCCATGTACGCCGGCTACCAGACCCTGCTGGAATCGGTGGGCATGGGGTTCGCCGATCTCGACCGGATCATCCTGGCGGGCAACTTCGGGGCCTACATCGATCTCGAGCGGGCGATCACCATCGGGCTGCTACCGGACATTGACCGCAACCGGTTCTTCTACCTCGGCAACGGGTCGTTGCTCGGCTGCACCATCAGCCTCCTCGATCACAAACGGTTCCGCGAGCGGGACATGGTGCGGCGGCTGCTCACCCATATGGAATTGAGCGAGAACACCGAATTCATGAACCACTACGTCGCCGCCCTCTTCCTGCCGCACACCGACATGAGCCTCTTCCCGAGCGTGCAAAAGAAACTAGCGGGAGTGGAAAGGGAAAGATGAACTGAAATCAGGAGGAAAAGAGGGCCACGGACACCTCATTCGGGCAGGTCGAGTTCGGTCTTGACGGTGTTACGGCCTGATTCCTTCGCGAGATAGAGGGCCTTGTCCGCCCGGGCGACCACCGCGGCCGCCGTATCGCCGGGCCGCACCTGTGCCACCCCGAAGCTGGCGGTGATCTTATCGTAGGTCTCGCCGGTCTCCGGGTTCTGCGGTCTCTTGATGGATATCTTCACCCGCAACTGCTCGGCCACGATCTTGGCGTTTTCCAGGATGGTGGCCGGCAGCAGAACGACAAACTCCTCGCCCCCGTACCGGGCCGGGAAATCGGAACCCTTGACCCCGGCCCTGAGGATACTCCCCACGGCTTGCAACACGAGATCTCCCACCGCATGGCCGTAGGTGTCGTTGAACCGCTTGAAGAAATCGATATCCGCGAACACGACGCTGTAGTACTGGCCGTCGCGGGTGAACTCCTTGTGCAACTCGGCGAGTTTTTTGTCGAAGGCCTGCCGATTGTGGAGACCGGTGAGGGCATCCCGCATGGCCGACTCTTCGATGGCCTGCAACCGGTGACGGAGTTCCTGAGTCTGGCGGGTGGCCACGGCCAGATTCTTCTCCAGTTTCTTGCTGGAGGCGACCATCCTGGCGGTATCCCGCAACATGCCCTTCATGATCGTCCGGATATCGTCGAGGCTGGTCGCCTTCTTGATCCCCTCGGCGTAACCGGCGAGCTTGCCGCCGAACTGGGCGGTATCCCGATTGGCGGCCACCAGCTCTTCCATCACCCCGGCAAGCAAGGCCTGAGTCTGCCTCTGGACCTGGTCCATGACCGCCGTATCGCCCTGCGGGGCCAGGTACTTCTTGTAGAGTTGCTCGTGGGTCTGGCGGGAGAAGGCGATGCCGGAGGCGAGGATACGGTCGATCTCCGCGACCAACTGTTTATTCTCCTGCCGATAATAGCAGTACCAGACCGCATAGGCCGGCGGTGTCAACTCGAACTTGGCCTTGGCCGCTTGAGCCACGACCTTCTTGGCGGTCTCCAGCACGGACTCCCGGACTTTGTGCACCTACAACCCCTCCTGTAACCGTTTTTTTTGGGATATCCGTAATACACGCCGGGCCGATTATAGTCAACCCGAAATGAAGTTGCCAGAAAAAATAGAACTGCCGGTCGATGCCACCCTGATCGTGCTCGCCGATCACGCGCCCGACACGTTGGCGGAGGGGCTCACGGCCCTGGCCACGGCCGGAGACCCGGTGCACACAGAAATCGTGGTCCTCGACAACGGCCGTCTGCCGGCTGGAGTCACCGGTGATCTCGAACGCCGGCATCCCGAGATGGTCTTCTTCGAAAATCATCCCCCCGAACCCCTATCCCGAGCGGTGAATCGCTGCCTGGCCGTGGGCCGCGGCCGCTATTTCGGGCTGTTACCTGCCGGCGTCTCCCTCACCGCCACCGAACTCTGCGACCTCGTACTCTTCCTCGATACCAATCCGGAGATCGGTATGGTCGGTCTCGCTTCCCCCGCCGGCATGGACATGGATCGCCTGCCCAGTCCCAGCCGTCTGCTCGGCAAGTTTTCCGGACTCGCCCTTTTGTTTGGCGAACGGCGGCAGAGCCGCCCTCCGGTCAGCACCGCCGAGGTCGCCTGGCTGCCGCTCACCCCCACCTTCTACCGGCGCGAGATGCTTGCCGAAACCGGCCTGTTCCACGAGGGGTTCGAGGCATTCTATCACGACATCGACCTCTGCCGCCGGGCCCGACGACTGGGCTGGCACCTGGTCCTGCGGCCGGTGGCGGGAATCGCGCCGCCACCGACCACGCCCGCCATCCTCGATCCGCCACCGCCGGGCGCCCCCCTGGCCGGACCGTCACCGGTCCAGCTCCTCGATGCCTGCCGCTACCTCGGTCGCCGTCTCCTCGGCGGCCGGGTACGCACTTCCTTTTCCGTGCCGGAATCCGGCATCTGAAGACGGCCGGAACAAAAAAAGTCTGGGTGCTTCGAGTGGTTGACAACCCCGGTCATTACCGCTATTGTTGCGATTTACTGCTCGAAAAACCGCCGGATTCCGGCATCGCTCTTCACGTACACAAGGAAAGAAGGACAAAGGAGACGATCATGGCAAAAATCATGACCATTGCCGAGAGCATCAACATCATGGGCAAACGCAGCGGCACGGCGATGAAAGAACGCAATCCGGCCCCCATCCAGGAGATGGCCAAGGAGGAGACCGCCGCCGGAGCCGACTTTCTCGATCTCAACATCGGACCGGCCCGCAAGGACGGCACCGAGCTCATGCCCTGGGTGGTGGAGACCGTCCAGTCGGCGGTGGACACGCCGCTCTGCCTCGATACCACCAACACCGATGCCATGACCGCTGGCTTCCAGGTTCTCAAGAACAAGTCCGGGGCGCTGATGAACTCCATCTCCGCCCAGCCGGAGCGGATGGAAAAGCTCATTCCGGTGGCCGCCGAGGCCGGTTGCAACGTGGTGGCCCTGCTGTGGGGGCCGGACGGCATGCCCCGGGACGCCAACGAGCGGGCCGCCATGGCCGTGGACCTGATGATGGCCCTCTCCGAGGCCGGCATTCCGAACGAGAAGATGTTCTTCGATCCCATCGCCACCCCCATCACCCTGGGTACGGACCAGATCAATGCCGGCTTCGAGTTCCTCGCCATGCTGCAAGACATCGCGCCGGGTGCCCAGTCCACCATCGGACTGTCCAACGTCTCCAACGGCGTTGCCGAACACCTGCGCAAATACCTGGACCGCACCTACCTCATCATGCTGATGAAGTACGGGCTGACCAGCGCCATCGTCAACTCCTACGACGCCGAACTCATGGCCATCGCCAAGGGCGAGCGCCAGGAGTTGGTGGACCTGGTCTGGGGCATGATGGACGGCAACGAGCCGGATCCGTCCACCCTGTCTGGCGCCGCCCTGGAGCACTACAAGACCTACAAGTGCCTGTCGGGCCAGACGGTATTCTCCGAGTCCTGGCTCGATCTGTAACAACAACATAGCCGCACCCGGGCGGCAACGGCATGGCCGACATCCCATCGCACCACCTGATCTACGGCACCACCACCGATTACCTCACCGGCGAGACGGTGGTGGACACCGACGACGAGCGCTACCGGCAAAAGATCGCCCGCTTCCTGGTGGAAACCAAGGGATACGCCAAGGAGGCGGTGATACCGCGCCGCACCATCGAAACCCTGTTCGCCGGCCAGTTCGTGGTTTCAAAAGTCGATTTCGCCGTCAAGGTCGGGGAGCGTTTCCTGATGGTGGTGCGCTACGGGCCCGGCTCGCTGGTGACCAGGGAGCGACCGGCCATCGCCGCCGCCCGGGTCCTGGAACCCGAGTATCGCATTCCGCTCGCCGTGGTCACCAACGGTGAGGATGCCGAACTCCTCGATACGGCCACCGCCAAGGTCATCGGTCACGGCCTCGACGCCATCCCGGATGCCGACGAGGCCGTCCGCCTAGCGGCGGAACTCGAGTTCTTGCCACCGCCGACGGGCGAGAAGCGGGAACGGGAACTGCGGATCTTGAACGCCTTCGACGTCGAGATCTGCTGCGCCGGCGGCCCCTGTACCCTACCCGGAGCGCCGGAGGGGTAATCCAAACGAGAATAAGGAACGACCATGGAACGACAGTGGACGAAATCGAGCTGGCAGGACTTTCCGGCCCTGCAGCAACCCAAGTGGCCGGACCAGGCGGCCTACGAGGCCGCGGTGGAGGAGATATCCCGCATGCCGCCCCTGGTCTTCGCCGGCGAGGTGCGGGCCCTCAAGGCCATGCTCGCCGACGCGGCGGACGGCCGGGCCTTCCTGCTCCAGGGCGGTGATTGCGCCGAGGATTTTTCCCAATGCACGGCGCCCGCCATCCGCGAGACCCTGAAGGTCATCCTGCAGATGGCGGTGATCCTCACCTATGCCGGCGGCAAGCCGGTGATCAAGGTGGGCCGCATCGCCGGCCAGTACGCCAAGCCACGCTCGTCGGACACCGAGAAGGTGGGCGACCTCGAGATCCCCAGCTACCGGGGCGACATGGTCAACAGCCCGGAGCCGACGCCCGAGGCCCGCGTTCCGAATCCCCGCCGCATGGTGGAGGGCTACTACAAGGCGGCGGCGACCATGAACATCCTGCGGGCCTTCACCCGCGGGGGATACGCGGCCCTGCACCGGGTACACGCCTGGAACCAGGAGTTCGTCAAGAACTCACCCATGGGGCGCTCCTACGAACGGCTCGCCCGCCATATCAGCAACGCTCTCAAGTTCATGGAGTGCATCGGGCTCGACACCGACATCCCGCAGCTCAACCAGGCGACCTTCTTCACCTCCCACGAGGCCCTGCTCCTCGGCTACGAGGAGGCGCTCACCCGGCAGGACTCCACCTCCGGCGACTGGTATGACTGCAGCGCCCACATGTTGTGGATCGGCGACCGGACCCGGCAACTGGACGGCGCCCACGTGGAATTCTTCCGCGGCGTCCACAACCCGGTGGGCATGAAGATCGGCCCGAACCACGACCTGGACGAGATCAAGCGGATCATCACCCGTCTGAACCCGACCAACGAACCGGGACGGCTCACCCTCATCACCCGTTTCGGCAAGGACAAGGTGGAAAAGTACCTGCCGCCCCTCGTGCGGGCCATCAAGGCCGAAGGCTACCGGGTGGTCTGGAGCTGCGACCCCATGCACGGCAACACCTACACGGCATCCACCGGCCACAAAACACGGAACTTCAACGACATCCTGCAAGAACTCCAGTGTTTCTTCGAGATCCACTGGGCCGAGGGAACGGTGCCCGGCGGAGTGCATTTCGAACTCACCGGCGAGAATGTCACCGAGTGTACCGGCGGCGGCCGCAACATCGTGGACGAGCAGCTCACCCTCAACTACCAGACCAACTGCGATCCACGCCTGAACGCCGAGCAGAGTCTCGAATTGGCCTTCCACATCGCCGAGATGATCCGCTCGTAAGGGATTGGGCTCAAACGGCCGGCTCACCCCTGACGATCATCTGGGCGATGGTGAGCCGCAACCGGGGTACCGGCCGACCGACGCCGGCCAGGAACTCCCGCTCCAGATCGGCAAGTTGCCGGTAGAATTCCGTGCGGTCGACGACCGCCTCCGGGTCGTCATGGCCGAGGGCCTGGCAGCGGTGACAGCCGGCCGAAGACTGCTCGCGGCCGTCGGGCAGCACCAGCCGGGCGGGGACGCCGTGCAGCCGGCAGATCATCAGTCGGTGGGAATAGAGGGTGCACAACCCCTCCACATTGAGGGGACACATGACCTGGGGCCGCTGGCCGCGGGTCAATTGCCGTTCGCAGTCGAGCAGACAGGTGCGGGCCCGGGTCGCCACCGCCTCCCGCTCATCGGGGGAGAGGGTCCGCAACCCTTGCCAGAGGTAGCTCCACTCGATGTAGGTGTGGTGCTGGAAATAGCTGTCGCAGCAGTTGTCCGGACACCCCTCGCAGGAAAAGGCGAGGCGTTCGGCGACCCGGTCGTAGGCCTCTTCCATCCGCCGGTAGAGATCGGCGAGCCGGGCCGATAGGTTCGGCGACAGGGTCATGGGGGTTGATCGTTCCATGATGATCGGTTCCTCGTTGGTGGGAGCTTATCGTAAAATAGTACAACTCGTAAAAAATCGCAGTCGGCCCAGGCCTGACACGATAATTCAAAGGGTTACAAAGCGCGAACTCGATGAAATCGTACTTTTTACGATTTCATCAAAATAACACGCATAACCTAGCCGATTCCGCCAAGGCTTGCACATGAAATCTCTTGCCTGCTTCAAGGCCTACGACGTGCGCGGCCGGGTGCCCGACGAACTCGACGCCGGGCTGGCCCGCCGCATCGGCCAAGCCTTCGCCGCCCACTACCGGCCCCGCACCGTGGCCGTCGGCCACGACATCCGGCTGTCGAGCCCAGAACTCTGCCAAGCCCTGGCCGAGGGGCTGGCCAGCATGGGCGCCGACGTGCTCCACCTCGGACAGTGCGGCACCGAGGAGATCTACCATGCCGTCGGCACCCTGGACGTGCAGGGCGGCATCATGGTCACCGCCAGCCACAACCCGGCTGACTACAACGGCATGAAGTTCGTACGCGGCGGCGCGGTGCCGGTGAGC
This sequence comes from uncultured Desulfobulbia bacterium, assembly GCA_964423785.1. Taxonomy (GTDB): domain Bacteria; phylum Desulfobacterota; class Desulfobulbia; order Desulfobulbales; family S012-135; genus S012-135. Next base: position 23,433 of record CAYRGZ010000006.1, read on the forward strand.
GGCGACTCGGGCCTGGCCGACATCGAGCGGCTGGCGGCGGCGGGCGACTTCACCCCGGCCGCCGAGCCCGGCACCATCACGTGCGTCGATCACCGGCCGGCCTACATCGACCACCTGCTCTCCTGGGTTGATCCAACCCAACTTCGGCCCCTGAAACTGGTGGTCAATGCGGGCAACGGCTGCGCCGGACCGGTCATCGACCGGTTGGAGGAACGGTTGCCGTTCACCTTCATCAAGATACATCACGAACCGGACGGTACCTTTCCAAACGGCGTCCCCAACCCCCTGCTGCCCGAGAACCGTACTGTCACCGCCGAGGCGGTCCGCCGCCACGACGCCGATCTCGGTATCGCCTGGGACGGCGATTTCGACCGCTGCTTTTTGTTCGACGAGACCGGCGCATTCATCGAAGGATACTACATCGTCGGCCTGCTGGCCCAGGCGATCCTGAACAAGGAACCCGGCGCCGTCATCATTCACGATCCGCGCCTCGTCTTCAATACCCGGGAGGTGGTGGCGGCGGCCGGCGGCATCGCCGTGATGGCCAAGACCGGCCACGCCTTCATCAAGGAACGGATGCGGCGGGAAAAGGCGGCCTACGGCGGCGAAATGAGCGCCCACCACTACTTCCGGGATTTCTTTTATTGCGATTCCGGCATGATTCCCTGGCTGCTGGTCTGTGATCTCCTGTCGGCCGCAGGCCAGCCCCTATCGGCCCTGGTGGGTGCGTTCATCCAACGCTACCCGGTGAGCGGCGAGATCAACCGGCGGGTCGAGGACCCGGACGCGGTGCTCGCCGCCATCGAAGAGCGGTATCGGAACGTCGGCACGGTGGACCACACCGACGGCATCAGCATCGAGGCAGCGAACTTCCGCTTCAACATCCGCAAGTCTAACACCGAGCCGCTCCTGCGGCTCAACGTCGAGACCCGGGGCGACCGGGTCTTGTGCGAGCGGCTGACAGCCGAGCTGCTCGCCCTGATCAAAAACTACAACCATCGGAAATCCTTTCGTAACCGATATACCAAATACCAAACTGGAGGAAGACGTGGCACCTGAAAAGATCACCATCAACGACGACGGCTCCATCACCGTACCGGATCAGCCCATCATCCCCTTCATCGAGGGGGACGGCATCGGCCCCGACATCTGGGCCGCCACCCGCAAGGTCCTGGACGCGGCAGTGGAAAAATGTTACGGCTCCAAGCGGCGCATCGAATGGCTCGAGGTCTACGCCGGGGAGAAGGCCAAGGAAAAGACCGGCGAATGGTTGCCCCAGGCCACCCTGGACACCATCATCGAGCACGTGGTCGCCATCAAAGGGCCGCTGACCACGCCGGTGGGCGAGGGCATCCGCAGCCTGAATGTCACCCTGCGCCAGGTGCTCGACTTGTACGCCTGCGTGCGGCCTGTGCGCTACTACCAAGGCGTGGTCAGCCCGGTGAAGAACCCGGAAAAGGTGGACATGGTCATCTTCCGGGAAAACACCGAGGACGTCTATGCCGGCATCGAATGGGCGGCGGAGAGCGACGAGGCCAACCGGGTGATCGACTTCCTGAAACGGGAGATGGGCGCCGACATCCGGCAACCGTCCGGCATCGGCATCAAACCCATCAGCCCCTTCGGCACCAAGCGTCTGGTGCGCAAGGCGATCCGCTACGCCATCGAGCATGGCCGGTCGAGCGTCACCCTGGTCCACAAGGGCAACATCATGAAGTTCACCGAAGGGGCGTTCCGCAACTGGGGCTACGAACTGGCCAAGGAAGAATTCGCCGATACGGTGATCACCGAGGACGAGCTGTGGTCCAAGTACGACGGTAAGCAGCCGGACGGCACGGTGGTGATCAAGGACCGGATCGCCGACGCCATGTTCCAGCAGGTCCTGCTGCGGCCGGCGGAATACTCGGTGCTGGCCCTGCCCAACCTGAACGGCGACTACATGTCCGACGCCCTGGCGGCCCAGGTTGGCGGTCTCGGCATGGCGCCGGGGGCCAACATCGGCGACGGCTACGCGGTCTTCGAGGCCACCCACGGCACCGCTCCCAAGTACGCCGGGCTCGACAAGGTCAATCCGGGCTCGTTGCTGCTTTCCGGCGCCATGATGCTCGAGTACCTCGGCTGGAACGAGGCGGTGCGCATGATCCAATCCGCCCTCGAAACCACCATCGGCAACAAGACGGTGACCTACGATCTGGCCCGGCAGATGGAGGGGGCCACCGAGCTCAAGTGCTCCGAGTTCGCCGATGCCATCATCGCCAACATGAAATCCTGATGGACTCGCAAAAACTCGCAGTCGGTCCAGGTCTGACACGATAATTCAATAGGTTACACACCGTGAACTCGATGAAATCGTATTTTTTACGATTTCATCAATCCTGATCACCCCATACCAGGCGGTATGGGACACAACGCAAGGATGAAAATCCCCGGCCGGCCACCGGCCGTGCCGGGGAATGTGCAAACAAATCTAGGGGAGGGACCCGTCATGAACACCTCGATTTCCGCACAGCTTTTCGCCAAGGCGCAAACCCTCATCCCCGGCGGCGTCAACAGCCCGGTGCGGGCCTGCAAGTCGGTGGGCTGCGATCCGGTCTTCATCACCAAGGCGGCGGGTTCGCGCCTCTGGGACGCCGACGGCAACGAGTACATCGACTTCGTCTGCTCTTGGGGGCCGATGATCCTCGGCCACAACCATCCGGCCGTGGTGGAGGCCATCGAGAAGGCCCTGGCCAACGGCACCAGCTACGGCGCTCCGACGCCGGCCGAGGTCGAACTGGCCGAGCTGGTGGTCGAAGCAATGCCGTCGGTGGAAAAGGTCCGGTTCGTCAACTCCGGCACCGAGGCGACCATGAGTGCCATCCGACTGGCGCGCGGCTACACGGGCCGGAAGATGGTGGTCAAGTTCGACGGCTGCTACCACGGCCATGCCGACAGCTTCCTGGTCAAGGCCGGCTCCGGCGTGATCACTCTGGGCATTCCGGGCAGCCCGGGCGTGCCCGAGGACATCGTCAAAAACACGATCTCCATTCCGTACAACGATCCCGAAACCCTGGAAGAGACCTTACGCCGGCACGGGGAGGACATCGCCTGCGTCATCGTCGAGCCCATGGCCGGCAACATGGGGGTGGTAGCGCCGGCGGCCGGTTTCCTGGAAACCTTGCGGAGCCTCACCGAGGAACTCGGTATCGTGCTCATCTTCGACGAGGTGATCACCGGCTTCCGCCTGGCGCTCGGCGGCGCCCAGGAGCGGTTCGGGGTGCAGCCCGATCTCACCTGCATGGGCAAGATCATCGGCGGCGGCCTGCCGGTGGGTGCCTACGGCGGCAAGAAGGAGATCATGGATCAGGTGGCGCCGGTGGGTCCGGTGTACCAGGCCGGCACCCTGTCGGGCAATCCCCTGGCCATGGCCGCCGGCATCGCTACCCTGCGGGAACTACGCAAACCTGGCTTCTACGAAGCCCTGGAAGAAAAGGCGGCGGGATTCGCGGCGGAGCTTGCAGCCCTGGCCGAAAAGTACGATCTACCGGTGACGCAAAACCGCGTCGGATCGGCAATGACCAACTTCTTCGTCGACGCGCCGGTCACCGACTTTCAGTCGGCGATGCGGGCGGACACCGACCGGTACGGCGCATTTTTCCGCCACATGCTGGCTGCGGGAATCTACCTAGCACCATCGCAGTTCGAGGCCATGTTCGTGTCCGCCGCCCACAGCGACGCCGACCTGGCCCGCACCCTGGAGGCCACTGAATCGGCATTCAAAAAAATGGTCGGCTGACCAAAAATTCGTTGACTTCTCCCCGGGGGCGTGCTACCAAATGATGGCTTTTTTCCGGCGGACGGCTCATGGCGGATTCCGGTAACCACCGCAAGGAACTGTTGCGGCTGATGGCCGACTTCGGTACCGTCGGCCTCAACGTCGCCTCGCCGATCTTTGTCGGTGTCTGGATCGGCCACTGGCTGGACAGCAGCGTCTTCGACGGCCGGACCTCGCCGTGGTTCACCCTCTACTTCATCCTGGTCGGGGTGATCGCCGGCTTCCGGAACCTCTACCGCTTCCTGAAACAACGGATGCAGGAAGACGACAAGAAAAATGACTGAACAGCCATTCATTTCAACCCGGAGCATCCTGCTCCTCGACCTGGTGCTGCTGGTCGGCATGGTCGTCGGCTCGACCATGGTCGTGTCGCCGGCGGTGGGCGCCTCGGTGGCCGTCGGCGGTCTGGTGGCGACGGCGAGTTTCCTCGCCTTGCAGCGCGACGTCCGCCGCATCTTCCGGGTCGAGCAGGTACGCCGGGCCAAGGCGGTCTTCCTGTTCAAATACTACGCTCGGTTGGCCTTGCTCGCCGCCGTGCTCTATGGTGTCATCAAGTACCGGCTGGTGGATGTCGTGGGCCTGATCGCCGGCCTGTCCAGCGTCGTACTCAGCATCCTGGTCGTCGCCCTGTTGGCGGCCCGGACCAACCGGTGCACCGCATAAGGAGGAAAATCCATCATGGAACATCCAATCCTGTTCATCTCCCTCATCCTCGAGGCCCTTGGGCTGCCGGTGCCGCACGAACTGGTGGGAAAGACCCTGCTCGCCAAGCTCGTTTCTCCCCACATGACCTACACTTGGCTGGTCATGCTTTTTCTCATCATCGTGCCGAAACTGACCCTGGGTCGGCTCGACGTGGCCCGGCCCGGCAAGGCCCAGAACTTCTGGGAGGCGATCATCGGCGGCCTCGAAGATTTCATCGCCAGCAACATGGGTAAGGAAGGGGCCCGGATGATGTTCCCCATGCTGGCCACCTTCGCCCTCTACATCGTGGTGGCCAACCTCATCGGCCTCATGCCCGGATTCATGTCGCCGACGTCCAACATCAACATCACCCTGGGCTGTACCCTGATCGTCATCGTCACCTACCACCTGTTGGGTATCAAATATCACGGCCTGGGCTACATCAAGCATTTCATGGGCCCGGTCTGGTGGCTGGTGCCGCTCATGTTCCCCGTGGAGGTGGTGAGCCACCTCGGCCGCATCCTGTCTCTTTCCATCCGGCTCTTTGGCAACATCATGGCAAAGGAGACCCTGCTCGCCATCCTGTTCATGCTGGCCGGCGCCTACTTCGCGCCGCTGCCCATCCTCTGCCTGGGCGTGCTGGTCTCGGTGATCCAGGCCATGGTCTTCCTGCTGCTGTCGGTGGTCTATTTCGCCGGCGCCATGGAAAAGGCCCACTGAGCGACTGACAAAAGACGAAGACAGTTCCCGTAACTGACACCACAAGAAGAAGGCTTCAACACAACACGAAAGGAGGTAACGAGACAATGAAGAAACTGACTATCGGCTCGATGTTGTCGGTGCTCCTGGTTCTGGCGCTCAGCAGCCTGGCCATGGCGTCCGAGGGCGGTGCTGCCGCTGGTGGTGCCAACGGCCTGACCCTGGCCCTCATCTGCATGGCCGCCGGTCTCGGCGTCGGCCTCGGCGCGCTGGGTTGCGGTGTCGGCATGGGTCACGGTGTCGGTGGTGCCTGTATGGGTATCGCCCGCAACCCCGAGGTGTCGGGCAAGATCCAGGTGAACATGATCATCGGTCTGGCTCTGATCGAGTCGCTGACCATCTACGCCCTGGTTATCGCCCTCATCCTGCTGTACGCCAACCCGCTGCTCGGTTAATGTTCCGATGAGGGATTACCGGGACATCGTCCCGGTCTGTAAAAAAGCCGCGGTTTCAGGCCGCGGCTTTTTTGGTGGAATCGTAAAAACTACGATTCCATCGAGTTCACGCTTTGTAACCCTTTGAATTATCGTGTCAGACCTGCGCCGACTACGACTTTTTACGAGGCCATCTTTTTTGATGGAATCGCAACAAGTGCGATTCCATTAAGTTCACGGCTTGTAACTATTTGAATTATCGTGGCAGGCCTGGACCAACAGCGAGTCTTCAAGGGTCGTGCTTTTTTTGTTGTTGAAGGTTGGTCATGGACTGCGTCATCGATCCCCGCCGCGAAAAACACGACCCCATCCTTCCCGGCCTCGGCTTTCTGTTCGTCAATCCCAGCGAGGCCCGTCTCGCCGTCGAGGATACGATCAGAGCCGGTGGCCGGCGCCATTTTCTCTTCAACAGCAATCTGGCCGTGGCCCGCGACGGGAAATACTTTGTCGCCGGGCCGGCAGTGGGGGCACCCATGGCGGTGCTCTGTCTCGAAAAACTCATCGCCTGCGGCGCTGACACAGTGATCGGGGTCGGCTGGGCCGGCAGCCTGCAGCCCGATATCCCACCAGGGACCATCATCATCCCGGCCGGAGCGGTATCCGACGAGGGCACCTCCCGCCACTATCCCCTCTCCCAACCGGCCGGGCCGGCGACCTGGTTACGCAACCGTCTCCTCGACCTGGCGGCCTCCACCGGCTGGCCGGTACATGCGGGGCCGGTCTGGACCACCGATGCCCCCTACCGGGAAACCTGGTCAGCGGTGCGCCGCCACCGGACGGGGGGCATCCTCGCCGTCGAGATGGAGTATGCCGCCCTGCTCACCGTGGCCGCCTTCCGCAAGATCGACCTCGCCGCCATCTTCCTCGTCTCCGATCAGATCACCGACCACGGCTGGCAACCCGCCTTCCGAAACCATGGCTTCAAGGAGCGCAGCCGCCAGCTCGTCGCCCTGCTCCTGACCCATGCTGAAATGCTCCGCACCAACTAACTCCTTGTTTTTTTGTTGACTCTTCCTCCCGTCCATGATATCGGATAATAATAGTACAAATTTACTTCGCCCGCTTGGGAGGGCGGGAAACGGAACTCTTCACGCTGTGGGCCAAGGAGAACAGGATGGAACAAATCAACGTTGACGCCCCCTGGGTCATCTTCCAGCTCAAACACGAGAAATACGCCGTGTCGACTCTGGATGTCCAGACCATGGTCGCCATGCCCGAGGTCACCGCCGTGCCCCACATGCCGACCTGGTGCCGGGGGGTGATCAATCTCCGCGGACGAATCACGCCGCTCATCGACCTGCGAATGCGCCTCGGCATGGACTCCTTTCTCGAGGCCATCGACGAACTGCTCGCCGCTATGCACCAACGGGAGGCAGACCACCGCAACTGGCTTACCGAATTGGAACGATCGGTACAGGAAGGCCGGCCGTTCACCCTGGCCACCGATCCGCACAAGTGCAAATTCGGCCGGTGGTACGACAACTATCGGCCAAAGAGCTACACCGAGGAACAGTTCCTGAAAAAATTCGACCAGCCGCACCGCCGCATCCACGCCATCGCCCAAGAAGTCACCGACCTGGTCGAAAAGGGCGAGCATGACCAAGCCGTGGAGATCATCGAGAAGACCCGCACCGGCCCTCTGGCTGAAATGATTCGTCTTTTCGAGCAGTTCCGGCGCTTGATCGCCGATGCCCGTCACACCGAGATCGCCCTGGTGGTGGAGAATGGCGACCGAAACTGCGCCGCGGCCTTGGCGGTGGATGCCATCGACTCGGTGGAACCACTGGCCGCCGACACCATTGCGCCACTTTCCCCAGCCATGCAACAGGCCGACAATCCGCTGGTTCGTTACTCGGCCCAGCGCAAGAAAACGGGCGAAATCGTCTACCTGCTCGACACCGCCGCCCTGCTGACCATTGACCAGGAACTCCTGTCCCCCGCCATGACCTGAACGGAAAGGCTCCCAACCATCGCAAGGGGACCGGTTCCGACGTCCCTCTGAGACGTTCCCCTTTCTTGCCGAAAAAGCCATCCTTTGCTTTTTGATGGAATCGTAAAAAGTACGATTCCATCGAGTTCACGGTGTGTAACCCGTTGAATTATCGTGTCAGACCTGCGCCGACTACGCGTTTTTACGGCTTCATCCTTTTTGATGAAATCGCAAAAAATGCGATTTCATCGAGTTCGCGGTTTGTAACTCGTTGAATTATCGTGTCAGGCCTGGACTGACTGCGAGTTTTTACGGGATCATCATGATTGACCGGCATCGGTTTTTGCGCCATAATCCGATGGGGTGACAAGTACGCAGAGGGAAGTCATGCCGCGTAGTATCTGCATTATCGGGCCGTACCACCTGCAAAACCAGCTGCTGAAAGGCTTCTTGACCCGGCAGATGGACTGCCTGTGTCGATGCCAGACCGTCGGCCCCGCCCTTGCCGCCACCGAGTTGCTCTTGGTCGATTGTGCACCGTGGACGGCTGCGACGATCTGGTCTCGTCTCCAGGCCCAGGACATTTCACCGGCCCACGAGACCACCGCCCTTTTCAACGTCGATCCCAGCTGGGACATCGCCACGGCGGCCCTCGACCGGGGGGTTCGGGGAATCTTCCACGCCGACACCACGCCGGAACAGCTGATCAAAGGAATCAAGGCCATTTTGGCCGGCGAACTCTGGTACTCGCGCAAAACCCTTGCCGAATCCATCCAACCCTCCGGCCAGGGAAGGAAACAACACAACCTCACCGAACGAGAACGCCAGATCCTCCTCGGCATCGCCCAGGGGAACTCCAACAAGGACATCGCCCGGTCGCTCGGCATCAGCCAACACACGGTCAAGACCCATGTCTACAACATCTACCGAAAACTCAACGTGTCCAGACGGCTGAAGGCGGCCCAATGGGCCTCCCTCAACCTCAACGACTGATTCTTCCCTTTCCGACATCCAGCCTTGTCTTCCATTACTCCGACAAAACAGTGCTTTCTCGTCAGCCTCGGCTGTCCGAAGAACCAAGTGGACTCCGAAGTGATGCTCGGCGCCCTGGCCGACGCCGGCTACCGGATCTGCAGCCAACCCGAGCATGCCGACCTCATCCTGGTCAACACCTGCGGGTTCATCCAATCAGCGGTGGAGGAGTCCATCGAAACCATCCTCGAACTCGCCGCGGTCAAACAAACGCGGCCCGACACCCAGCTCGTGGTTACCGGTTGTCTGGTACAGCGCTATCGGGAGGAACTGGCCCAGGAACTTCCCGAAGTGGACCTCTTCGTGGGCACCGAGGGAGTGGGCGCCATCGTTCGGTTTCTCGACCAGTCCGGCAAGAATCGTCTGCAATTGCCGTCCAGCCCCTACCTCATGGACGCCGCCGCACCGCGCCTGCCCGCCACGCCGCCGCACCGCGCCTACCTGAAGGTGACGGAAGGATGCAACAACCGTTGCAGTTACTGCCTCATTCCCACCATCCGCGGCCGGTTGCGCAGCCGGCCGCTCGAGGATCTCGTGGCCGAGGCCCAACGGCTGGAGGCCCGGGGATGCCGAGAATGCACCCTGGTGGCCCAGGATCTGACCGCCTACGGTACCGATCTCGGCAAAGCGGGGCCACGCCTTGCCGATCTCTTGTCCGCCCTGGTCGCCGAAACCACCATTCCCTGGATCCGGATGCTGTACCTGCATCCAGCCCGCCTCACCAATACGATCATCGACCTGGTGGACAGCGAACCGCGCCTTCTGCCGTACTTCGACATTCCCCTGCAGCACGTAAGCGATACCATACTCGCCCGGATGCGACGGCCCTACACCCGGGCAACCATCGACGACCTGCTCGGGCGACTACGCGAACGGCTGCCCGAGGCCGTCATCCGCACCACCTTCATGGTGGGCTTCCCCGGGGAAACCGAGGAAGATTTCGCCCAGTTGGAGGCGGCGGTGCGGAAGTACCGCTTCGACCATCTCGGGGTCTTTGCCTATTCCAACGAAGAAGGCAGCGCGGCGGCCACGCTGTCCGACCAGGTTGCCGACGAATGCAAACAACAGCGTCTGGATCGGCTGATGCGCCTCCAGGCGACCATTACCGAGGAAAAGAACAAAGCGATGCTGGGCAGGATCGAAACGATACTGGTGGAAGGGGTCAGCGAAGAGACCGACCTGTTACTGGAGGGCCGGGCCTGGTTCCAGGCCCCGGACATCGACGGGCGGGTGTATATCACTGCCGGCCGTTGCAATCCCGGCGATCTGGTGCCGGTTCGGATCACCGAAACCCACACCTACGACCTGGCAGGGGAGATCCTCGACTGGGAGAACACGGACGACGAATTTATTACCCCTTCTCGGCCTGAAAGGCCTGATTGACCCTTTCGCGGAGTTCCTTGCCGACCTTGAAAAAGGGCAGCTTTTTCGGCGGCACCTTGATTCGCTCACCGGTCTTGGGATTGCGGCCGTAATAGGCCCCATATTCCTTGACCGCAAAACTGCCGAAGCCGCGAATCTCGATGTTCTCCCCACGGGCCAAGGCATCGGCCATGGTCTCCAGGATGGTATTGACGATGGCGTTGACATCCCGGACCGGCAGATTGGTCTTGGCCGCCAAGGCCTCGATCAGTTCAGACTTGTTCATTCCTCACTCCCGTTTGGTACGTTGCCCTTTCCCATGGACCTCGCACCGGATCGCCCCACCCACCAGGCCGAACCGGTGCTATCTTCTTCACTGTCCGTCGAAAAAGCCATCCATGGCTTTTTCGACCACGGTTGGCCAAAACCGAGTTTCGGCCAACCTCACGAATTCCTTGGCTCTTTCAGAGCCGGCGGAATTCGGCGGCACATCCTTGAGCCGCATACAGCCCGTTTTTCAACGGGCTGTTAATCCTTTTGTCAGAATCGCGATTTTTTGGCGAAATCGTAAAAATGATGATCTCGTAAAAAATCGCAGCCGGACCAGGCCTGACACGGTAATTCAACGGGTTACACACCGTGAACTCGATGAAATCGCACTTTTTGCGATTCCATCAAAAATGATGAACCCGTAAAAACTCGCAGTCGGTGCAGGCCTGACACGATAACTCAACGGGTTACAAACCGCGAACTCGATGAAATCGCACTTTTTGCGATTTCATCAAAAATCCGATTCGAACAATATTCTAATCCGGCGTCGTCCGAAAAGTAAATTATTTTTTTCCTGAAAACAGCCGGTTGAGATCACGCTGGGAGAGCCGGCGGAATTTGCCCACCGGCAACGAGCCGAGCCCGAGGCCGCCGTAGGCGATCCGCCGCAAGTTTTCCACCGGATGGCCGATGGCCGCACACATCTTGCGTACCTGGCGCTTGCGGCCTTCGTGGATGGTGATCTCCAACTCGCTGGCACCGGCGGAACGTCGTATGACCCGCACCCGGGCCGGCCAGGTGCGGCGCCCGTCGATGACCACGCCGCGACGCAGCCGGTCGAGTTTGTCCTCGCTGGGACAGCCACGGACCCGCGCCCGATAGGTCCGATGAATCTCAAAGCGGGGATGGAGGATGCGGTGGGCGAATTCGCCGTCGTTGGTGAGGATCAGGGCGCCTTCGGTATCGACGTCCAGACGACCGACGGGAAAAAGCCGCTGGGGAACGGAACGGAGGAGGGAAACCACGGTGGGCCGCCCCTGGGGATCGTGGAGGGTGCAGACAAAGCCCTTGGGCTTGTTCAAGAGAAAGTAAACCTTCTCCTCAGAAAGCTGTACCGGCTTGCCGTCACACTCGATGCGCTGGCGGTCCGGATCGACCTTGATCCCCAGGGTGGTCACCACGTGGCCGTCGACCCGGACCCGGCCGGCCCGAATATATTCCTCGGCCTTGCGCCGGGAACAGATACCGGCCCGGGCCAGGACTTTCTGCAGACGCTCTTGCATGGCCTGGGACAGGAAAGGCCGAATGCGAAGGGACGATTATCCAATCACTGATGGACTCGTAAAAATCGCAGCCGGTGCAGGTCTGACACGGTAATTCAACGGGTTACGAAGCGTGAACTCGATGGAATCGTACTTTTTGCTGACGCAAAGCCAAAGCACAGCTTCGGCTTTGCTCACGAAATCACGCCGTTATGAACGGCGCGATTTCGGCGCCCCATCCCTGGGGCGCGTGTGCTGGCCTTTGCATGAGGCCATCACTGGTAATCGCCGCGGCGGAACTTGGCGGATTCCAGGTAGGTAACGGTGGCCACTCGGTCGAGGACGCCGGCCAGGGGATGGTCGGCCGGCAACTGATCGCGGATGGCGAGAAGTGCTGCGGTCTGGTCCTCGAGGGCGGCGGCGAACGGTTCCAGGTCGGCGGCCGCGAACCGGCCATCGGCCAAGGCGGCCTGGAACCGCTCAAGGATATCGAGAGCGGTCTCGGTCAGTTCGAGCCCCTCGAGACGCAACGCCGCCGGCACCTCCTGGCCGACCGCCGTGGTCGGAGACGCTCCGGGAGCCGCCGGCGCGGCGGCTTCGGCCAGCCGGGCCTCCAGCAGCCGCTGGAATTCCCCCGTCGGGGGCGCCACACCACCGGTTGCCTGACTGGGGACCGCTCCTTGGCGGATATCAGTTATCTTCATGATCGACCTCGTGGTTGCAACGGAAAAAACCGCTGATATCTGCCTCCATCATAAAGAATCGGCAAATGAACCGTCAAGCTTTAACAATCTCGAACAATCAGCGCCAACGGGCCGGCAAAATGCGGGGCAACTTCTCGTCCACCAGCCGCCTGGTCTCCGGGTCGACCTCGAGGATATGAGGATACCAGGGCTTCATCCGACAGTCGAACACGATGGGTTCGGCAAGCCCAACGTGGAAGCGCTCCTCGTGCCGGGCCGCGCCGTGGATGTCGGCGGCCGGCTCGAAACGGGTGAAAAAGGTCCAGATGAATTCCTGCAGACTCTCGGTGGCCGCCGGCAGGTCATCGACCAGGATCACCGCTGGCCAATCGGCCAAGGCGGGATCTCCGGCCAGGCGGCCGGCGAGTTCTTTGTCCTGGTCATAAGGAGCGCCCTCCACCACCAGTGTCCCGGGCAGAAATGCCCGGCAGCGGCGCACGCCGGCCGGCAGGGTTCCGGAAAATTCCCGCCGCAATCGCCGCCGCGCCTCGCGGCCCAGCCCCAGGAGCATGGCCTTGGAGCCCTTGTTCACCGTCGGGCCGGTGTAGTCGAGGGTATCCTGCGAGACGTTGGCAAAGATGAAGAGATCGGTGCGCCAATCGACCCGTTCGAGGACGTGCACCCAGAGTTTGGCGAAATCGGCCACGTCAAGATCGCCGTCGGTGAGAATCAGAAACTTGGTGAGCGACAGCTGGCCTTCGCCGAGAATGCGCAAACCGCTGGCAAAGGCCTCGCGCGGATACCGGTCGTACACCCGGGCCGCGGCCAGACAATGGAATCCGGCCTCGCCGAAGGTCTTCAACTGCCGGACACCGCTCATCACCAGGGGAAAGAGGGGCGACAGCAGCTCCTGCAAGAAATCGCCGATAAAGAAGTCCTCCTGCTTCGGCCGGCCGACCACGGTGGCCGGATAGATGGCATCCTTGCGGTGGTAGAGCCGATCGACATGGAACACCGGATAGTCGTGGGTGAGGGAATTATACCCGTAATGATCGCCGAACGGCCCCTCCGGCCGCCGCTCGAAGGGTGGCACCTCCCCCTTGGCGGCGAACTCCACCGTCGCCACGAGGGGATGCCCACCCAGGGGATCGTCGGCCAGGGGCACCTTTTCGCCAAGGAGCAGGGATGCAAGGAGCAATTCCGGGATATTCTCCGGCAACGGTGCAATGGCGGCCATCATCAGGGCCGGAGGCCCGCCGATGAACAGGGTGACCGGCAGGGGCTCGCCCCGCCGTTCGGCCTCGTGGTAATGGTAGCCGCCGCCCTTGTGGATCTGCCAGTGAATCCCGGTGGTTGCGTCGTCGTACCGTTGGATACGGTACATGCCGAGGTTGTGGCCGCGACCGCCGGGATGCTCGGTATAGACCAGGGGCAACGTGACGAAGGGGCCGCCGTCCGTTTTCCAGGAGGTCAGCATCGGCAAGGAGGTGAGCCGCGGCGGCCGCTGGCAGACATCGAGGATGGGGGCCCGCCGGACGGTGCGCGTACCGAGCCGCCGCATCTGGCCGAAAAGATGGCGATTCTGCCACAGGGTCGCCAGCCGGGGTGGCATGGCTGATTCGGCCAACCGCACCACATCGCGCACGAACGCCTGGGCTCGGTTCCCGAAGGCCAGTTCCATCCGGCGCTGGGTACCGAACAGGTTGGTGACCACCGGAAAACGGCTGTTCTTCACCCGGGTAAAAAGCAACGCCGGACCGCCGCGGGCGATGACCCGCCGGTGGATCTCGGCGATCTCCAGATACGGGTCCACCGGTTCCTCGATAGTGAGGAGTTCGCCCTCCCGGGCAAGCAGGTCGAGATAGCTGTGCAGATCACCGATGATAGCGTGGCGCATGGTCGTGGTCACCAATCAGTTGTAAAATTACGCAGCAAAGGCCGGCAAACCGGTTCCGTTTGCACCATCAAAACAAATGTAGTAGATACACTGGAGTTGAGAATCGGGCTCAGCCATCGAGGAAGAGTCGGTGGTACTCCGCCTCCCGCAGATGGGCCCGCATCAGGCCGGTCAGCATGGTGACCACCTGTTCGATCTCCCGGTCGGTGAGGCGCGGTACGAGTACGTCGAGCAGGTTCTCGTCCGCAAACTTCTGAAGAAAAAGCTTCAGGGACTGCTCGTCGAGATCTCGAGAAAGGCCGAAACAGATTGCACTTGCATCCATAGTCTACCATCCTGGTCGGAGACATGCCGCCACAAGCCTCCAGCGCCGCCGCCATCGGCTTCGTTCCCTACGGCAACGGGTACGAATACACCGAATCCCGGCCGATTATCACCAAGAAGCTCGCCATGGTCCGCGACGAGCGCCTGCCCATCATCGTGGTTCATGAAGGCTACCAGTCGGGGCCCTGTATCCTGATCGATTTTTCGGACACCCGGCTCCAGATCGACAAGCCGCGGGACTGGCCGGGCCGCAGCCAGACGATCCGGGTCATCTTCCGGGACCAACGGAACCTCTGGAACCACTTCTACTGCAAGGTGGTTTCGACCTCCAAGGACACCCTGTTCACCACCTTCCCAACCCAATTCTTCATTCTGCAACGCCGGCAGCATTACCGAGTCGAGGCACCGACCGGCAGCAAGGTATCCTTCACCTACAAAGACCGGGTCTACGACGACTTCCTGGTCAAGGACATCAGTGCAGGCGGCCTCTTGATGTGTCACCGCACCCCCATCGAGTTTCCGCCCCAAGCGGAAATCGGCGAGCTGATGATCACGCTGCCGATGGAAGATAGTGCGGACCCGATCACCCTCTTCTGCCGCAAGGCCCGCATCGTGCGCAGCGATCCCAAGCCGCGGGCCAAGCTCTACTGCTTTGGGGTGGAGTTCCAACCGAACGCCAAGGAAGAAGACGCCCTCATCCGCTACGTCCGCCAGCGGGAACTGAAGATCCTGCGCAAATCGGCCGCCTCTTGAGTCTGTCGCAAAAGCCGTCCCTGGCTTTTGCGGCCACCGGTTGGGCAAAGCAGAGCTTCGCCGCATCTGCCGCACCCTGTGTTCGCTTACCCGGCATCATGCGACGCGGGTCTCGGTCTTTGTCGGGGCGCCCCCGTGATCAGTTACAACCGACCAGGCGCCACTTGAGCTTACGCGTCCGGGGACCGTCGAACTCGCAGAAAAAGATCTTCTGCCAGGTGCCGAGCTGCAAGCGGCCACTCTCGACGAATACCGTCGCCGAACTGCCGACCAGCGAGGCCATGACGTGAGCCGGTGAATTGCCCTCCAGGTGCTGAAAGCCGATATCCGGCACCATGCGGTCGAGGGCGGCGATGATATCGCGCTGCACCGCCGGATCGGCCCCCTCGTTGATGGTCACCCCGGCGGTCGTGTGCGGGTTGTAGACGTGCAGCACTCCCTCCTCGATACCGGCCGCGGCCACCGCCCGGGCCAACTCGCCGGTGACGTCAATGAACTCCCGCGACCGGGATGTCTTGACCGTGATCATTCCGCCCTGCATGATTCGGCTCCTTATCTCCATCGGTCATGATGGCTTCGCAAAGAGGCAGGGGATACCCCACCGTGACCTCTTGTCATTTCCGGCTATCCATAGTACACATTGGCCTGCCTGTCAATTTGGATGATCCCGTAAAAACTCGCAGTCGGTCCAGGTCTGACACGATACTGCAAATGGTTACAAAGCGTGAACTCGATGGAATCGCACTTTTTGCGATTCCATCAATTCGG
>CAYRGZ010000007.1:0-9184 GCA_964423785.1 uncultured Desulfobulbia bacterium
GGTTACAAACCGTGAACTCGATGGACTCGCACGGCGTGCGAGGCCATCAATCGTGATGGACTCGTAACAATCAGTCAGTTAACCACCTCCACCTTGACGGCGCACAGCTTGTACTCCGGCGACCTGGAGAGCCGATCAAGGGCGTCCAGGGTCAGCATATTCACCTTGGCCTCCAGGTGGTTGTAGGTGGCAAAAATGGTTCCGGCCTGGGTACGATCGGTGATCGTGGCCCGCAGGGTCACCGAGCCGCGCCGCGAGGTCAAGCGGATGGTATCGCCCTCCTTGATCCCGAACCGCTCGGCGTCGTCCGGGTGGACCTCGGCCAGGCATTCCGGGCTTATGATGTCGATCTCCGGCGTCTTACCGGTCATGGAGCTGAAGTTGTAGCGGGCGTAGTCGCGGCCGGTGGTGAACTGCAATGGATACTCGTCGTCGGCCAGTTCCACGGGCGGCACGTAGTCCTCGGGGACGAAGAGTCCCCGACCGCGGGTGAACCGCTCCAGGTGCAGGACCGGAGTGCCGGGATGATTCTCGTCCGGCACCGGCCAGTGTAGACCGGGACCCTCCAGCCGCTCGTAGGTGATACCGGCGTACTGGGGCAAGAGCTGCCGAATCTCCTCGAAGATCTCCTCGGCCGACTCGTAGTGCATCTCGTAGTCCATCTTCTTGGCCAGCTCACAGAAGATCCACCAATCGGGCTTGGCCTCGCCCGGCGGCTCCACCGCCTTGCGCACCCGCTGAACCCGCCGCTCGGTGCTGGTGAAGGTGCCGTCTTTTTCGGCATAGCAGGCGGCCGGCAGCACCACGTCGGCCATCTTGGCCGTCTCGGTGAGGAAGAGATCCTGGACCACCAAGAAATCGAGCTTCTCTAAGGCCTCCTGGACGTGGGAGATGTTGGGATCGGCCACCGCCGGGTCCTCGCCGAAGACGTACAGGGCCCGGATATCGCCCTTGAAGATGTTCTCCCACACCTCGGTGGACGGCTTGCCGGGGCGCCGCGGCAACTTCACCTTCCAGAGTTTTTCGTACTTGTCGAAGAGTTCGTCGTTGGACAGCCCTCCGTAGCCCGGCAGGGTGTTGAACAGGGCACCCATGTCGCAGGCGCCCTGGACGTTGTTCTGCCCCCGCAGGGGATTGCAGCCGCCGCCTTCGACACCGACCTTGCCGCACAGCATGGCCAGGTTGGCGATCGACTTCACCCGGTCGGTGCCGGTCACGTAATGGGTGATCCCCATGCCGTGGTAGGTGGCGTGTCGGCCGGGCGCGGCGTACATACGGGCCGCCTGGCGGATCTGGTCCGCCGGAATACCGGTGATCTTCTCCGCCTCCTCGGGCGGATACTTGGCGACCACCTTCTTGAGTTCCTCGAAATCCTCGGTCCGCTCTTCGACGTATTTCTTGTCCCACAACTCCTCTTCGATGATGACGTGCATCATCGCGTTGAGGAGCGCAACGTCGGTTCCCGGCTTGATCCGCAGCCACAGATCGGCCCGTTCGGCGAACTTGGTACGCCGGGGATCGACGACGATGAGCTTCGCCCCCCGGTCAACCGCCTGGTGGATGCGCAGACCGATGATCGGATGGCTGGTATCCGGATTCGAACCGATCATGAGGAAGAGATCGGTCTTCTTGGTATCGGCGATGTTGTTGGTCATCGCGCCGCTGCCGAAGGTGATGGCCAAACTGGCCACCGTCGGAGCGTGTCAGAGCCGCGCACAGTGATCGATATTGTTGGTTCCGATCGCTGTCCGCATGAATTTTTGCATGAGAAAGTTTTCTTCGTTGGTGGCCCGGGCGCAACTGAAGCCGGCGATGGCATCGGCCCCGTACATGGCCTTGATGTCAAAGAACCGCTTGGCCACCGTGTTCAGGGCATCGTCCCAGGTGGTCTCCACCAGTTGGCCGCCGCGCCGCACCAGCGGCTTGGTGAGCCGCTCCGGGTGCTGGATGAAGTGGAAGGCGAACCGGCCCTTGACGCAGAGATCACCGTAGTTGGGCGGCATATCCGGGTCGGCGGTCACCTCGACGATCGTATTGCCCTTGACCTTAAAGACGATCTGGCAGCCGGTGCCGCAGTACGGGCAGGTGGAGCGGACCAGTCGCACCTCTTCGTTGACGATGGGGATGATCTGATCCTTCTTGTTCAGCGCACCGGTAGAGCAGTGATCCACGCACTTGCCGCAGGAGATGCACCGCTCGTTGAACCGCAGGGTGATTCCCTGCGCCCTCCCCTTCTCATCGAAGGATTCGGCGGCGAGTTCCAGGGCGTCGTACGGGCAGACGGTTTGGCAACGCTGGCAGTAGATACACTTGTTCAGATCGACGACGATGGCCGGGTGGCTGGTGTCCTTGTCGTAGATCGGCTTCTTGCCCATGCCGGTCTTGGTGGGATCGAGCTTGTGCTCGATGGCCAGCCGCTTGAGGTCACAGCGGTCGTAGGCGGTACAGCCACAAGACAGGCAGCGGCGCGCCTCGGTCAGCGCCATCTTCTCGGAAAAACCGAGCTTGATCTCGTCGAAATCCTGGATGGCGGTCTCCGGCGGCCGGGCCGGCATCTTTTCGCGCAACTTGATGGCGATGCCAGAGAAGTTGCGCAGATCGACGTTATCGAAACTCTTGCCCCGGGTGAAGTTGAAGCGGCTTTCCACCGGCTTCGTCGTGCCCATCAGGTCGGCATGGATGCTTTCCGCCGCCCGCCGGGCCGCCACCACCGCCTGGATCACCGACCGCGGCCCCGAGGTGACGTCGCCGGCGGCGTAGACGCCGGCATGGTTGGTGAGCGCGGTGCGGGGATTGGCCTTCAGGTTGTTCTTCGGCGTCAATTCCAGGGTCCGTTCCAGTTCGCCGCCGGCAAAGTGGTCCTTGCAGGCGGAAAGGCCCTGGGAGACCACCACGGTATCGACCTTGATATGGACGTTGGAGCCGGGGATGGCCTCTGGGTGCCGGATGCCCCGTTTGTCCGGCTCGCCGAGCTTCATGCGGATGAGTTCGACGTCGATACTGCCGCCCTCGTCCTTGAAGTTGATCGGCGAGGCCATGAGCAGGAACTGCACTCCTTCCTGCTCCGCCTCGCGGATGTTGCGCTGGTTGGCCGGCATCTCGGTCTGGGCGCGCGGGTAGATGACGGTCACCTGCTCGACCCCGCAGCGGAGCAGCGACCGGGCCACCTCCATGGCGATATTGTTGCCGCCGAATACGGCGGCCGACCGGCCGTAGTCCCGCTTGACGCCCTCGTTGATATCGCGCAGGAAGCGGGTGGCGGGAATGACGTTAGAGAGAGCGCAGCCGGGCAGGTCCAGGGTCTCGTCCACCGGTGTGCCGGTGGCCACGAGAATGGCGTCGTACCCCTCGTCCTTCAGACTCTGCAGGGTGAAGTCCTCGCCCCATCGCTGATTGAGCCGCACCGCAATGCCGAGCCGCAGGATCTGGCCGATCTCGTAGTCGAGAACGTCCTTCGGGATCTTGTACTCGGGATGGCCGTAGCGGAGCAGGCCGCCGAGTTTCGGATTGGCCTCGAATACCGTGACATCGTGGCCCTTGCGGGCCAGGAAGAAGGCGCCGGTGAGCCCGGCCGGACCACCGCCGATGACCGCGATCCGCTTGCCGGTGGCCGGCTCGCGCGGGATGCGCAGATCGACCCGGTTGGTCATGCACCAGTCGGCCACGAACCGTTTCAGATGGTTGATGGATACCGGCTCGTCCACCAGGATCCGGCGGCAGCGGGTCTCGCAGAAGCGCGGGCAGACCCGGCCGACGGAAAAGGGGAACGGGTTGCGTTCCATGATCAGCCGGACGGCCTCGGCATACTGGCGCTTGGCCACGTGGGCGATGTAGCCCTGGACGTTGATCTGGCCCGGACAGGTGAGGTTACAGGGCGCCTTGCAGTCGCCGAAGTGGGTCTCGCAGAGCGCCGCCAGCCGTTCCTTGCGTAGCGCTTCCGCCTCCGGGGCGGCGGTATCCACCGTCATACCCTCGGCCACCTCGGTCCGGCAGGCGAGCACCGGCTCTTCCTGACCCTCGACCTTCACCACGCACAGGCCGCACGGCTTGTCCGGGTGTTTGCCGTCGACGTGGCACAGAGTCGGAATGGTGATTCCGGCCCGCCGGGCCGCGACGAGAATGGTCTCCCCCTCGGACGCCGACACCGGGCGCCCGTCTATGGTCAATGCAATCTCGGTCATGATCTATAAAAATCGGGCGGCACCCGCCAGAGGATGCTCCCGGTATATGCTCACGATGATCGTTTTCAGGCCGCCGGCCGCCATTCCTTCAGGAAGGCGGGCAGATGGCCGGCCTCCCGCGGCCCAATGGTGATGGTCCAGTCGGGCAGCTCCTCTTCCAGCTCGCCCTTGATGGTGGCGAGATAGCCCGGAATAATGAGCTCGCGGTGCTTGACCTTGTCCGCGATGCCCGACTTCTTCATGAACTGGGCGATGAGGTCGGCGCCGAACTTGCCGGCCGCCCAGGCGGTCAGGACCGACAACCCCTCGGTATCCTTGATCAGCAGCCAGGTGGGGACCTTGGAGCCCTCCACCTCGCCGGAAACGATGAAGTAGGTGAGCGAGAAGTTGCAGGTGATGAGCACCGGCGAATCCTCGGACGGACCGTTGATCGGGTAGATATCCTCCTGAACCACCATGGGCCGCTGCGGATCGGTGTAGATGTTGAGCCGTTCGAGGAGCAGCGGAAAGAGGGTATCGCCCTGCAGGTCGGACAGGATGACGATGCCGGCGTACTTGGCGATGAGCACCGATGCGACCATGGCCTCCATCAGGGGATCGTCGGTGATCTCGCAGGGGAAGGTGATGGTCGGGAATCCCAGCGGCTTGTACTTCTTGCCGATGGCGGCCCGCCGCGCGACGACGTTGTCCTCGAAGGCAGCACGCACGGTGCGGGCGCCGGTATCGAGGACCAGGTCCTTGCAGCCGGCCTGCTGAAGCTGTTCGCTGATGGCGATGGTGTCGTCGAGATTCTTGCCGGCCACCGCCAGGGGACAGCCGGTTTCCTGGGCAACCTTGGCCATGCTGTCCGCATTGTCGGCCGTGGCACCGTAGAGCAACGGTTTACGATCACCGCATGCCTTGGCGGCGGCGGCGAGATTGTCGGCCGAATCGCTCATCAAGACGAGCTTGGCGTCCTTGGCGCCGTCCAGCACCTTTTCCACCAGCCCGACAAAGGCCTGCTGGTCGCCACCCTCGTCCTTGACCGCAATGATGTCGGCCTGCATCATGACGCCGACCCGCTCGTAGCGCAGCGAATTGAATCGCTGGATGCGGCCGTCGATGTCGTCGGCCGCCATGCCGGTGGAAACCAACACCCCGATACCGGTAGGATGCTCGAACCGCTTTTCGTGCCGGTAGAGGCAGGTCTCGCCGCCCAGGGCGAGTTCGTTGTCGCCGCCGCCGAGCTTGATGGTGCGGATCGGCGGGGCCGAGGCCTCACCGATGGTCGCCTTGGCCTCGTCGCTGACATGCGGGCACGCATCGATGGACATCTGGCCGGCGGCCACTTTCATGCCGAAGGCGAGACAGGTCGGGATGCCGCAATCACCGCAGTTGGTCTTCGGCAGCATCTTGAGAATCTGAATCCCGGTTAACGCCATTGTATGTCCTCCAAGCTAGAAAAATTCCGGTCGAAATCGATATCAGACCACCGACTCCATCTCCAGGGCCGGATGTCCCTTCTCCTTCAGGAACTTGAGCACCTCCTCCTCGGTGGTGCCGTTCTCCTCGGTGGCGATCATGTCGAACAGCTCCGGCATGCCCTCTTCCTCGCAGCGGGCCCGCAGCTTTTCTTCCAGCTCGTCTTTGAGCATCTTCGGCATCCAGACTACCCGTTTCAGGCCGCCTTCCGCCTTGAAGAGCTTCTTACTGGTGAGATAGTGCTTGGAGACCCCCATGAAGCCCGGGGTCTGGGCACCGCCGCCGGTCATACCGGCCAGGGTAGTGAACTTCATGCCGGAAGGCGTCATGCCGAGATAGTCGCGGTTGACGATCATGATGCCGTTACACTGGGGCAGCATGGCGGCGATGGCCTCGAAACAGCCGCAGGCGGTCATCGGATTGACCATGAGCGAGTAGCAGGAAAGCTCGGTGACCGCGCCCCGCGACGCCTGGGCGACGAACTCGTTGATGCCGGAAAACACACCCAGGTTCTCGTCCAGGCACTCGCCCTTCTCGATGGGCTGGTTGGGGCCGGTGGGGTTGATCTGGTAGGAGGCCTTGCCGTCCAGCCAGTTGTAGGCGCCGCACATGCCGACCCGTTCCGGGGTGATGACGCAGACGTGGCTGGGCGCGAACGACTGGCACAGGGTACAGGAGTAGAAGATGTCCTCGGACTCGTCGGTCATGGAACCGAGGCGTTCGTCGCGCTCCGCGTACACCTTGCGGGCCAGCTCCTGCACCTCCTCGACCTTGTCGGGATCGGTGTAGATCTTGACCTGCACCTTGTCGAGAATGGCGCCGAACTCCTGGTGCAGCTTGCCGTGCAACACCTTGCCGATATGCTCGAAGGAGAAGCCCTTCTCCACCGCGGCCTTGCCGACCCGCAACCACATGATGTTGCGCTGGCCGATGTGCATGATGCCCTGGATGTAGTTGATGAGATGGTGGAACTGGCGTTCGAGGATCGGCTCGAAGTCGGACTGCATCTCGCGCCCCGCCACCTCGACCAGGATGGCGAGCGGCAGCTTGTCGCCTTCCTTGATATCCTTGATGTCCGGTCCCTCCACCGTGACCAGGCCGTCTTCCACTTCGTGCATCTCCTTGGAGACCAGGACCTCCACCGCCGAGGTGCGGCCGCCGCCGCACTCCATGTAAAGATCGTCCTTGCGGATGCGCTCACCCTCGAAGGCGGGACCGTAGGCCAAGGGGATATCGATCTTCGACACCGTCACCTTGAGGCCACGCACCTCGATGGCCTTCTGGACGATCTCGTCGTGGGGCACCTTGGAGACCACGTGCTCGTAGGTGCAGATACCGGTGGGCAGCACCTCGGGAATATCCCAGTCGGAGATGGTCGGGAAACCCCAGTTGATGGCACCGGCGGCGTTGGCGTACCACTCGTCGGAAACCGGGCCGAAGGCCATGACGAAGGCAAAGGTCCGGTCCTTGTTGTAGAGGAGGTTGCCCTTGTAGTCGCCAGGCTGGATACCACCGAAGGCGAGCGCCACCCGACAGGCGAAGCCGATGGCGAACACCGCCGTGGTGTAGGAGGGCCCGAAGGGAACCAGCCGGGTGTTCCAGCCGATCTGGACATCGTTGTCCAGGAGCTGCTTGGCCATGTGCACGCCGTCGGTCTGGTCGTGCATGAAGATGTAGAGGTTCTTCTCCTGCAGCTCCAGGGCGATCTTGCTGGCGATCTCCTTGGTTGGCGGCGCCCCCATGATGGCGGCGAATCCCGGCGCGGTGCCGTCCACGAATTCGACGCCGCGCTTACGGAAGATGACGTCGTCCGCCGCGCCCAGCCAGATGTTGTCGGCCAGCGGGTCCTCGGTCTTGGTATAGAAGTTCGGTTCCTCCAGGTAGCGGATGGCCTCGAACATCTCCTCGGCGAAAAAGGTCGCCATGCCGGCGTCCAGGGCCGGGGCCAGGTACGGCAGCCACAGGCTGTCGGAGACTTCCGGCGGCAGCAGCTTGCGGCATTCCTGGAAGATCTCCTTCATATCGCCGAGTTTCGTCACCTTGGCGCCCAGCATCGAGTAGATGATGGGCAGAAAGTAGGCGGTGTTGGGGAAGGCGACCTCCTGGTCGGGTCCGTACTTGGCGAGTGCCGCCTCGTACTTCTCCTCGGCCATATCGACGATCTTGTGAGCGCCCCGGATGGCGGCCGAACAGATTATGCGTGACATGGGGTGAACTCCTCGTGTGCTTGTTGTTTTGCGGTGAAACCGGTTTCTCGTTCCCTCTCTATCAGGCGCGCATGCCGTCGATCAGGGCCTTGGTGAGGGCAATGGCGCGCGGATGCCGCATGATCAGGAGTTCGCCGCCGGCAAGCAGCATGCACGAGGCGGTGATCGCCTCCATCATGATGCCGCGGGTCTCCTGGTCGCCGAGCATGTCGTCGCTCGGCAGGCGGGTCTCCTTGGTTTTCCAGACTTCCCGACCGAGGTTGCAGATGAAGGGCACCTGCAACTTGTCGTCCTGCTGGGTGAGGGCGGCGAGCCGGATCCGTTCCATGACCGAGTAGGTGTACTCGATACCGTAGCCCAAGGCACCGATGGACGGATCGACGAGGACCTTGTCGAGTCCCATGCCGAGGTTCTCGAGCAGGATGTTGAGCTGCTTGGCCAGGTTGACGTCGATGGGCGACGAGGCGACCACCGGATGGCCGAAGGCCATGGCCGTGGCGCCCAGGGACCGGAAGTTGGTATCGGTGAGCGGCGCCAGGCACACCCGCTTGTCGTTGACCAGCGCGGTGATCTCCCGCAGGGACTCGGTGTCCTTTTCGGCGTTGCCGCAACCCCAGACGATGACCGGCACGTCCACCGCACCGATGATGTCGGCAGCGATCTTGGCCGATTCGGCGGCCGGCTTGTTGGCGCCGTTGGGGTCGGTGCCGACGAGCGAAATACACAGGGCCTCGGCGTTGTAGGTCTTGACGCATTTCTCGGCCCAGGCCACCGGATCGTCGAACACGTCCTGGAAATGGCGCGCCAGGGGTTCGGGCCACTCGGTGGGGGCGATATCCAGCACCTCCATAGCGATGCGCGGCGGGTTGCCACCCTCGCCCTCGAAGAGGTGGAACGGCAGGGTGGCGGCGCCGCCGACCACGAAGGGCTTATCGTCGCTGCCGAGGTTGACCTCGCGAATGGTGCCGGTGCAGGCCTGCTTGTAGTGATCTTCCGGGATCTTGCTGCCCCGCTCGGCAAGCGGCGTCTCTTCGACGGCGAGGCGCGGTACCTCGGCGGAAGCGGCCGGTGCGGACGGAGCCGCGGCCTTGGCCGCCTCGGCGGCCTTCTTTTCCTCTTCCGCCTTTTTGGCCGCTTCCTCCTCAGCCCGCTTGCGGGCTTCTTCCTCCGCCTTGGCCTTTGCGGCTGCTTCGGCCGCGCGACGTTCCTCTTCGGCCTTCTTGGCGGCTTCCTCGGCGGCCTTCTTTTCCTCTTCTGCCTTTTTGGCCGCCTCTTCCTCGGCCCGCTTGCGGGCTTCTTCCTCCGCCTTGGCCTTTGCGGCTGCTTCGGCCGCGC